>JBKOWY010000076.1:0-22119 GCA_046724655.1 Actinomycetota bacterium
AACCCGCGTGAGCATCTAGGAGTGTGAACGTGATGGACGAGAACGAGCGCGCGCTCTACATCATCTCGGTCGCCGCCGAGCTGGCGGGCGTGCACCCGCAGACGCTGCGGATCTACGAGCGCAAGGGCCTCATCGAGCCGAGGCGAACTGAGGGCCGCAGCCGCCGCTACTCCGACCGCGACATCGAGCTGCTCCAACACATTCAGGAGCTGACCAACGAGGGCGTCGGCCTGGCGGGCGTGAAGCACATCCTCGAGCTCGAAGCCGCGCTCGAGGAGGCCGAGGACGAGATCGAGCGGCTGCGCGAGCTCGTGAAGCGGGCCCGCCGAGAAATCGCCGAGGCCGAAGAGCGCGTCCACCGTAGGTACCGCCGCGACCTCGTGCCCGTCAGCAACGCGATCGTGCACGTCCGGCGGCGTTGAGCGCGTCGGTCAGTCTTGCACGCTGGCGTCGAACGGCTTGCCGATACCCGTCTCGCAGAACAGCCGCAGGCTGTCGAGGTAGTAGCCCCAGTTGTAGTTGTAGATGCCGTAGGCGTCGGCATCGCGCTCAGTGGCGTAGTCCTGCCAGAAGCGCAGCCGGGTTCCGCCGGTGTCGTTGTCGGCGAGCTCGAAGCGGAACGTATTCTCCGCCCACGGATCGTGCCCGCCGACGCACTTCCAGACCAGCGCTCGGGTGGCCGCAGCTCGACGATCTCCATCTTCGGGTTGAAGTCGCCGACGAACGTGAAGTCGACGACGTGGTGGATGACCTTCATGACGGTCTCCGTCCGACCCCCATTCTGTAAGCGAAGGCTAACACTTGCCCAGATGCCACGCGCCCAGCAGAAATCGGGGTGTTCCGGAATAAACTTGATAGCGTCGTTGTCAACTTTGGCAGAGCGTTGACCAATCAGAGGTAGCGGTATGCCAGTCGATCCCAACCGATTCACCCGCAAGACCGGCGAGGCGCTCCAAGCGGCGCAAGCGCTGGCGCGCGAGCGGAACCACAGCCAGGTGACGCCGGAGCACCTGCTGGCTGCGCTGGTGAGCCAGCCCGAGGGCGTCGTGCTACCCGTGCTCGAGCGGCTCGGCGTGTCAGCCAAGACCGTGCGCGACCGCGTCGACGATGCGCTGAACGCCCTCCCCAACGTCTACGGACAGACGGCCCAGCAGGCCCAGTTGTCGCAGGACGCCTACCGCATCCTCGAGGCCGCCGACCAGGAGCGCAGCAAGCTCGACGACGACTACCTCTCCACCGAGCACGTGCTGCTCGCAATGGCGGAGGTGTCCGGCGGCGTCGGTGACCTGCTGCGCAGCCTCGGCATGACCCGCGAGGCGGTGCTCGACGCGCTCAAGGACGTGCGCGGCAGCCACCGGGTGACGAGCGAGAACCCCGAGGACCAGTACCAGGCCCTCGAGCGGTTCGGCCGCGATCTCACCGAGGAGGCGCGCAAGGGCAAGCTCGATCCGGTCATCGGGCGCGACGAGGAGATCCGCCGCGTCATCCAGGTGTTGAGCCGCCGCACGAAGAACAACCCGGTCCTCATCGGCGAGCCCGGCGTCGGCAAGACCGCCATCGTCGAGGGGCTCGCGCGCCGCATCGTCGAGGGTGACGTGCCCGAAGGCCTGCGCAACAAGCGCATCGTCGCGCTCGACATCGGTTCGATGGTCGCCGGCTCCAAGTACCGCGGTGAGTTCGAGGAGCGGTTCAAGGCCGTGCTCAAGGAGATCGCCGACGCCGAGGGCGAGATCATCACGTTCGTCGACGAGCTGCACACGATCGTCGGCGCCGGTGGCGCCGAGGGCGCGGTCGATGCCGGCAACATGATCAAGCCGATGCTTGCCCGCGGCGAACTGCGGCTCATCGGCGCGACAACGCTCGACGAGTATCGCAAGCACATCGAGAAGGACGCCGCCCTCGAGCGCCGGTTCCAGCCCGTCTACGTGGGCGAGCCGACGGTCGAGGACACGATCGCGATCCTGCGCGGCCTCAAGGAGCGCTACGAGGTGCACCACGGTGTGCGCATCCAGGACGCCGCGCTCGTCGCTGCCGCGGTGCTGTCGAACCGCTACGTCACCGGTCGCCAACTCCCCGACAAGGCCATCGACCTCGTCGACGAAGCCGCGTCGCGCCTGCGCATCGAGATCGACTCCATGCCCTTCGAAGTCGACGTGGTGGAGCGCCGCATCCGCCAGCTCGAGATCGAGAAGGCGGCGCTGGCCAAGGAGACCGACGCCGCCTCCAAGCAGCGACTCGAGGCGATCGAGGCGGAGCTGGCCGAGCTGAACGAGAAGCGGTCGGCGATGGTCGCGCACTGGGAGAACGAGAAGCGCGCCATCACCGAGATCCGCGACCTCAAGGAGCAGCTCGAGGCGGCCCGCACCGAAGCAGAGCGAGCCGAGCGCGAGGGCGACCTCGAGCGGGCGGCGCAGCTGCGCTACGGCACGATGCGCGATCTCGAGGCCGAGATCGAAGCGAAGACGGCTCAGCTCGACGAGCTCCAGGGCGAGCAGCAGATGCTCAAGGAGGAGGTCGACGAGGAGGACGTCGCCGAGATCGTCTCGAAGTGGACGGGCATTCCGGTGACGCGCCTGATGGAGGGCGAGATGGCCAAGCTCGTGCGCCTCGAGGAGGTGCTGCACGAGCGGGTCATCGGTCAGGACGACGCCGTCAGCGCGGTCGCGAACGCGATCCGGCGCTCGCGTGCGGGCCTGTCCGACCCGAACAAGCCGATCGGCTCGTTCCTGTTCCTCGGCCCGACGGGTGTCGGGAAGACGGAGCTGGCGCGCACGCTCGCCGACTTCCTCTTCGACGACGAGCGGGCCATGGTTCGCATCGACATGTCCGAGTACCAGGAGAAGCACAACGTGTCGCGCCTGGTCGGCGCGCCGCCGGGCTACGTGGGCTACGAGGAAGGCGGCCAGCTCACCGAGGCCGTGCGTCGCCGCCCGTACGCGGTCGTGTTGCTCGACGAGATTGAGAAGGCACACCCCGACGTGTTCAACGTGCTGCTCCAGATCATGGACGACGGCCGCTTGACCGACGGCCAGGGCCGCACCGTCGACTTCACCAACACCGTGCTCATCATGACGAGCAACCTCGGCGGCGCCGACGAGGCCGCAGTGCTGGCGGCGATGCGCGCCCACTTCAAGCCCGAGTTCCTGAACCGCATCGACGAGATCGTGGTGTTCCACCGTCTCGATGAGCGCCACATCGAGCAGATCGTCGGGCTCCAGCTCAAGCGGCTCGAGGCGCGGCTCGCAGAGCGCAACCTGCGCCTGGAGCTGACCGACGAGGCGCGGGCGCACCTCGCACGGGTGGGCTACGACCCCGACTTCGGGGCTCGGCCGCTGAAGCGAGTCCTCCAGCGTGAGGTTGCCGACCCGATCGCCCTCAAGCTCCTCGAAGGCGAGTTCCACGACGGCGACACGATCGTCGTCGACGCCTCGCCCGACGGGCTCGTCTTCACCAAGGGCGAGCCCGCGCGCGTCTGACCCTCCACCCGCTGCTCGACATCGAACATACGTTTGCTACAATATGGGGTACTTCCTCTGCTTCCCCCGTCCCATCCGTGCCCGAACGGGGGGAGCGATGGCCAACACCGCGGTTTATGGCCCTAGGTCCCCAAGAGCGACACGGCGAACGTCCGCCGAGATGGTGGAGGTCCGCTCCGCCCTGCTTCGGGTGGTCGCTTCGGAGCATCCCGCCACCGTCCGGCAGGTCTTCTAGGCGGGTGAGCGAAAGGGGGTCATCGCCAAGACCGAGGGCGAGTACAAGAAGACTGTCGTGCGCCTGCTCGTGGCGATGCGGCGCGAGGGCGTGATCCCGTTCCAATGGATCGCCGACAACACCCGCTGGATGCGAAAGTCCCAGAGCTTCGACTCGGTCGAGCACGCGCTCTACCGGACGGCCCAGACCTACCGTCGGGCCGTGTGGGCCGACCAACCGGTGTACGTCGAGGTGTGGCTGGAAAAGGACGCGCTCGCGGGCATGCTTCTGGATGCGACGGACCTCTGGGATGTGCAGACAAGCCGCGTCGCAGTTCTCATGTGCGCTCTACACCGCCGGCTTGCCCCCGGTTCCACGGTTTGTCGGCAGGGGGGAAACCGGGTAGGCCTTAGGACGTGGAACGTGAGGTGCCGGAAGCGGACGCGCTCGACCAGGAACGCGACGCCTTTCCCACAGACGAGGACGACGAGCTCGAGCTCGATCGGGTGACCGACGACCCCGAGGCGCCCGAGGCCGACGCGTTGGAGCAGGCTCAGCCGGTGCCGGTCGAGGACGACGACCTTCGCGAATAGCTGCGATCCACGCCGGGCGCGCCGGCGCGGGTGAGACTGAGGTCGTGAGCGGGGCGGCGACCGACTCCGACGAGGCGATTCTCGCCACCGAGCGGTGGTTCCTGAAGCGGGGCCTCCCGCATTTCATCGCCGACTACAGCCCGACCGAGGACGTGCTGACTCGCGCCGTCCCGTTGCTGACCGTGATCTTCGTGTTCGAGGTCGCGAACGCCCCCAGCCGCGACTTCCCGATCTGGCTCGATGTCGTGGCCGTCGCCTCCGGCCTCGCGATCCTGGTCGGCGCATGGATGTTGGCGAACCGCATCCGCCGCCGGCCTCTCCTCGCCCGCCCCGAACGCATCGGCGCGTTCGAGGTCGCGGTATTCGTTCTCGCGCCGCCCGCGATCCCGCTCGTATTCGGCGGGCAGTGGCGCTCGGCGCTCGTCACGGCGGCGAGCAACGCCGGACTGCTGATCGTGATCTACCTCGGGACGAGCTTCGGGGTCGTACCCATGACCCGGTGGGCCGGTGCCCGGACCATCCGAGCGCTCGAGCAGGTGGTGAGCCTGCTCGTGCGTGCGCTCCCGCTGTTGATCCTATTCATCACGTTCATCTTTCTGCAGAACGAGGCGTGGCAGATCACGCGCTCGTTGCACGGCCCTTACTACTGGATCGTGCTCGGCCTCTTCGTCCTCATCGGCGTTGGGTTTTCGGTCATCCGGCTGCGGGGCCAGATCAGTGAATTGTCCAAACCCGAGAGATGGGAAGTCGCCGCAAGTCGCGTCGAGGGCACACCCGCGGCCGAGCTCCTACACGAGCTTCCCTCTGACCAGGAGATCCACCCGCCGCCGATGACGCGGCGTCAGTGGGTCAACGTGGCGCTCGTCGTGCTGTACAGCCAGTTTCTGCAGGTGGCGCTGGTCTCGGCGATGGTGTTCGTCTTTCTGTTCGTGTTCGGAGGCCTCGTCGTGACCGAACCTGTCGCGAGGGGGTTCGTGAACGCCACACCGCACGTGCTCGCCAGCCTCGACCTTTGGGGCCGGCACATGGTGATCACCGAGGAGCTGCTGCGCGTGACGGGCTTCCTCACGGTGTTTTCCGGGCTCTACTTCGCCGTCACCGCGCAAACCGACGAGACGTACCGCCGTGAGTTCATCGGCGAGATCCTCGAGGAGATGCGCCGGTCGCTCGCCGTGCGGGCTGCCTACCTCGTCGCCTGCCGCCGCAAGGCGCCGGTGGCGGCGTAGAAATTGCTAGTACGATCTCGTCAACGTGATCGCGTTCGCGACCCGTTGCCAGAGCGTTGCGGGGACTCCGTGCCCGGCACGGTGATCGTCGGGACCCAATGGGGCGACGAGGGCAAGGGCCGGTTCACCGACTACCTCGCCAAAGAGAGCGAGCTGGTCGTCCGCTACCAGGGCGGGCACAACGCCGGCCACACGATCGTCGTCGACGGCGAAGTGTTCGCGCTGCAGCTCGTTCCCAGCGGGATCCTCTACGACTACGTGACGCCCATCATCGGCAACGGTGTCGTCGTCGAGCCGGCCGTGCTCGTCGAGGAGCTCGACATGCTCGCAGCGAAGGGCATCGACGCCAGCCGCCTGCGTGTGTCGGGCAACGCGCATCTGATCATGCCGTACCACCAGGAGCTCGACCGCGTCACCGAGCGGTACCTGGGCAAGAACAAGCTCGGGACGACCAAGCGCGGCATCGGCCCCGCGTACGCCGACAAGGCGTTGCGGGTCGGGCTGCGCGTGCAGGACCTCCTGGACCCGAAGATCTTCCGCCAGAAGCTCGACCTCGTCCTGCGGGAGAAGAACGGTGTGCTGGCCAAGGTCTACAACCGGCTCCCGCTCGACGCCGGCGAGATCTGCGACCGGTACCTCGGGCTGGCGCCGCGTCTCGAGCCGCTCATCGCCGACACCGTGCACCTCATCCACGAAGCGCTCGACGCCGGCCAGCGCGTGCTCTTCGAGGGTGCGCAGGCGACGTACCTCGACCTCGACCACGGCACGTATCCGTTCGTCACCTCCAGCAACCCCGTTTCGGGGGGCGCGTGCACCGGATCGGGGGTGGGACCGCGCGCGATCGACCGGATCGTCGGGATCACGAAGGCGTACGTCACGCGGGTCGGCAGCGGCCCGTTCCCGACCGAGCTGCCGGAAGGCGATCCCGTCGGCGACATGCTCGTCGATCGCGGCGGCGAGTACGGCACGAACACCGGGCGGCGGCGGCGACCGGGCTGGCTCGACGCCGTGATGCTCCGCTACGCCGTGCACCTCAACTCGTGCACGGAGATCGCGATCACCAAGCTCGATGTGCTCTCTCCCTTCGACCAGCTCAAGGTCTGCGTCGCCTACGAGGGCGACGACGGCACCCGCTACGAGCACGTGCCGTACCACCAGTCGGTGTTGCACAAGGTGCGCCCGGTGTACGAGACGTTGCCCGGCTGGGGCTCGGAGATCGACGGCGCCGGCCGCATCGAGGATCTGCCCGACGCGGCGCGCGCGTACGTGCGGTTGATCGAGGAGATGGCCGGGGTGCCGGTGACGTTCGTGTCCGTCGGTCCCGGTCGCGAGCAGACCGTCGTGCTGCCGCGCGCCGCCTGACGTCGCAGTGCGCGTTCTCGTTCTCGGCGCCGACGGTCGCGCCCACGCGCTGGCGTGGGCGCTCGAGAACTCGGCGTCGGTCGATGATGTCGTGGCCGCCCCTGGTAACCCGGGCATCGCGGCGATGGGCAAACGGTGTGTTCCCGTCGACGCCAACGACCCCGCCGCGGTGGCGCGGCTCACGGCCGAGATCGCACCCGACCTCGTCGTCGTGAGCCCGGAGGAGCCACTCGTGCACGGGGTCGCCGACGCGGTGCGCGCCCACGGGACGCTCGTCTTCGGCCCCGGTGCTGACGGCGCCCGTCTCGAAGGCTCGAAGGCGTGGATGAAGTCAGTGCTGGCGGAGGCGGGGGTGCCGACGGCGCGCCACGCCGCCTTCACGGCCGACCAGGAGGAAGAGGCGCTCGCGTTTCTCGAACGGCTGCCCGGTTTCTACGTCGTGAAGACCGACGGTCTGGCGGCCGGCAAGGGCGTGATCGTCACCGAGTCGGTCGAGGAGGCGCGAGAGGCCGTGCGAGCCGACCTTTCCGGACGAGCCTTCGGTGACGCCGGGCGCACCATCGTGATCGAAGAAGGCCTCACGGGACCGGAGCTGTCCCTGCTCGTCGTCTGCAACGGCACCACGGAGGGTTTGCCGCTGGCGCCGGCGCAGGACTTCAAGCGCATCGGCGACGGTGACCGCGGGCCGAATACCGGCGGGATGGGGGCGTATTCACCTGTCCCGATTGCCGGTCCTGACGTCGTGGCCGAGGTGATGGAGCGCGCCGTCGGACCGACGCTCCACGCGCTCGCGGCGCGAGACATCCGTTACCACGGCGTGCTCTACGCCGGGCTCATGCTCACGCCGGAAGGGCTCAAGGTGCTCGAGTACAACGTGCGCTTCGGCGACCCGGAGGTCCAGGCCGTGGTGCCACGCCTCGCGAGCGACTTCGGGCAGCTGTGTCACGACGCCGCCGCCGGTCGCACCGCACTGGACGCACGGTTCCGAGACGATGCCTGCGTGACCGTCGTGCTCGCGACCGAGGGGTACCCGGCGTCTCCTCGCAAGGGCGACTTCATCGACGGCGTCGACGCCGCCGAGCAGTTGCCGGGTGTCACCGTGTTCCACGCCGCGACGAAACAAGCTGACGGCCGGCTCATGACCGCCGGGGGGCGCGTGCTCGACGTCACCGCGCTCGCGCCGACGCTGGCCGAGGCGCGTGCCCGCGCCTACGAAGCCGCGGCGCGCATCTCGTGGCCGGGCGTTCAGTACCGGCGCGACATCGCGGCCGCGGCCGTAGACTCGATGGGGAAGGAGCCCGCTTGATCCGTCGGTACGCCCTGCCCGAGATGGCCGAGCTGTTCACCGACGAGGCGCGGCTTGCGACCTGGCTCGAGGTCGAGCTTCTCGCCGTGGAAGCGTGGGCGAAGCTCGGCGTGATCCCACCCGCCGACGCCGAGGCGATCCGCAGCCGAGCATCGGTCGACGTCGCCGCGGTGGAGGAGCGCGAGCGCGTCACCGACCACGACGTCGCCGCCTTCGTGGACGTCGTCCAGGACCGGGTCGGGTTGCCGGCCGGGGCGTGGGTCCATCACGGCTTGACGTCGAGCGACGTCGTCGACACCGCGCTGTCGGTCATCCTCGTCCGCGCCGTCGATCTGCTCCTCGAGGCCCTGGACGACCTCGAGGCGGCGATCGCGGCGCGCGCACGCGAATTCCGCGACACGCCGATAGCCGGTCGCACCCACGGGGTGCACGCCGAGCCCACGACGTTCGGGTCGAAGCTCGCCCTGTGGGCGCTCCAGCTGCGCCGCGAGCGCGAACGCATGGTCAGGGCCCGCGCCGTGGTCGCGGTCGGGAAGCTGTCCGGTGCCGTGGGCACATACTCGAACATCGACCCGGAGGTCGAGACCTTCGTGTGCGAGCGGCTCGGCCTCACTCCGACCCCTGCCACGCAGGTCATCGCCCGCGACCGCCACGCCGAGTTCCTGTACGCGTGTGCCTCGGTGGGGGCGTCGGTCGAGAGCTTCGCCACGGAGATCCGCCACCTCCAGCGCACGGAGGTCGGGGAGGTCGAGGAGCCGTTCCGAGAGGGGACCCAGAAGGGTTCCAGCGCCATGCCCCACAAGCGCAACCCGTGGCGGTGCGAGCAGCTGTGCGGCCTCGCCCGTGTGCTGCGCGCCAACGTGCAGCCCGGTCTCGAGGACGTCACGCTGTGGCACGAGCGCGACATCTCGCATTCCTCGGTCGAGCGCATCGCATTACCGGATTCGGCGCAGCTCGCGTACTACGTGCTCCGGCAGTTCCGGTCCATCGTCACAGGCATGCGTGTGCACCCCGACCGGATGCTCGAGAACCTGCACTCGTCGTACGGCTTGGTGTTCAGCCAGTCGGTGCTGCTCGCCCTCGTGGAGGCGGGTCGCTCGCGTGACGACGCGTACCGGATCGTGCAGCGGGCCGCGTCGCGGTCGTGGGAGGAACGTCGTCCGTTCCGCGACGTTCTGGCCGAGGATCCCGACCTGCGGGCAACGCTGCCACCGGAACGGCTCGACGACTGTTTCGATCTCGACCGGGTGCTCGCCCACGCGGGTCGCGCAGTCGACGCCCTGGACACCGATTCCTTACCGACCGCGTGACCAGCATCGCGCTTCCGCACGCCTACACGGGCAAGATCCGCGACCTCTACGAGGTCGACCACGACCGCATCCTGATGGTGGCGTCGGACCGCATCTCGGTCTTCGACGTCGTGCTCGACGACCTCGTCCCCGACAAGGGCCGTGTGCTCACCGCCCTGTCGACGTTCTGGTTCGAGCAGACCGCCGATCTCGTCGCGAACCATCTCATCTCGTCGGACCCGACGGACTTCCCCGAGACCGCCGGGCCCGACGTCGCCGGTCGGGCGATGCTCGTGCGAGCCACCCGGCCCGTGCGGCTCGAGTGCATCGGGCGCGGATACCTCTTCGGGTCGGCCTGGTCGGAGTACGAGGAGCGCGGCACCGTCTACGGGCGGCAGATGCCGGTCGGCCTGCACCAAGCCGAACGGCTCCCCGATCCCATCTTCACGGCGACGACCAAGGCTGAGGCAGGTCACGACGAACCCCTCACCGACGCCCAGGCCGCGGAGCTCGTCGGCGGCGAGCTGCTGGAACAGATCCGCGACGTCACGCTGCGCGTGTACGAGTTCGGCGCGGCGCGGGCCGAGGAAGGGGGGATCATCCTCGCCGATACGAAGCTGGAGTTCGGCACGCTCCTCGACGGCCGGCTGCTCGTCATCGACGAGCTCCTCACTCCCGATTCGTCGCGCTACTGGCCGGCCGAGCAGTACCGCGTCGGTGCGTCGCCGCCGAGCTTCGACAAGCAGTACGTGCGCGATTACTACCTCGGGACCGACTGGGATCACACGCCTCCCGCGCCGCGGCTGCCGGCGGAGGTGGTCGACGGCACGCGCGCCCGTTACGTCGAGGCGTACGAGCTGCTGACCGGGCGCAGCTTCGACGAGTGGCACCAACCAGAACCAATCGCAGACGAGCGCCGTCAGTACGATTGACCGCATGAGGTACGAGGCCCGGGTCGAGATCACGCACCTCCCCGGGATCGCCGACCCGCAAGGGGCCACGATCGAACGGGCGCTGCCCGCACTCGGCTACGACAACGTGAGCCAGGTGCGCGTGGGGAAGAGCATCCGCCTGGTGGTCGACGCCTCCGACGAACCGTCGGCGCGGGCACAGGTGGACGAGATGTGCCACCGGCTCTTGGCCAACCCTGTCATCGAGGCGTACGCCATCGAGCTGACCGAGCTGGCGTCAACATGAGCTGCGCCCTTCTCGTTTTGGCGTCGCCCCACCGGCTATATCCCGGAGCAGCGACGCCAAAATCCCGGAAGCCATGAGCGCGCGCGTCGGGATCGTCGTGTTCCCGGGGACGAACTGCGAGCTCGACGTGGCGTGGGCGGTCGAGCGGCTCGGCGGGGTGCCCGAGACGCTCTGGCACGCCGATGCCGATCTCCGCGGGGCCGACGCCGTCGTCGTCCCGGGCGGGTTCGCGCACGGGGACTACCTGCGGACGGGCGCCATCGCCCGGTTCTCACCGGTGATGGATGCGGTAGCGCGCTTTGCCGCCGCCGGCGGACCGGTGGTGGGCATCTGCAACGGCTTCCAGGCGCTGGCCGAGGCGGAGCTGCTGCCGGGCGCGCTGCAGAAGAACGCGGGGCTGAAGTTCCTGTGCGAGACCGTCAAGTGCCGGGTGGAGAGCAACCGCTCGTCGCTCACCGCGCTCGCATCACCGGGAAGCGTGCTGCGCCTCCCGATCAACCACTTCGAAGGCAACTATGTCTGTGACGAGGCGACGCTGCGTCGCCTGCGCGACGACGACCGGGTCGTGCTGCGCTACGTGAAGAACCCGAACGGCAGTCTCGACGACATTGCCGGCATCTGCAACGAGGGCCGCAACGTGGTCGGTCTCATGCCACACCCCGAGCGCGCGTCCGACGCGCTGCTCGGGTCGACCGACGGCGTCGTGCTCCTGCGCTCGCTGCTCGAAGCGTCGCAGGGCGCCGCCGTCGCCTAAGTACCGCGTCCGATCCCCGCCTTCCGGAGCACGTCGGGTGCGACGCCGAGCTCGCGCCAGGCCGCGTAGGAGATGCCCTTGCGCTTGGCGTACCCCTTTGCGACCTTCACGAAGTCGCGCTCGAGCGTGGTGAGGTCGTCGGCGGCGTCGAACCGGTCGAGCTCGCGCTGGAGGTCCATGCGCTCCTGGACGAGCTGCAGACGCTGGAGCGGAGCGGCGTCGGTGAGCTCGGACTCCACCGCCTTGAGGCGCTTCTCGATCGACGCCGGCGTGCGCGGCCGGCCGCGCCGGGGCCGGTTCTGGTCCAGCGCTTCGAGGTAGTTGCGCACCGCGCGGCCCTCGGCCCGGCCCTGGGCCAGGGCGCGCTTGTGCTCGTTCGTCATCGTGGTCTTTCTCCGGGCCGCCGCCATTGATGCTCCTTGCTTTGAGGATTTCCCGACCAGCCTATTTCCGAATTTCCTCCGGTTCCATTTAGCGTTCGCGGGCGGCCGATACCCTGAGCTTGATGGAGCCGCTCCACCGTCAGCTGGGAATGACCGACGACGAGCTCGCGTCCGTTGTCGAGCTCCTCGGCCGCGAGCCGAACGAGCTCGAACTCGCCATGTACGCGGTGATGTGGTCGGAGCACTGCTCCTATAAGTCGTCGAAGGTGCACCTGGGACGTTTCCCCACCGTGGCGCCGTGGGTGCTTGTCGGTCCGGGCGAGGGAGCGGGCGTCGTGGATGTTGGCGACGGGCTCGCGGTCGCGGTGCGGATCGAGAGCCACAACCATCCGTCGGCCGTCGAGCCCTACCAAGGGGCGGCGACCGGTGTCGGCGGCATCATTCGCGACGTGTTCTCGATGGGCGCGCGCCCGATCGCGCTCATGGACCCGTTGCGATTCGGCCCGCTCGACGACGCGCGCACGCGCTACCTCTTCGAGGGGGTGGTATCGGGCATCAGCGGCTACGGCAACGCGGTCGGCGTTCCCACCGTCGGAGGTGAGGTCGCGTTCGACGACTGCTACCGCGAAAACCCGCTCGTCAACGTGCTGTGCCTGGGGCTGTTGCCGCACGACCGGCTCGTGCTCGCGCGCGCGCGAGGCGAGGGAAACGTCGCAGTGCTGCTCGGCTCGTCCACGGGGCGCGACGGGATCGGCGGCGCGAGTGTGCTCGCCTCGGCGGGCATCGAGGCGGGCGCCGAGGACAAGCGGCCGTCGGTGCAAGTCGGTGACCCGCTCGAGGAGAAGAAGCTCATCGAGGCGTGCCTGGCGCTGCTCGACGCCGGGCTCGCCGTCGGCGTGCAGGACCTCGGTGCCGCGGGCCTGTCCTGCGCGGCGTCGGAGACGGCGGCGAACGCGGGTGCGGGGATGGACGTCGACATCGCGCGCGTGCGTAGGCGGGAGCCGGGCATGAACCCGGTCGAGGTGATGACGTCCGAGAGCCAGGAGCGAATGCTGGTGATCGTGCGTCCCGATGATCTCGACGAGGTGCTGGGACTGTGCGCACGCTGGGAGATCGACGCGTCGGTCGTCGGGCAGGTGACCGGCACCCGTCGGTTCCGGGTCTACGACGGGGTCTTCGATGCCGACGGCGGCGTGGACGCCGAGCCGCTCGCCGACGTGCCGGTCGAGAGCCTCGGAGACGGTCCGCGTTATGACCGCTCGCGCACCCGACCTGCGGGGCAAGACGCGCTGCAGTGGGCGGATCCAGCGCCCGAACTCGCGACGCGCTTCCCCGAAGGCACCGACCTGTCGGGCGAGCTCCTGACGCTGCTCGCCACACCGACGATCGCCGACAAGTCGTCGGTGTGGCGTCAGTACGACCACCAGCTGTTCCTCAACACGGTCGTCGGCCCCGGCGGTGACGCCGCCGTGCTGCGGTTGAAGGACACCGACCGCGCGCTCGCGCTCAGCACCGATGGCAAGGGCCGGTTCTGCCGCCTCGATCCCCGTACGGGCGGTGCGCTCGCCGTGCTGGAAGCGGCGTGCAACGTCGCCTGTGCCGGCGCGCGCCCGCTGGCCGTCGTGAACTGCATGAACTTCGGCAACCCCGAGCATCCCGAGGTGATGTGGCAGTTCGCCGAGGTGGTCGACGGGATCAGCGAGGCGTGCGCCGCGCTGGAGGTGCCCGTCATCGGCGGCAACGTGAGCTTCTACAACGAGTCCCAAGGCCGCGACATCGACCCGACGCCGATCATCGGGTTGCTGGGTGTGATCGACGAACTCGATGATCGGCCGCCGCCGGCCGCGCTCCACGACGGCCGCCGCATCGTCGTGCTCGGTGAGACTGCGCCGGAGCTGGGGGGCTCGGAGTGGGCGGCGGTCGTGCACGGCCTCGACGGCGGAATGCCGCCCCAAGCCGACCTCGCGGCAGCATGTGCCGTGCACGAGCTCGTGCGCGGCCTCGTGGCAGACGGTGTCGTGGACGGCGTGCACGACTGCTCGGACGGCGGGCTGGCGGTGGCGCTGGCCGAGATGGCGATCGCGGGCGAGGGCGGGTTCGAGGTCACGATCGGCGGCGCGCTCGAGTGCTTCTCGGAATCAGCGTCACGCGTGGTGTGCGCGGTCGACCCGCTTCTGCTCGGGCAAGTCCTCGCGCGGGCGAAAACGGGCGGCGTCACCGCAACCGAGATCGGCGAAGCGCGCAGCGACCGCCTCATTGCCACCGGCGCCTTCGACGTTCCCCTTGCCGATGCAACGCGCGCGTGGCGTGACGCGATCCCGAGGGCGCTCGATGCGTATCTGAACGACACTCAGCGTCGCTGAGATACGCATCGTCAGGGCCGCCGCGCCTCCAATTCGTCGAGGTACTCATCGGGCACATGGAGGTCGCCGCGGCCGGTGCCGACCGACAGTCCGGGCTTGTTCTCACCGTGGTAGTCGGAGCCGCCCGTCGGCGCGAGCCCGTGGCGCGCCGCCAGGTCGTGCAGCGGCGCTCGCTCCTCCGGGCCGTATGCCCCGTACTCGCACTCGAGCGCGTCGAGGCCCGCGGCCGCGAGCTCGCCGACGAACTCGTCGAGCGCGCCGTCCGCGAGCCCAAGCGACATCGGGTGCGCGATCGCGCACACGCCACCCGACGCGTGCGTGAGCTCGATGGCGTCGTCCGGCGTGAGTCGGTCGCGCTCGAAGTACGCCGGCCGTCCCTTCGCCAGCCATACGTCGAACGCCTCCTGGATCGACGACACGTAGCCCTCCTCCATGAGAACGCGCGCGATGTGAGGGCGGCCGACCGAGCCCGGACCGGCCTGAGCGCGCACCGCCTCTAGCGTGATGGGCACGCCGTGCGCGTTCAGCGCCTCGACGATCTGCACATTGCGCGTGTCGCGCGCCGCTTGGAGCGCGCGTAGACGGTCCTGCAGCTCTCCCGCCGCATCGTCGACGAAGAACACGAGCAGGTGCATGCTGCCCGGTGCGCGCTCCCCGAGCTCGCACGAGATCTCGCACCCGGCGACGAGCCGGACGCCGACCCCGTCGGCGGCGGCCCGCGCCGCAGGCAGGTGGTCGAGCGTGTCGTGGTCGGTGAGCGCCAGCGCCGACAGCCCGGCGTCTCCCGCAAGCTCGACGACCCGTCCCGGCGGGTCGGTGCCGTCCGACATCGTCGAGTGACTGTGCAGGTCGATCACGAGCGCGTCCCCGCCGTCTCCGGGCGTGGTGCCGGCCCCGTGAGTCCAGCGGCCTCGAGGTACGCGAGCACGTGCGCCGCCGGGGCAGCAGGACTCCGATCCTGGGTCTCGACGCGCACCTCGGGCGCCAGCGGCGGCTCGTAGGGATCGGAGACGCCCGTGAACTCGGGGATTTCGCCCGCTCGGGCGCGGGAGTAGAGACCCTTCACGTCGCGCTCCTCGCACACCTCGATGGGGGTGTCGACGAAGACCTCGACGAAGTGCTCGACTCTTCCCCGCACCTCGTCGCGCACCGCCCGGTACGGCGAGATCGCGGCCGTCACCGCCACGACACCGTTGCGGGCCAGCAACGCCGCCACCCAGCCGATGCGCCGGATGTTCGTGTCGCGATCGGCCTTCGAGAACCCGAGACCGGCGGACAGGTTCTCCCGTACCTCGTCGCCGTCGAGCAGCTCGACGCGGTGCCCCCGGCGGCGCAACTCGTCGACCACCACGGCGGCGATCGTGCTCTTCCCCGAGCCCGACAGCCCGGTGAACCACAAGCAGAAGCCCGTGTCCGTGCTCCCCACGGGCCGAAGTTACCGGAGCACGGAAATCGGTACGCGATACTTGTAGCGAGATGGAGCAGCGCCCGGGCCACGCGTGCGGCGTCTTCGGTGTGTATGCCCCCGGGCAACCGGTGGCCCATCTCGCCTACCTGGGTCTCTTCGCCCTCCAGCACCGCGGCCAGGAGTCGGCTGGCATCGCGGTCAGCGACGGCGAGACGATCACCGTCGTCAAGGACATGGGGCTTGTCACCCAGGTCTTCGACGAGCGCCGGCTGGCTCCGCTCGTCGGCCACCTCGCCATCGGGCACAACCGCTACTCGACCACCGGCTCGAGCAGTTGGCGCAACGCCCAGCCTGTGTACCGCTCGGTCGGGGACGCCGGGTTCGCCCTCGGGCACAACGGCAACCTCACGAATACCGTCCGGCTGGCCGAGCGCGTCGGGATGCTGCCGGGGATGACGGCACCCGAGATCGAACTCGACTCGACCACCGACTCGGCGCTCGTGGCCGAGCTGGTCGCCCAGGAGTACCCGCCTTCCCCCCGGTCGGACGGGCGTGACCTCGAGATCGCGCTGGAACGTGTGCTGCCCCGCCTCGAAGGCGGGTTCTCGTTCGTGCTGATGGACGACGCCCGCCTCATCGGCGTGCGCGACCTGCACGGCTTCTGGCCGCTCACGCTGGGGCGGATCGCGGGCGGATGGATCCTCGCCAGCGAGAGCGCCGCGCTCGACATCGTGGGCGCGCACTACGTGCGTGACGTCGAGCCCGGAGAGATGGTGACGATCGACGCGTCGGGCCTCCGATCGCACCACTTCGCCGAAGCCACCCCGAAGCTCTGCTTGTTCGAGTTCGTCTACTTCTCTCGTCCCGACACCACGCTGTACGGCCAGAGCGTCCACGCGGCGCGCCAGCGCATGGGTGAGGAACTCGCTCGCCAGGCGCCGGTCGACGCCGACATGGTCATGCCCGTGCCGGAGTCGGGAATCCCCGCCGCCCAGGGCTTCGCCCGCGCGTCGGGCATCCCGTACGGCGACGGCGTCGTCAAGAACCGTTACATCGGCCGCACGTTCATCGCGCCCACGCCGGAGACGCGCGCGGCGGGCGTCCGCCTGAAGCTCAATCCCATCCGAGAGAACATCGCCGGGAAGCGCATCGTCGTCGTGGACGACTCCATCGTGCGTGGCACGACCCAGCTCACGCTGACGCGCATGCTGCGCGAAGCCGGCGCCACCGAGGTGCACCTGCGCGTCACGTCGCCGCCCTACCGGTGGCCGTGCTTCTACGGCATGGACACCGGCCGCCGGCCCGAGCTCGTCGCCGCCGACCTCGAGGTGGGCGAGATCCGCTCCTACCTCGGCGTCGACTCGCTCGCCTACCTCGAGCTGGATCGGCTGATCGCCGCCACGGGCTCGAGCCGGCGGTCGTTCTGCACCGCGTGCCTCAGCGGCGAGTACCCGGTGCCGGTGCCCGATGCCGACACGAAGCTCGCGCTCGAGGAGCCCGCCCCGGCACCTGAGCCCACGCCGGAGCCGGCCACCCGCACCGAGTCGTGACCCGGCGCGACCGGGAGCCCGAGTCGCTCAGCTACGTCGACGCGGGTGTCGACACCGCCGCCGGGGACAAAGCGGTGCAGCTGATCAAGGAGCACGTCCGCTCCACGTTCCGCCCCGAGGTGATCGGCGACATCGGGGGGTTCGGCGGGGCATTTGCGTTCGCGGGTGATCGGTTCCGCGACCCGGTCCTCGTCGCGTCGACCGACGGCGTCGGCACGAAAGCGGTCGTCGCCCAGCTCGCGCGCCGGTACGACACGATCGGTATCGACTGCGTGGCGATGTCGGTCGACGACGTCGCCGCCAGCGGCGCCGAGCCACTGTTCTTCCTCGACTACATCTCGGTCGGCAAGCTCGTTCCCGAGACGATCGGGGAGATCGTCACCGGGGTGGCGGACGGGTGCCGGCAGGCCCGGTGCGCGCTGCTCGGCGGCGAGATGTCCGAGCACGGCGGCGTGATGGAGCCCGGCGAGTTTGATCTCGTTGGCTTTGCCGTCGGCGTGGTCGAGCGGTCGCAGTTGCTGCCGGCGTATGTCCGTGCCGGCGACACTTTGATCGGGTTGGCCAGCGGTGGGCTGCGCTGCAACGGGTATTCGCTCGCGCGCCGTGCGCTGTTGGGCGGCGAATCCGACCTCGACCGGCCCGCCTGGGCGGGCGCGCGCCACTCGCTCGCCGACGAGCTGCTCCGGCCGAGCGTGATCTACGCGCCGTCGCTGCTCGAGGTTCGCCGCCACGTGGACGTGCACGCGTTCGCTCACGTGACGGGGGGCGGCATCCCCGGGAACCTCGCCCGCGTCCTCCCCGACGACTGCGACGCCGTGATGCACTCGCGCTCGTGGGAACGGCCCCGCATCTTCGACGAGATCCAGGCTGCAGGAGCCGTCGACGAGGAGGAGATGGCGCAGGTCTTCAACCTGGGGCTGGGGATGCTGGCGGTCGTGCCCGGCGACGCCGTCCCCGCCGCCCTCGATGCCGTCCGGGCCACCGGGCACGAGGCCTGGGCGGTCGGTGCCATCACGCCCGGCCACGGCCGGGTGCGGATCACCGACGAGCCGCCGACCCGGCCGGATAACTAGTCATACCGGGACGGACATTTGGTCCCGACGCGCTATCCAACTCGGATTCTTCGCACGCTACGCTCATTGCACGATTCGGACAGGACAAATCGGGCGCCTCGCTCGAATATCGCCGAATCGCTACGGGTAGGGAAGCAAGACGCAAAAGAGGAGCAAGTCATGGCGATGGAAGCGAGTTCCGAGCACGAGGCCCTGTTGACACCGTCAGAAGTGGCCGCGATGTTCCGCGTGAACCCGAAGACGGTCACCCGCTGGGCCCGGGCCGGCAAGATCTCGGCCATCAGGACCCTCGGCGGGCACCGGCGCTTCCGGGCCTCGGAGATTCGTCGCTTCTTGGAGCAAGTCGAGGAAGGCTCGGAGCTCTAGATCGGCGCAGCACGCGTAAAGTGACAATGACCCGGGCCAGAGGCCCGGGTCGTTTCATTCAGTGGCCGGGGACGGCGTCGATCCGTCGACCCCGCGCTTTTCAGGCGCGTGCTCTGCCAACTGAGCTACCCGGCCGTGAGCGGGCTGCGAGGCAACCCGCCGGCGGTCCTGACGGGACTTGAACCCGCGACCTCCGCCTTGACAGGGCGGCGTGCTGACCAGACTGCACCACAGGACCATGCTCTCAATCGCTCGACGATCGCGCCGCCGGCGGCAGTGCCCCCAGGGGAATTCGAATCCCCGCTACCGCCTTGAAAGGGCGGCGTCCTAGACCGCTAGACGATGGGGGCTCGCAGCTCCACCGGGAGCAGCGCATGCTACCAGGCACCTATTCCCAGACGACCGCCGCCGAATCACGACCGGTAAGCTTCGCCGGTTCGCCGTCCCTCGCCTAGGAGTGTCGCCGGGTGCGACGGCTCGTCCCGTTCCTCACGGTTGCGGTCACCGTCGCGGTCCCCGTCGCGTGCGGTGGCAACGGCGGCGGGAGCACGAAGACGTTCTGCGACAGTGTGAGCGAACTGCGCAAGCTCGGTCGTGAGCCCGGCAGTACCGAACCGGCCGACCCACAGCTGCTCGAGACGACGATCGCCGGGCTGCGCGACCTCGAACGCTCGGCGCCGTCGTATCTCAAAGGTGACGTCGAAACCATCCGCGAGACGCTCGAAACGATCGCCAGCCTCGGCGAAGGCAAGCGCGTCGATCCGAAGAAGATCGACGAACTCGCCGAGAACGACGAGAAGATCCGCGAAGCCGGCAAGAACATCGACCGTCAGGTGGCGAAGTGCGGCATCAAGGTGCCACCGACGTGACCGCATACGATCGTTCGCGGGCCGCTAGCTCAGTTGGCAGAGCAACGGACTTTTAATCCGATGGTCCGGGGTTCGATTCCCCGGCGGCCCACCGTTTTCGCTCCCGCCGGGGGCGTTTTGCTAACGAAACTGCTAACGGGAGCCCTCAGACGGCGCCGTCATCGGGCGTCGAAAGCGGCTTCGAGTCCGGCGAGCGCCCGGTCGACGGTCTCCTCGTCGGCGTGCGTGTACGTGTTCGCGGTGAAGTGGACCGACGAGTGCCCGAGCACCTTCGAGGTCACGTAGGCGGGCGTCCCGGACTTCGCGAGCATCGTTGCCACGCCGTGCCGGGCAGTCGTGGAGACGGACCCCTTCGAGGCCGGCGGTCTCCGCGATGCGCTGGAACCCGTGGCTGAACGCGTCCGGGTCGAGCGGCTCACCGTCGCCGCGTTCGCAGACGAGGTCGAGGTCGTTGGCCCAGCCGCCGAGTTCCAGCCGGCGCCGAGCCTGGGCCGCCTTGTGGACGCGCAGCCGCTCGACCGCGAACGCCGGGAGCGGAATCTCGCGCACGGCGCGATCCGTCTTGAGCGGCGTGAACACGATTCGGCCGCCGACGCGTTGGAGAGCCTCGACGACGCGGACGCGACCACGGTCGAGGTCGACATTCGTCCAGCGCAGACCGAGGACCTCCGCTCGGCGCGCGCCCGATCGGGGTGGCGGTGACGCCGGACGGCAAGACCGCCTTCGTCACCAACGGCGCCAGCGGCACGGTGTCGACGATTGATGTGAAGACGAGGACCAAGAACCCCACCGACATCGCGGTCGGCTCGGGCCCGGCCGGGGTGGCGGTCACGCCGTGTCGCCGGTGACGGGCACCGACAAGCCGCGCGTGACGGCCGTCCAGACACGGCCGCGGGTGGCCCCGAGGTCACACCGAGGTCACAGAATCCTGCGACACGACGCGACGGCTGCGACGTTCGGAGGCCGAGGCTGAAACCCCAAAGCGGCCCGCTGCCGCGTACGCTCGCCCGATCGGCCCAATCGGCTGCGAGGACAGCTAGGCAGGGGGCAGCGATGCGGCACCGGTCGGTTCTTGGGGTTGTGGTGTTCGGGTTGTCGGGTGCGCTGGTGGGTGTGGTCCCGGACGGGGTGTCGGTGGCGGCAGGACGCGCACCGTGTCGGGCGACCGCCTTGGTCGCCAACACCCGCAGCGGCACGGTGTCGACGATTGGTGTGAAGACCAGAACCAAAAACCCGACCGATATCGCGGTGGGCTCGGGCCCGACCACGCTGGCGGTCACGCCGGACGGCAAGACCGCGTTCGTCACCAACGCGCTCAGCAACACGGTGTCGACGATCGACGTGAAGACCAGGGAAAAGCATCCCGCCGACGTCCCTGTCGGCCCGTTCCCGTTCGGGGTGGCGGTCACGCCGGACGGCAAGACCGCCTTCGTCGCCAATCAGGGCAGCGGCACCGTGTCGACGATCGACGTGAAGACCAGGGAAAAGCATCCCGCCGACGTCCCTGTGGGCACGTTCCCGTTCGGGGTGGCGGTCACGCCGGACGGCAAGACCGCCTTCGTCACCAATAACGGCAGCGGCACGGTCTCGACGATTGACGTGAAGACCCGGACCAAGCACCCCACCGACATCGCCGTAGGCGCGAACCCCAAGGGCGTGGCGGTCACGCCCGACGGCAAGACCGCCTACGTCACCAACGCGGATCCGGGTTCCGCGCTCGCCCCGAGCGGCGACTCGGTCTCGACGATTGACGTGAAGACCCGGACCAAGCACCCCACCGACATCCCGGTCCCGTTGCCGCTCAGGGTGGACATCACAGCGGACGGCAAGACCGCCTTCGTTACCAACAACGGCAGCGACTCCGTCTCGACGATTGACGTGAAGACCAGGACCAAGCACCCCAACGACATCCCCGTCGGCGATTCCCCGACCGGGGTGGCGATCACGCCGGACGGCAAGACGGCCTTGGTCACCAACTCGCTCAGCGGCACGGTCTCGACGATTGACGTGAAGGCCAGGACCAAGAACCCGAACGACATCGCCGTCGGCACGACGCCACTCGGTGTGGCGGTCACGCCGTGTCGCCGGTGACGGGCGCCGACAGCCCGCCGCAGGAGTAGTGATGCGGCGGTTCCGGTCTGTTCGTGGGGTTGTGGTGCTCGGGTTGGCGGGCGCGCTGGCGGGTGTGGTCCCGGACGGGGCGGCCGCGGTGCCAGCACGCGAGCGGTGTCGGGCGACCGCCTTCGTCACCAACAGCTTCAGCGCCACCGTGTCGACGATCGATGTGAAGACCAGGACCAAGAACCCCAGCGACATCCCCGTCAGTCGAGACCCGTTCGGGGTGGCGATCACCCCGGACGCCAAGACCGTCTTCGTCACCAACGCCAACGACGCCACGGTCTCGACGATCGACGTGAAGACCCGGAAAAGGAACCCCGCCGACATCCCTGTCGGCTCGGGTCCGAATCGGGTGGCGATCACCCCGGACGGCAAGACCGCCTTCGTCGTCAACAGCAGCGGCACGGTGTCGACGATCGATGTGAAGACCAGAACCAAGCACCCCACCGACATCCCCGTCGGCACGGGCCCGTATGACGTGGCGGTCACGCCGGACGGGAAGACCGCCTTCGTCACCAATAACCTGGGCGACTCGGTGTCGACGATCGACGTCAAGAGCAGGACCAAGCACC
>JBKOWY010000044.1:0-46230 GCA_046724655.1 Actinomycetota bacterium
CGGCCTGGGCCTTCGACCTGACGCTCGTGTCAGGCTACCCTGAGCAAAATCGTCCCGGTCAGAGCTACACCCTCGCACGGAGGAACGCCGGCATGACCTCGTACCGCATCGTCGACGCCGACTGCCACATTCTCGAGCCGCCCGACATCTGGGAGAACTGGCTCCCCGAGAAGTACCAGGAGAAGGCGCCCAAGCTCGTCAAGGACGCCGAGGGCGGCGACGGGTGGCTGACGGCCGTCGGCGGCGACCCGGACCCGATCGGGCTTGTCTCGACACCGGGGATGCCGTTCGACCAGTTCCGGTGGATGGGCGTCACCTACGACGAGGCGCGCCGCGGTTGCTACAACGGCGCGGCGCGGGTCGAGGACATGGACATCGACGGCGTCGACGCCGAGGTGCTCTTTCCTCCGCAGCGCACGATGAGCCACTTCCTCGGCGACGAGGACCCCGACTTCGTGCTCGCCGGCGTCGAGGCGTACAACAACTTCCTGTTCGAGGAGTTCTGCGCGCCCGATCCGACCCGACTCATCGGCATGGCGCAGATCCCCTCCCTCGGGATCGACTCCGCCATCGACGGGCTGCGCAAGGCGAAGGCGCGCGGCGCCAAGGGTGTGGTGATCTCGAACTGGCCATCAGGGGGCGAGAGCGTCTCGACCGCCGACGACCCGTTCTGGGCCGCCGCCGTCGACGAAGGCATGCCTGTCACGGTGCACATCAACATCGTCAACCGCGACCAGCGCATGCGGCAGCGTCAGGCGGCGGCGAAGGCCGGCAACAAGATGTACGGCGGCAAGGGCGAGGCGACGAAGGCCAAGGCCGTCGGCAGTCTCAGCCACGTGTTCTCCATGTCGGCCGGCAACATCTCGCAGATGATCTTCACCGGCGTCTTCGACCGGTTCCCAGAGCTGCACGTCGCGTGGATCGAGATCGGCGTCGGGTGGCTCCCGCACTTCATCGAGATGCTCGACGACAAGTACTGGCGCAACCGCTCCTGGGGCGAGCTCCCGATCGGCGAGCCGCCGTCCTTCTACTGGCGGCGCAACAACAGCGCCACGTTCATCACCGACCGGTCGGGCATCGAGCTCCGCGAGCGCGTCGGGGTCGACACCATCATGTGGTCGAGTGACTATCCGCACCACGGCAACGACTGGCCGTACTCGCGCAAGGTCATCGAGGACACGATGGGCAACATCCCCGCCGGCGAGCGCGCCCGGATGATCGGCGGCAACGCAGTCCGGATCTTCCGTCTCGAGGAGTAGCCGATGCGCTCCTGAGCTTCGCTATGCGAAGTTCAAGAGCGCATCACGTATGCATCCAGCGCGGGAGGACGATGTCCTCCACCCGCTGGAAGACCACGCGGACCGGGTCGCCGATGCGGATCGTGGCCGGGTCCACCTCGTTGATCGGGCCGTCGGGGCTTGCGACCAGGTTGCCGACCATGCGCAGCGCCGGATCCTCGTCGAGGGCGACGACGATCACGTTGTAGGGCGCCAGCTCCTGGTAGGCGGGGAGCAGCGGCGGGTGCGGGACGATGAACGACCAGATCGTGCCCTGGCCCGACAACTCGTCCCACCGGAACTTCAGGGACCGGCAGCGGGGGCACATCGGCCGCGGTGGCATCCGCCGCAGCCCGCAGTTGGCACACGTCTGCACCAGGAGCTCACCGCGCGCGCAGCCGGCCCAGAACTCGGCTGCGTCCGGGTCCTCGACGTCGGGGAGTAGGAACTGGGCTTCCAGGGCGCCTACCTCCGCAACAAGAGGGCGCTCGTCGGCACGCCCTCGCCGCTCGTGACCAGGCACGTCTCCGCGCCCTCGACCTGGCTGGTCGACGTGCCCCGCATCTGGCGCACACCCTCGAGCACGAGGTTGAAGCCGTGCACGTACGCCTCTGACATCCCGCCGCCCGAGGTGTTCGTCGGCAGGCGTCCGTCGGGCCATTCCAGCGCGCCGTTCTCGGTGAACGCCGCGCCCTGGCCCCGCTCACAGAACCCGTAGCCCTCGAGGGACAGCGGGATCAATGGGCTGAACGCGTCGTAGATCTGCGCGACCGGCACATCGTCCGCGGTCACGTCGGCCTGCGCCCACAGGCGTGCCGCGCACGCGTACGACGGCCCGAGCAGTGGGTCGTCGTTGAAGTAGTTGGTCATCACCTGGTGCTGCCGCGGGATGCTCTGCGCGAACGCGTGCACGTACGCGGGCGGGTGGGGGACGTCGCTGGCGCGCTCGGCGCCGACGATTACAGCAGCCAGCGCCCCGTCCGTCTCCAAGCAGTTGTCATAGAGGCACAGCGGCTCGGAGATCCAGCGCGCATCCATGTACTGCTCGCGCGTGAGCGGCTTCTCGTACATGGTTGCGGCCGGGTTACGGTTGGCGTGTTTGCGGAACGCGACCGCGACGTTCGCGAGGTGTTCGCGCGTGGCGCCGAACTCGTGCATGTAGCGGCGCGTGAGAAGCGCGATCTCGTCGACCGGGCGCAGCACGCCGAACGGTCGGCTCCACTGCCAGTGGCTCGTGACACGCCGGCTCACCTGCGACCACGGCCGGCTCGACTTGGCGGCGCGCTTGCGGGCCCGCCACGCCACCGCCACGTTGCACTGCCCGGTCGCGACCGCCATCGCCGCGTGTCCGATCGTCCCGCAGCCCGCGCCCCCGCCGTAGCCGATCTCCGAGAAGAACGTGATGTCGCCGAGGCCGACGCTGCGCGCCACCTCGACCTCGCGGCCTTCCTCCATCGAGAACATGGCGAGGCCGTCGACCTCGCTCGGCGCGATGGCGGCGTCGTCGAGCGCGGCCGAGATGGCCTGGCACGCGAGCGACAGCTCCGAGTCCGGCAGGCCCTTGGCGAACCCGGTTTGCCCGATGCCGACGATCGCGGTGCGGTCCTTCAGCGGTCCGCTCATCTGCCCGGCTACCAGCCCTTGAACTCGGGAGGTCGGCGCTCGATGAAGCTCGCCCTGCCCTCCTGCGTGTCCTCCGACCGCGTGACGAGCTCCTGGGCATACGCCTCGTCCCAGAACGAGCCCGCTCGGTCGGTCTCGAGCGCACGATTCGTGAGCGACTTCGTGAACGCGATCGCACGCGTGGGCGCCCTGGCGAGACGGCCGGCCCACTCGCCGAGCGTCTTGTCGAGCTCGGCTCGGGGCACGACCTTGTTCGCGAGCCCGATGCGCTCGGCCTCGGCCGCGGGCACGTCGTCGCCGAAGAAGAACAGCTCCTTCGCCTTTTGCGGGCCGACGAGGCGCGTGAGCAGGTACGGGCCGCCGGCGTCAGGCACGATCGCGCGCCGGATGAAGACGGAGATGAAGCGGGCCTCCTCGGCCATGACCACGAGATCGCTTGCGAGCGCGAGGTGCATGCCACCGCCGGCTGCGGTGGCGTTCACGCCCGCGATGACGGGCTTCTCGCAGTCGAGGATCGACGCGATCAGCCGTTGGAACCCGCGCTGGATGGTGCGGGCGGCGTCGCCGACGATCATCTCGGGTGCGTCCGGCGGACGTGACAACGGCGTGCGCACTTCTCGTAGGTCGGCGCCGGTGCAGAAGCCCTTGTCGCCGCGACCGGTGATGACGACCGCCCGCACGGCCGCATCGCCGGACGCGTCACCGAGCCAGCCGATCAGCTCGTTGCGCATCGACACGGTCAGCGCGTTGCCGGCCTCGGGACGGTTCAGAGTGATCCAGAGGACTCCGTCCTCGAGGCGACGCTGGACGTCCTCGATCGTCTCGTTCATGTGCGCACCACCAGGGCATCGAGGGCGACCGCCCCACGCGGCCGCACGATCAGCGGGTTGATGTCGAGCTCCCGGACGTCATGGGCCAGCTCCATGGCCAGCCGCTGGACCTTCATGATCGCGTCGACGAGCGCGCCGAGGTCACTCGGCTTGGTGCCCCGAGCACCTTGGAGGAGCGGGAAACCGCGGAGCTCGCACACCATCCGCTCCGCCTCGTCGCGCTCGAATGGCGGCACCCGGAAGGTCACGTCCTCGAGCACTTCCACGAAAACCCCGCCCAACCCCAGCATCACGACCGGTCCGAACAGCGGGTCCTGGGCGACGCCCACGACGGTCTCGACGCCGTCGCTCACCGTCTCGCAGACGAGCACCCCGTCGATGCCCGCGTCCCTCCCACCGGCGCGGCGCGCCCGGGCCATGAGTTCGTCGTAGACGGTTCGGACCTTGCGGGCCGAGGACACGCCCGCGCGAACGAGGCCGAGGTCGCTCTTGTGGAGCAGATCGGGCGACGAGACCTTCATAACCACAGGGAAGCCGACAGCCGCCGCCGCTTTCACTGCTTGCGCGCCGCTCTCGCACAGCACGTCGCGACTGCGGCGGATGCCGTACGCCTCGAGCACTTGCTTCGACGCGTGCTCGGACAGCGCGCCCCTGGGTGCGCTCTCCGACAGCAGCCGGCGGGCTTTCTTCGCACCCGGTCCCGGCCTGGTTTTCACGTTCTCGAACGGTGACCGGTACCGGCGCGCGAACTGCCAGTAGTCGACGTAGGCCTTCACCGCCTTGACGCAGTTGCCGAACGTGCGGAACACGGGGAGGCCGCCGTCCAGTAAGCGGAGGTAATAGGTGTCGTCGGTGCCCGCTGGCGCGCCCCAGATCACGAAGATCGGTTTGTCGGTCGTCTTCGCCACATCGACAAGATCACGTGTGAACGGCTCGCTGAACATCTCGACCGCGCCGGTGATCGGTACCACGAGCACGTCGACGCGGGGGTCGGCGACGAGCAGCTTCAGGATGCGACGGCCGCGAGCGTCGGCGACGGGCGGACCGCCACAGTCGACCGGGTTCGAAACCCGCAGGTATTCCGGGATGAGGCCGTCGTGCAGCGCCAGTTGCGTCTCCTTCGTGAGCTCGGGGATGCGCAATCCCGCGGCGGCCATCATGTCGGCCATGTGCGCGCCCGTGCCGCCCGAGATCGCGTAGATGCAAACGCCGTCCCCGGCGGCCGGGCGCGTGCGTGCGAAGGCGGCGGCGGTGTCGAGAAGATCGTCGAGCGCGTCGGCGCGCGTGATGCCGAACTGGCGGAACACCGCCGACGTCACGGCGTCGGAGCCCGTGAGGTGGCCGGTATGGGCCATCGCCATCGACTCGCCCTCGTCGGTGCGCCCGACCTTCACGATGACCATCGGCTTCTTCAGGCGGGCCGCATGGTCGGCGGCGAGCATGAGCGTGCGCCCGTCCTTGAAGCCCTCGATGTACGCCGCGATGACGCCGACCTCGGGCTGGTCGGCGAAGTACCGGGCGAAGTCGGCGAACTCGAGGTCGACCTCGTTGCCGGTGGGCGCCCAGTGGCTCTGTCGGATGCCGATCTCCTGGCCCTGGAACACCGGTCGGCCCTGGTGCCCGCTCTGGGTGATGAGCGCGATCGCCGGCCCGGTCAGGTCGTCGCGGAACTCCTCGAAGGCGTTGAGGTTCGTGTTGGGCCCGAGGAGGCGCACATCGCCCTCAGCGACGAGCTGGGCGAGACGAGCCTGGAGCTTCTCCCCGTCCTTGCCCGCTTCCGCGAAGCCGGCGGCGAAGATGACCGCGAAGGCGGCTTTGCGCTGGAGGACCTCCTCGAACGTGTCGACCGCCTTGCCGGTGAGGATGACGGCGAGGTCGATGTCGCCCGGAACGTCGAAGACCGTCGGGTAGCACGGCTCTCCGGCCACGGTCTCGTACTTCGGATGGACCGGATAGAAAGCCGCGCCGTGATGGCCGGCCCATGCCTTGATCTTGCGCGTCATCGCAGTGTTGGGCTTGCGCGGCGCGTCGGACGCGCCGATGACCGCGACCGTCCTCGGATGCAGGAACCGGCCGAGGTCGACGTCGCGCAGCTCGAGAGCGCGGCCACTCACATCGACGCGTGGAGAAGTTGACAAACAAGCTCCGATTCCCGCGGGGGCTTCAAGTATGACGCCAGAGTCAGGTTCGGTGCGATTCTTTCGACAACAAGCGCGTCCTGTCGTGCAGCTCTGGCCATGGGTCCGCACGACCGTGACCGCGCCGCAGGTCGCGCAGGAGGCTGATCTCGGCGCCGTGATGGAAGTGCTCAGCGAGGATTGCCCACACGAGCTGCCACACCGGGAGCAGCCCATCCCACTGGGTGGGCCGGTCGACGTCGAGCTGTGTTTCGTCGAGCGCGCCGGTCGCGGTGATGAAACGGTCTTCTGCGTCGTGAAGCCAGGAGACCATACGGCTCGCGCCCGCCGGGACCTCGACGTCTTCGCCGCGCATTGTTGCGTCGCCGAAGATCCAATCGTGGTACGCGATCGTCCACACCCCAAGGTGCCCGACGCGCCACTCGATCGTCGTGACGGGTGGCGGGTTCTCACCGAAGCCGAACTCGAGCCGCCGGTGACCCGTCGCGTCGACTTCGACCGACCAGCACCGGGGCACCGGCTCCCAGCGCAGCTCGTCGTCCGTGACCCCGTCGAGCGCGAACCGCACTGCCGCGACGGAGTGCTCGAGCTGACGCGTCAGGAGATGGGTGGCAACGCCCACTCGCTTCTCCTTCGTCTCGGCCGATCGTAGGGGGCATTTCGGTAGCGTGCGGGCTTGAGCACATTGCGTACGGTCGTGATCGTCGGTGCCTCGCTCGCCGGGCTACGCGCCGCCGAGACGCTGCGTCACGAGGGCTACGACGGGCAGATCGTGTTCATCGGCGACGAGCCGCATCTGCCCTACGACCGGCCTCCGTTGTCCAAAGAGCTGCTGGCGGGGGAGTGGGAACCGGAGCAGATCGCGCTGCGCAAGCAGCCGTACGACGACCTCGCTGTCGATCTGCGCCTCCGTTGCCGCGCGACAGGGCTCGACCTCGCCGAACGCGCAGTCGAGATCGACGGTGACCAACGTCTCGCGTTCGACGAGCTCGTGATCGCGACGGGCGCGCGTCCCCGCACGCTCCCCGACACGCCGCCGCTCGACGGCATCTTCGTCCTCCGCACGCTCGACGATTGCCTGTCAATCCGAGCCCGCCTGGACGCGCGGCCGCGGGTTGTCGTGATCGGCGCCGGGTTCATCGGCTCCGAGGTGGCGGCGACGTGTCGTGGACGCGGCCTCGACGTGACCGTGCTCGAGATGCTTCCGGTGCCGATGGCACGCGCAGTCGGGCCCGTGATCGGTGACGTGTGCGGACAGCTGCACCGCGATCACGGCGTGGACCTTCGCTGTGGGGTCACGGTCGCCGGGTTCGAGGGCACTGAGCGCGTCGAGCGCGTGCGGTTGACGGACGGCACGGTGGTCGATGCCGACCTGGTCGTCATCGGTGTGGGTGTCGTGCCCGCCACGGACTGGCTGGCGGGCAGTGGCCTCGCGCTCGATGACGGCGTCGTGTGCGACGAGACGTGCCTGGCCGCGCCCGGAATCGTTGCCGCCGGTGACGTGGCTCGCTGGCCCAATCCGTTGTTCGACGGCGAGAGCATGCGGGTCGAGCACTGGACCAACGCGACCGAGCAGGGTGTCGCCGCCGCGCGGCGGCTGCTCGCAGGCGTAGCCGACGCCGAGCCGTTCGCGCCCGTGCCGTTCGTCTGGTCTGACCAGTACGACGTGAAGATCCAGGTCGTCGGGTGCATCCATGGCGACGACGAGGTCGTCGTCGCCGACGGGTCGTTCGACGAGCGCCGGTTCGTGGCGCTGTTCGGCCGGGATGGAAGGCTCGTGGGCGCGCTCGGCTTCAGTCGCCCGCGCCTCGTGATGCAGTACCGGCGGATGATCGCCGAACGGGCGTCGTGGAAGGACGCGCTCGCGCACGCCTCACGTGAATAGAAGTTGGCGTGCCTCCTCGACGGGCGGCGACGATGGTCCCGATGCCCTCCCGTGATCGGCTGCTGACGCCACGATTTCTGCTCGTCGTCGCGTCCGGGCTCAGCTACTTCATGGCGATCGGCATGCTGATCCCCGTCGTGCCGCGGTACGTCAAGGGCCCGCTCGCAGGCGGGAACGTGGGGGTGGGCGTCGCGGTCGGGGCGCTGTTCGTGGGCGCAGTGCTCTTGCGGCCGTACGCCGGTCGCGTCGGCGACCGCTTCGGTCGAAGAGTTCTCATCATCGGCGGTGCGCTGATCATCGCCGCCTCGACTTTGGTGTACGGGCTGTTCGACGCGCTGCCGTACCTGGTGGTCGTCAGGCTCGTCAGCGGGGTGGGCGAGGCGGCGTTCTTCGTCGGTGCCGCCACGATGATCACCGACCTCGCGCCGGAACAACGCCGGGGCGAGGCGGTCAGCTACTGGTCCGTCGCCGTATACGGCGGACTCGCGTTCGGCCCCGCGGTCGGTGAGTTCGTGCTCGGCGACGACCGGTTCGTCGCCGTGTGGATCGTCTCGGCGTCCCTGGCGCTCCTTGCCGCCGCGCTCGGCACGGCCACGGTCGAAACCGCTCGGACCGCTCCGCACGCCACGGCCGGGAAGCTCCTGCACCGAGCCGCGCTCGCGCCCGGGTCCGTCCTCTTCCTCGGGCTCATCGGCCTCGCCGGCTTCACCGCTTTCGTCCCGCTCTACGTGAAAGAGATCGGCCTGGGGGGCGCGGACGGGCTCTTCCTTCTCTATGGCGGGCTCATCCTGTGCGTGCGCATCCTCGGGGCGCGCCTGCCCGACATCCTGGGCGGACGGTGGGCCGCGACCATGGCCCTGTCAGGCAGTGCACTCGGTCTCGGGCTCATGGCGGGGTGGCCCAGTGTCGCCGGACTCTTTGCCGGCACCGCCGTGTTCGCAGCCGGGATGTCGCTCCTCTATCCGGCGCTGATGCTGCTCGCCCTCACCGCCGTGCCCGACAACGAGCGGGGCTCGGTCGTCGGGACGTTCAGCAGCTTCTTCGATCTCTCGCAGGGTCTCGGCGCGCTGATCCTGGGCGGAGTTGCCGCGCTCAGCGGCTACCGCGGCGCGTTCGTGGGCGGGGCGGTCGCTTCCGTGATCGGCTTGCTGCTCCTTCAGCTCCGCGCTGACATCCGGGCCCGAGGGGAAATCGCGCGGGAACGCGCAAGAGCAGAAGCCATCCCGGCGTAGTCGCGATCTGTCGTGACGTCACTGCTCGTCACCAACGACTTCCCGCCCAAGGTCGGCGGGATCCAGTCGTACCTATACGAGCTGTGGCGCCGTCTCCCGTCCGACGAGACGACCGTGCTGACTGCCGCGTCCCTCGACGCGGCGGAGTGGGACGCGAAGCAACGGTTCCGCGTGGAGCGCGTTCGTCAGCGCGTCCTTCTTCCGAAACCTGGGCTGGCGCGGCACATCGACGCGCTCGCGACCGAGGTCGACGCCGATGTGATCTTCCTCGACCCGGCGCTGCCGCTTGGGCTCGTCGGGCCACGCTTGCAGGCCGCGCCTTACATCGTCGTCGCGCACGGCGCCGAGATCACCGTGCCCGGGCGCTTGCCGGGAGGACGCCTCCTCGCGAGGAGCGTGCTGCGCGCGGCGGCGGGTGTCGTCGCCGCTGGGACGTATCCCGCGCGCATCGCGACGACCGTCGCGGGCACGGAGCTTCCCGCGCTGATCGTGCCGCCCGGGGTCGATCCCGACCGCTTCCGCCCCCTGGCGCCCGACGCGCGCGCGGCGGTGCGCCGTCGGTTCGGTCTCGATCCCGACCGTCCGCTCGTGCTCGGGCTGAGCCGGCTCGTTCCCCGAAAGGGCTTCGACGTGCTCATCGACGCCGTCGCCTGCCTCGACTCGGACGTGCAGCTGGCGATCGGCGGCGGCGGCCGCGACGCCGGTCGTCTCGCGTCACGCGCTGCGAGGCGCGGCATCGCCGCCCGGATGCGCTTCCTCGGGCGCGTGCCCGAGGACGATCTGGCCGGTCTGTACGCGTGCGCCGACGTGTTCGCGATGCTCTGCCGCGAGCGGTGGGGCGGCGTGGAGGCGGAGGGGTTCGGGATCGTCTTCGTCGAGGCGGCGGCGTGCGGCGTCCCCGCGGTGGCAGGACGCAGCGGCGGAGCCCACGAGGCGGTCGTGCACGGCGAGACCGGGCTGGTCGTCGAGCCGCGCGACGTCGGCGGCGTGCGAGCAGCGCTCGAGCGGCTCCTCCGCAACGACGCGCTCCGAGCGCGCTTCGGTACTGCAGCCAGACGCCGCGCCGTGAACGAGCTCTCGTATGACCGACTCGTCACACACCTGCTCCCCCTGACGCGCGGCGACCTCGGCGCGCTGTCACCACTTCGGGGCTCGTGAAGAACGGCAGATACGCTCGCCCCGTGGCTGCGCGGGATCCGCTGCCGGGGAGCCGGATCATCGTGGCGTCGTGGGTTGGCGACGCACTGTTCGCAGTGACCGCGTTCCCGGCGGCCTTCGGCGTCGAGGCGTTCAATGTCGCCGCCATCGGGGTCGCCCTTGGACTGTTCGCCGTCTCGCTGGTCGTCTGGTGCTGGGCGTTCGCCGTCGCGCTGGCCCGCACGACGAGAGGTGACGACGTCGTCGTCGGCAGCATGTTCCTCCTGCAGGGACCGGTCCCGGCGCGCGTTCGATGGCACCTCTTCGGTTCACTGGGGGTCTGCCTCGTGGTGACGGCGGCGACGGCAGCGGGTGAGCCGTTCGGGGTGCTGGTCCCTATGCTGCCGCTGGGGCTGGCCGGGTTGTGGGGAGCTCGGTACGGCACGTTCCCGCCTCGCCGGACATCCGGCGCCGCCACCGGAGGGAGGTCGAGTGGCCGAGCAGGTCAGTGATCGCATCCACATCGACGCGCCGCCCGAACGCTGCTACGAGGTGGCCATCGACTACGAGCGCTACCCGGAATGGGCCAAGGACGTGAAGCAGGTCACGATCCTCGAGCGCGACGCCGAGAACAGGGGCGCCAAGGTCGAGTACCGCGCCGCGGCGTTCGGACGCAGCACCCGCTACGTGTTGCAGTACGACTACTCGCAGGCGCCGGGCAAGTTCAGCTGGACGCTCGTCGAAGGGGAGATGGTGCGCGCCATCGACGGCACCTACCGCTTCGACGCCGACGCCGACGGCACGCGCGTGAGCTACGACCTCGCGATCGAGCCGTCGATCCCGCTTCCGGGGTTCTTGAAGCGGCGCACGGCCGGGATGATCGTCGGCACCGCGCTCAAGGAGCTGAAGAAGGCGGTCGAGAGCGCCTAGGTGGTGCCGGTTAGCCTCCCGGCTGCGACGGCAAAGGAGATCGTGTGCGCATCCTGCTGTTCACAGGGAAGGGCGGCGTCGGCAAGACGACGGTCGCGGCCGCGACCGCGCTTCGGGTCGCGCAGTCGGGTCGGCGGACGCTCGTCTGCTCCACCGACCCTGCGCACTCACTCGCCGACGCCTTCGACGCTCCTCTCGGCGACGCGCCGACTCCGGTCGCCGGTGACGCCCTTCTCGCGCAGCAGCTGAACGCGCGCGCCCGCCTGGAGGAGTCGTGGGGGGAGGTGCGCGAGTACGTGACGGCCCTGTTCGACTGGGCCGGCGCCGACACGGTCGAAGCCGAGGAGCTCGCCGTGATCCCCGGGCTCGACGAGGTGTTCGCGCTCGCCGACATCCGCGCCCACGCGGAGTCGGGTGATTACGACCTCCTGGTCGTGGATTGTGCGCCGACGGCCGAGACCGTGCGACTGCTGTCACTCCCCGACGTGCTCGGCTGGTACATGCAGCGCGTCTTTCCGGCCCAACGGCAGGCGACACGAGCCGTCCGTCCGCTGTTATCGCGAGTGATGAGCATGCCGATCGCCGGGGACCCCGTGTTCAGCGCCGTGCGCCGCTTCTACGAGCGGCTCGAGGGCGTGCGCGAGCTGCTCACCGACGGCGACATCACCAGCGCCCGGCTCGTCGTCAACGCCGAGGCTCTGGTCGTGGCCGAGGCCCGCCGCACGTTCACGTACCTGTCGCTGTTCGGGTACCACGTCGATGCCGTCATCGCGAACCGCTTGCTGCCCGACGCCGTCAGCGACCCATGGTTCGAGTCGTGGAAGTGCACACAGCAGAAGCATCTCGAGTCGATTCGCGACGCGTTCGCGCCGGTCCCGGTTCTCCGAGCCGAGCTCGCCGGCCACGAAGTCGTCGGTATCGATCATCTGTCGGAGCTCGCGGCAGATATGTACGGGTCTGCCGATCCCGCCGCCCGGCTCTCGCACGCGGAGCTGTTCCGCGTCGACACGGTGGGTGACGCGCTCGTGCTGTCGATGCGTCTGCCGTTCGTCGATCGTGGCGACGTCGAGCTCGGTCGCAACAACGGCGAGCTCCTCGTGGCAGTCGGATCGAATCGTCGCGCCGTCGTGCTTCCGGCGAGCCTGGCACGACGCGAGGTGCGGGGCGCAAAGATGACCGACGGCCGGCTCGAGGTGGAGTTCGTGGAGGTGGCGTGATGGGGTCGCACGACGAGGGTGCGGAGGTCCAGCAGGAACGCGTCGAGGCCGAGGCCGACGCCCGCGCCGACGTCTACGACGGAGCCGACGACACTCGGCACGCCGAGGGCGACCTGGCGGGCGACCTCGGCGGGTTCGCGGCCGCCTTCGAGCGTGAGCGGCTGCGTCTCGGACCGACGACCGACAATGCTCTGGTGGCGTTGCTCGACGCCGGCCCCGAGGCGCTCGAGCACCTGTTGAAGGCGGCCCAGGAACTGCTGCTGGCGGCGAAAGCAGTCGTCGACGCGGGCGAGCGCGCCGTCGAGTCGCACCGGGCGTCAACGGACGCCGCCGAACCCACGGGGGACGCGCCGGAACGCGACGCGCGCGTGCGTCGCATCGACCTGGCGTGACCGACCAGGAGCCCGGCCCGCCCACGATCGGCGTCGATCTCGGCGCGACCAACGTCCGGTGCGCAGTCGTCGACCGAGGCGGTCGCATCTTGGCCGAAGTCCGTGCGTACACGGGCGAGAGCGGCGCCAACATCGTTCCGACGACCGCCGGGCTGGTGCTCGACCTGGCACGCGATTTTCCCGACGCGACTGCGGTCGGTGTCGGCGCCGCCGGTCTCGTCGACCGGGACGGCGCCGTCCATTACGCCCCCAACATTCCCGCGTTCCGCAGGACACCGTTGCGCAAGGAGCTCGAGGCCGCGGTCGGGCTCCCCGTCATCGTCGACAACGACGCGAACGCGGCGGCTTGGGGAGAGGTCGTGCACGGCGCGGCGAAGGGCGTGCTGTATGCGCTGATGATCACGCTCGGGACCGGCATCGGCGGCGGCATCATTGCCCGGGGTCGTGTGATCCGGGGCGCGCACGGGTTCGCCGCCGAAGTCGGTCATTTCCAGATCGACCCCGACGGCCCGATGTGCGCATGCGGCGAACGCGGGCACTGGGAGGCGTACGCGTCCGGGAGCGCACTCGGCCGGATGGGGCGCGAGTGGGCGGCGGCCGGGCGTGCGCCGGGCGTCGTCGCGCGCGCAGGGGGCGATCCTGCCGCGGTGACCGGAGTGCACGTCGGTGACTCCGCCCGAGCCGGCGAGGCCGACGGCGTCGCGCTGTTGGAGGAGTACGCCGACCTCGTGGCGGTCGGTCTGGCGGGCCTAGCCAACATCCTCGACCCCGAGCGCATCGTCATCTCGGGCGGCCTCGTGGAACTGGGCGACACGCTGTTCGTCCCACTGCGGGCGGCGTTCGAACGGCGCATCGAAGGCTTCGAGTACCGGCCGTTGGTCGCGATCGTTCCGTCGCTGCTGGGCGACCACGCAGGCGTCGTTGGCGCGGCTGCACGCGCGCGCGACCTCGAGCCGATCGGGCCGGGCCTGGGGAGGCGATGAAGCTCGGGCTGACGCTTCCGAACTTCCGCGAGGAGCCCGAGCCCGCGCTCGCGGTTGCCCGCGCCGCGGAGGCAGCAGGACTCGACGGCGTGTTCGGCTTCGACCACCTGTTCCGCCGGGCGCAGGACGGCGCTCTACGCCCCGCGCTCGAAGGCATGGCGCTGCTCGGTGCCGTGGCGGCAGAGACTTCGCGCATCGCGTTCGGGCCGCTCGTCGCGCGGGCGTCTCTCCGCCCGCCGGCCACGCTGGCGGCCATCTTGGACACCCTGGCCCGCGTCGCCCCCGGCCGCCTGGTGGCCACGATCGGCGCCGGCGATTCCCAGAGTCGGGAAGAGAACGAGACGTTCGGCTTGGCGCCGGGCACGCTGGCGACCCGCGTGAAGAGATTGGAGGACGCGCTCGGTGCCACCGTCGATCGCGGGTATCCGGTCTGGGTCGGCGGGGCATCCGGCGGCGTCGGCATGGTGGCGGCGGCGCGTGCAGACGGATGGAACCGATGGGGTCCGCCGCTGGCCCGCTTCGAGCGGGAGGCGCGCTCCGTTCGTGAGGCGCACAGGCGCGATCCGTTCACCGTGTCGTGGGCCGGGCTCTTCGTCGTGGACCGCACGGAACGTGGCGCGCACGCGAAGGCGCAACGTCTGCCTCCCAGTCCTGAGGCGACCGTGGGCGGTCCCGAGCAGGTGGCCGAGGTGTTACGCGCCTACGGCGCCGCCGGCGCCGACTGGGTGATCGTCGGGCCCGTCGATTCGTCCGACCCGGACAACGCCGTGATCCTCGGCGAGCTGGTGAAGCCGTTGCTCAGCTGATCATCGGGCAGGCCACGAGCCCGGGCCCGCCCAGCATCGCGGCCGCGCCTCCGACCAGGCCGGCTGCCTCAGAAATTCGCGGCGGTTCATCCTGCCCCACTCACTGGCGGGGTGAGTATTCGTGGGCACCCGCGAAATCGGCGCACTCCCTTTCGCTACGGCAGGGGATCGACGATATGACGGCGCTCGTACGCGCGCTCGCCGAAGTAGTCGAGCGCCTGCTCGAGGTCGATGATGACGAACAAGCCTTCTGCTTCGGCGGTCACGACCCCGTCGATGGCGAGGGTCCCGCGGGTCACGATGCGCCGCCCGTCGACCTCTTCTGTCCACGCCTCGAAGACGACGGGACGGTGCAGCGCCGTCGGGCGCCGGTAACGGATGCTCAACCGACCGGTCATCCCCGGATGGCCACTCGCGATGTTGGCCATGCCGAGCATCTCGTCGAACGCGAGCGCGATCCACCCTCCGTGCACGTAGCCGGGCGGGCCCTCGTAGGCGGCATGAAAGACGCCGTGACCCATGAGCCGTCCGTCCCGGTACTCGTATTCGATCGGGGGCGCGAGTGGGCTGATCTCGCCGACGAGGGGACTACGTGGCAGGTAGTCGTCGTGCGACGCCTCGGTGCGTTGGCGGACACCGGACGGGCGATCGCCGAGGTCGCGCCGGTGCAGATCGGCCGCGATGCGCTCGGTGTTGTCGGCAGCCGCCTGGAGCTCGTCGGCGGACGCGTCCTCGGCTGTGAGGGCGGCGTCGATGAGATGACGGACTGCCTGGGCGAGCCGCGCCCGCTCCGGCGTGACGAACGAGTCGGCGGCGGCGGGCGCTTTCGGGTCGTCCATCACCTCCCCTTGTAGAGCGGAGGCCGCTTCTCGGCGAACGCTCGCGGGCCTTCCTGCGCGTCCTCGCTCGCGAACACCTCCCAGCCGATCTTGTCCTGGATCTGCATCGCCTCGGCGTCGGGAAGCCCCTCGGTCTCGCGCCAGGCCCGCAGGATCGCCTGGCACGCGAGCGGGCCGTTGGCCGCGACCTGTGCAGCCGCGGCGCGCGCGGTGTCGAGCGCGTGCCCCTCGGGAACGACGCGGCTGATGAGCCCGAGCTCGAGCGCTTCGTGCGCGGACACCGGTCGCGCACTGAGCAGGATGTCCATTGCGCGCGTGTATGGGATCTGGCGGGGAAGTCGCACGGCCGAACCGCCGAGCGGGAACAGCGCGCGTTTTGCCTCCCACACCCCGAAGGTCGCGGTGTCGGCCGCGATTCGGATGTCGGTGCCCTGCAGCATCTCGGTGCCGCCGGCGACGGCGTAGCCCTCGACCGCGGCGAGCAGCGGCTTCGAGAGGCGGTAGTCGCGCAGCAACGCCTTCCAGTGCAGGTTCGGCTCCTCGGCCATCCGGGACCGGACGTGCTCGCTCTCGGAGGGCTTCGACATCGCCTTGAGGTCGGCGCCCGACGAGAAGTGGCCGCCGGCGCCGGTGAGAATCGCCACCCGCACATCGGGCTCCTGGTCGACGTAGTCGAACCCGTCCGCTAGTCCCACGAGCATGTCCGGGCTCAACGCGTTGCGGGCTTCGGGCCGGTCCATCGTGAGCACGACCACATGGCTGTCGCGCTCGACGCGACAGTGCTTCGTGCTGAGGTCGAGCAGCTCGGGCATCGGGGCACCTCGGGCGGTCGGCGGCCGGCAAAAACTAGAACGGATTCTAGCTTGCGCCGGATTCGGACTAAGGTGCGCCAAATGCGCATCGACGACGTCGACCTCGCCGACGGGCGCACGTTCCTGACCGGCCCTCCCCATGACTACTTCGACTTCCTGCGCCGGGAGCATCCCGTGGCGTGGGTCGACCACGTCGAGCGGGACGGTCCCGGCTTCTGGGCGCTGACGAAGTGGGACGACGTCATGGCGGTCGAGCGCGACCCTGAGACGTTCTCGTCGTATACCGGCGGCGCCTTCATGGGGCCGGTGGACGAGGGCACCCGGCTGATGATGATCAACCAGGACCCGCCCCGGCACACGCGTCTGCGGCAGCTCGTGAGCCGCATGTTCACTCCTCGCCACATCCGGTCCATCGAAGAGAAAGTGCGCGCGGCCGCGAAGGAGATCGTCGATCGTGTCGCGCCGAAGGGTGAGATCGACTTCGTCACCGAGGTCGCGGCCGACCTGCCGCTCATCGTCATCGCCGAGCTGATCGGCGTCCCCCAGGACGACCGCCACAAGGTCTTCGAGTGGTCGAACCGTATGGTCGGCGCCGAGGACCCCGAGTACGGCGCCGACAGCGACCCGCAGGAGGTCACGGCCGAGCTCTACGCGTACGCGCAGAGCCTCGCCGATCAGCGCCTCGCCGATCCGGGCGAGGACATCGTCACGCTGCTCCTCACGGGCGAGGTCGACGGCGAGAAGCTCGACGTCCTGGAATTCAACGTCTTCTTTCTCCTCCTCGCAGTGGCAGGCAACGAGACGACGCGCAACCTCATCACGGGGGGCACGCTGGCGCTCCTCGAGCACGAGGACCAGCGCGAGCAGTTCCTGAAGGAGCCCGGCGTGCTCGCGCCGGCGGTCGAAGAGATGCTCCGGTTCGTCAGCCCGGTCAACTACTTTCGGCGCACCGCGACGCGCGACACCGAGATCCGCGGCGTCGCGATCAAGGACGGCGACAAGATCACGTTGTGGTACCCCGCCGCCAATCGGGATCCTGAGCAGTTTTCCGACCCGCACACCTTCGACATCGATCGGGAGCCCAACGACCATGTCGCGTTCGGCGGGCGCGGCCCGCACTTCTGCCTCGGCGCCAACCTCGCCCGCTACGAGATCAACTGCATGTTCGAGGAGCTGCGCCGCATCCTGCCCGACATGGAGCTCACCGGCGCCGTCGAACGTCTGCAGATGAACCTCATCAACGGGATCAAGCACATGCCAGTGAAGTTCAGCAAAACCCATTAGCAGCTGAAGCGCTAGTCCTGACCAGGGCATTGACTAGCCGTTCAGAATCTCCCTGCCAAGACCAGGTTTGTCCCGATCCTGCCCGAAGGTGCAAGCGCCGGTCTTGGCTGAGAGGAAGGCCCCGCGACCGGTGCGCCGACCCGATTCTGCGGGAGATCGGGGCGCCTGGCGGTGTGGCTACGACTGCTTGCGAGGCCCTTCGACGAGGCGGCGGATCAACGCACCAACGACGTGGACGGCCAACCAGGCGTCGTCGGCAGTCGCCGGCCGCGCGTTGTGCGCGTCGCCCTTGTTGCTCCGGTCGGCCTCGACCCACTCGACAATGTCGGCGACCAGCTTCTGGTCGTACGGCGCCAGCAGCCCTCTATTACAGGCGTTCTTCACGAGAGCACCGAGGCTGTTGCCTTTCGCTCCCACCGCGATCAATGTCGCTTGCAGTGCGGTCGCCGCGTCCGTGATCGCGTCGGCTGGATCCTTGCCGATCTCGCGCAGCGCTTTCTGGTATGCGGTCTCGACGTGCTCAAGCTTCCGTCGACCGGCAAGAAGTCGGAGCGTCGGCGCCACCGCCTCCTCGTGCAGCTCCTGCGAGCGACGCTCGACGATCTCTCCTTGGATGTAGTCGTACTCGAGCAAGTGCTCGTAGAGGATCTCTTGCACCGATTCCACGTACCGATCGGTATTGATGTTGCAGCTGAACCGGTTCTCAATCGCGATCATTGCAAGGCAACTGCCTCGATGAGTGAGGGCATAAGGTCGTCGGGGCACTTCGCGTAGAAGTCAACAAGGTCAGCCAGGGCCTCCCTGTCGCCATAGCCGGCGAGCGATGCCATCCCCTCGTCGCGCAAGATCCAATGCCGCGCAAGCTGCGCTACCCCGTCAGGACCGGTATCGCTGTACCCGCTCTCCGGCGTGTTGTCCAGAAACGCGTAGCGGAGCTTGTTCCTCGCAGCCTCATCGAAGCTCGTCGTCCACGGCACGTCGCCGCGCGAGAGTGCCTGCTCCTGCGCGTGCTGTCGCTGTCGTCGTGCTCAGAGCGTCATGCTCGTGAGGGTACTTCGGCATCCAGTGGATGCCGTGCAACTTCGCGCCCCGGGGTGGCAGCTGGGCGGATCACCGGGCGTAGCCTTGGACGGTTGTTTCGGTAAGGCGTCCGGTGCCGGACGGGTCAGGTCCTCGTATCGGTCGAGACGTCCTCGGTCTCGGCGGCGTTGGCGTCAGAGACGACTTGTTTGAAGAGGTGAATGTCTCGGTCGGCGTCGACTTTGGTTTTGAAGTGCTTGGCGCTGCGGGCGATCTCGGTGCTGTCGCCGGCCATCACGCGCCACGCGTAACCGTCTCGGTCTCTCACGATCTGGTAGCAGCCGTTCATCGAGCTCAATCAGGGATCAGCATGCGCTTGAGTTCACGCCCCGCACTGGAAAGGTCCACGGCCTAAATCTAGGCATCGGGGACACCCGAGTCCGCTTCTCAGGGGCTTCTGCGGGATTCTGGGGGCCTATTTTCATGCCCTGGGTAGGCGTGGCCGGCACGGGAAAGACCAGTAACCCGCACCGACCGCGTCCGCGGCGGGGCAGCCAGCCGCCCAGGAGAGGAGCCTGACCCGGCGAACGAAGAGGAACGCCAGGGTCAGTGAAACCCCCGAAAGAGCCGGGAAGCGAACCGTGACCGTGTTCCGGTCGCACGGGGCAGCGCGATGTTCGTGGTCGATCCGTCGTAGAACGTGAGTGTCAGCGACCCTTGCAGCGCGGTGATGTCGAAAGTCGAGGTGGTCGCGGTGGGCACATAGATCCCGTCCGCCTGCGCCTTGAGGACCGCGGTGCCGGGGACGCTTCCGCCCTGCCTCTGCAGCGAGAACTGCACCTGCTCGCGGCCGTGGTCGGTGAAGTGGAAGGTGTTGTCAGGCTTGAGCTCGATGCGACGCCCGGCGATCCCGCCGACGATCGTCGTCGGTGCGAACGCCGTTTGCACCGGGCCGTCGTAGTCCATCCGCGTGAAGCGGAACGTGCCGCGCAAGCAGGCCGCCGGGTCGGCGGGGGTGGTCGGTGCGGGACTTGTCGTCGCTGCCGCACTCTTCGGCTTCGACTTCGTTGTCTTCGAGTCCGAGTCGTTCGAACACGCCACGAGGACCACGCCGGCGACGAGGAGGGCGATCAGGAGAGTGGGGCGGGTGGTGAGACAGCGCACGGCATGGTCTCTCGGTGTCGAGACGAGCCGTCGAGCGTAGCGGTCGCCGGTGAGCGGTCAGACCGGCTGACGTGTGCGCACGAGCTCGACCACTTCGCGCAGCGATGTGACCCGCTCGACGTCGAGGTCGGGATGGAAATCGTACGGGTCGACGAGGACCGGCTGCACACCGGCGGCGTGGGCGCCGTCGACGTCGGCACCCGGCGTGTCGCCGACATGGATGGCGCGCTCGGCGGAGACGTCGAGTGCCTCGAGTGCGAGCTCGAAGATACGCGGGTCGGGTTTGGCGACGCCGACCACGGTCGAGTCGAGGATGGCACCGACCTCGGCGCCCGGGCCGGCGCCGACCTGGCAGACGTTGTACTCCCGCAGTCGTTGCTCCGTGTCGCCGTCGGCGTTCGACACGATCGCTAGCTGCATGCCGAGAGCGGCGAGCTCCCGCAGCGCGTCACGCGAGCCGGGAACGACCCGGCTCCACACCGCGCCGGTCGCGAACTCGTTCAGCAGATGCTCGACGGCGTCGTCGAGAACGTCCTCCGGCACACTGCACGCCCGCGCGTACGCACGGTTGTACCGGACCCAGATCTCACGATCGCCTTCCGCGAACTCGTCGAGAGACGCCACACCGGCGTAGTGCGCGCGGTCGAGCAGGTTTCGGTCCACGTGGACGTCCGCGCCGTCGAGCGCGGTGGCGATCCGATCGTGGTCCGGGAGCACGAGCACACCGCCGACGTCGATCAGGACGGCTTCGATGGGGGGCATGTCGTCGAAACCCTACCGGAGCCCGGAAATGACGCCTGGTACCGTGCAGTGGATGGAATTCCGGCGCATCAATGCGCTGCCGCCGTACGTCTTCGCCACGATCGACACGCTGAAGATGGACGCCCGGCGGGCCGGCGAGGACGTCATCGACCTCGGGTTCGGCAACCCCGACATCCCGTCACCCACGGTCGCGGTCGACAAGCTCTGCGAGGCGGTGCGTAACCCGCGCAACCATCGCTACTCCTCGAGCCGGGGCATCCCAAAGCTGCGTCTCGCCGTCACCAACCTCTACCGGCGTCGCTTCGGCGTCGAGCTCGACCCCGACACGCAGGCCTGCACCACGATCGGCGCGAAGGAGGGGTACTCCCACCTCATGTGGACGATGCTCGGGCCCGGGGACGCCGCCCTCGTCCCGAGCCCGTCGTACCCGATCCACATCTGGGGGCCGATCTTCGCCGGCGCCGAGGTCCGCCACGTGCGCCTCGGCCCCGAACAGGACTTCTTCGCCAACCTGCTCGAGGCGTGGGAGGAGTCGTGGCCACGGCCGCGCGTGATCGTGCTCTCGTTCCCCCACAACCCGACGACGGCGTGCGTCGACCTCGACTTCATGATCCGCATGGTCGCGTTCGCCAAGGAGCACGACGTGCTGCTCGTGCACGACTTCGCGTACGCCGATCTCGGCTTCGACGGCTACGAGCCGCCGTCGCTCCTCCAGGTGCCCGGCGCCGCCGACGTCGCCGTCGAGCTGTACACGCTCACGAAGTCGTTCTCGATGGCCGGTTGGCGCATGGGATTCCTGCTGGGCAACGAGGAGGCGGTGGCGGCCCTCGGCAAGCTCAAGAGCTACCTCGACTACGGCACGTTCCAGCCCATCCAGATCGCGTCGATCGTCGCCATGAACGAGGCGCCCGACTATCCCGTCGAGGTGAACCGCGCCTACAAGGGCCGGCGCGACGCGCTCATGGACGGTCTCTCACGCGCGGGATGGGAGATCGAGCGACCACTCGGCACGATGTTCGTGTGGGCGCCGATCCCCGAGCCGTACGAGGAGATGGGCAGCCTCGAGTTCGCCAAGATGCTCGTGCAGGAGGCCAAGGTCGCCGTCTCACCCGGCGTCGGGTTCGGGCCCGGTGGGGAAGGGTTCGTCCGCTTCGCGCTCGTCGAGAACGAGCAACGCATCGGCCAAGCCGTCCGCGGCATCCGCCGCGCCCTCACGAAGCTCGGCTGAACGACCAACCGGCGCCGATGCAGATGGGCGCCGACGCCGGACTCATTCGGCGGCGGACTCGGACAGTGCGCTCATCCGGCTTCGCCTGACGGCGAAGCCGTATTCGCGCAATCTCGCCGCTCGCCGACGGCCCGGCATCGGCGCCCGCTCGTCCGCGCGCTACTTTCCGACCAGGCCGTGGAGGCAGAAGCTGACGGCGGCTTCGGCGGTGCGGTCGACGGGCTCGCTGCGCTCGAACACGTAGGTCTGGGTGAGCTGGTTCACTGTGCCGACGATCGCCTCGGCCAGCATCTCGGGGTTCTGGTCGGCGATGTGGCCTTCGACGATCGCCTCCTTGATGTGGCGGACGGCGTCCGCGATGGCGACGTCGTGGTTGCGGCGCAGGACCGGCGCGAAGCGCTCGTCGCTAGCGGCGAACTGGAACAGCGTGAAGTACTTGCGGTGCTCGAGGAACCACTCGATCGTCGCCCGGATGCCGAGCTCGATGCGCGTCACCGGGTTGGGCTCGTCCCCGATCGCCTGCTGTTGCCGGCGGCGAAGGTCCTGGTGCGCCTCGCGGAGGATCTCGGCTAGCAGCTCCTCCTTCGAGGAGAAGTACCAGTAGAAGACGCCCTTGCCCACGCCGAGGCTCTCGACGATGTCGGCGACCGAGGTGGGGTGGTATCCGCGCTCGGCGAAGAGCACCGCTGCGTGCTCCATGAGCTGGCGCCGGCGTTCCTTGCCCCGATGAGTGAGCTTGTGACGCATTTCTCTCCTGGCGCCGTCGCGGTCTCCGGCTTTGCGGCGACGGTCGGCGAAGCCGCCGTCGCCGCGGGGAGGGTACGAGCGCTTGACCATTCGGTCAAGAACGTTCGATTCGGCACCGGCCCCTATGCTTCGAGCACTCGACCAGTCCGGAGGAGAGCGGTGCTCTACTGGGTCATCAAGGCGATCCTTACGCCGATTCTGCGCCTGTGCTTCCGCTTTCGCGTCGAGGGACGAGACCACGTGCCCGAGCGAGGTCCGGTCATCCTCGCCGCCAACCACCGGTCGTTCATGGACTCGCTGTTCCTGCCGCTAGTCATCCGACGCCGGGTCACGTTCGTGGCCAAGGCCGAGTACTTCGACGACAAGAAGACGGCGTGGTTCTTTCGGGGCGTCGGCCAGATCCCGATCCGGCGCGAAGGCGGGAGCGCGAGCGAAGGCGCGCTGGAAGCGGCGACGGAAGTGCTCGAAGCGGGCGGCGTGTTCGCGATCTACCCCGAGGGCACGCGCACACGCGACGGCCGCCTGCACCGCGGCCACACCGGGATAGCCCGCCTCGCCTTACGGACCGGCGCGCCGGTCGTGCCGGTGGGGATGATCGGCACCGACGAGATCAATCCAATCGGTCGGAAGCTCCCGAAGCTCTTCCGGCCGGTCACGATCAGGTTCGGCGCGCCGATCTCGGTCGACCGGTACGCCGGGCGCGAGCACGACAAGCTCGTGCTACGACAGATCACCGACGAGGTGATGTTCGAGATCCAGCAGCTCTGCGGCTACGAGTACGTCGACACCTACGCGACGAAGAAGGCCGAGGACGTGCCGGTCGAGCCGGTCCCGTTGGCGACCCTCGAACGCGCGAGACCGGCAGCAGTCGCGTAGCCGCTCAGCCCTCCTCGACAGCCCAGGCACGCGCCCGTTCGACCGCGCGGTGCCATTGCTCGGACCGCCGGGCGACCTCGTCGGCCGGCATCGACGGCTCGAAGACAGCCTCCTCGGACCAGCTCGCAGCGGCTTCTGCCGGTGACGTCCATACGCCTTCGGCGAGGCCGGCCAGGTATGCGGCGCCGAGCGCCGTCGTCTCCTGCACGGTGGGCCGCCGCACCGGGACGCCCAGCACGTCCGCCTGGAACTGGCACAGCACGTCCATCACGCTCGCCCCGCCGTCGACGCGAAGCTCGGCGGCGGCGGTGCCGGCGGCACCCGTGATCGCCTCGACGACGTCGCGCGTCTGCCACGCCATCGCTTCGACGACCGCACGTGCGATCTGGGCGCGCCCGGAGCCCCGTGTCAGCCCGAACACGGAGCCGCGTGCGTACGGGTCCCACCATGGCGAACCGAGCCCGGTGAACGCGGGGACGAACACGACGCCGCCGGCGTCCGGAGCGCTGGCCGCGAGCGGGCCGGTCTCGGCGGCGTCGGCGATGATGCCGAGGCCATCGCGCAGCCACTGGATCGCGGCGCCGGTGACGAAAATCGCGCCTTCCATCGCGTACGCGACGGCGCCGTCGAGGTCCCACGCCACGCTCGTCAGCAGGCCCTCGGTCGGCGGTGGATGCGACGGTCCGAGGTTCATCAACACGAACGAGCCCGTGCCGTAGGTGTTCTTGGTCATACCGGGCTCGAAGCACGCCTGGCCGAACAGTGCCGACTGCTGATCGCCGGCGATGCCGCTCACCGGCAGCTCGAGGCCGGCGGCGTGGTCGGGCTTCGTCACACCGAACCGTCCGCTGCTCGGCCGCACCTCCGGAAGACACGCACGCGGCACTCCGAACAGCTCGCACAGCTCGTCGGACCAGTCACGGGCGTCGATGTCGTACAGGAGCGTCCGGCTCGCGTTCGAGGGGTCGGTGGCGTGCACGCCGCCCTCGGTGCCTCCGGTGAGGCGATACAAGATCCAGCTGTCCACGGTGCCGAACGCGAGGTCGGGCCCGGCGTCGACGGCCCCTTGTGTGAGGAGCCATTCGAGCTTCGTGGCGGAGAAATACGAATCGAGCACGAGACCGGTGCGTTCGCGGATCAGGGGCTCCTTGCCGGCGGCGCGCAGTTCGTCGCAGCGTCCCGCGGTGCGGCGGTCTTGCCAGACGATCGCGCGGTGCAGGGGACGGCCGGTGCGCCGGTCCCAGACGACGGCGGTCTCGCGCTGGTTGGTGATGCCGACCGTCGCGATCGGCACACCGTCGGCGTCGAGCTTCGCCCGCGTGTCGGCCAGCGTGTCGAGCGTCGCAGTCCAGATCTCCTCGGGGTCGTGCTCCACCCATCCCGGCCGCGGGAAGTGCTGCGGGAACTCGCGGTACGCCGAGGCGATCGGCTCTCCGTGCTCGTCGACCGCGAACGTGCGCACACCGGTGGTCCCGGCGTCGATCGCGAGGCACGCACTCATCCGGTGCTCAGTCGCCGCACTCGGTCGTCACGCAGCGCTTTACGTGTACTGCGGGAGCTCTCGACGCGCACCTAGCGCGGACACGAGCTCACGGCCCACATTCCGGTCCCGGGGCCGGAACTCGAGCGCGATCCGACGGCCGCTTGCGTCACGGAGTCGCAGCTGGAGCAGGGGAGCGAACCGCCGCGTCTTCTCGAGCGTGAACGTCGGGTAACGCTTCGCGATAAGCATCTTGTCGGCGGTGAGTGGGCGCCGCCGGCGGGGCGCTCGGTAGAGGATGAGCCGCCGGTCCGTGACGACGACGTAGTGCAGGCCCCGGCCGCGGAACAGGAGCGGGACGCGTCCGCCGCACTCGGTCGCCCACACCGGGCTGCACGAGCGGATGTACTCGCCGCTCCCCAGCGCCAGGCGCGTCGTGGCGACGATCTGCTCGCGCACCTGCTTGCGACGCACGTGCCCTTCCTTCTCCTCGGAGCCGCACCGAAAGGCTACCGGGCGCTCTCCGCGCCTTCCCGGTTGCGGCAGGATGGAAGAGGCTCCCCGGGAAGGGAGACGCGGTGTCGGAGGTAGGGATGCGGATCGGGATACTGACCGGTGGCGGCGACTGTCCCGGGCTCAACGCGGTGATCCGGGCCGTCGTGCGCAAAGGCGAAGGCGTGTACGGGCACAACGTCGTGGGTTTCCGTCACGGCTGGCGCGGCGTCATGGAGCTCGAGACCATCGACCTCACGACCGCGAACACTCGCGGCCTCATCCACCGTGGTGGAACGATCCTGGGCAGCTCGCGCACGAACCCCTACAAGACCGAAGACGGTGTGGCGCGCGTGCACGACACCATCAAACGCGAACGCATCGACGCGCTGATTCCGGTGGGAGGCGAGGACACGCTCGGCGTCGCCGCCAAGCTGACCGGTGACGGTATCCGTCTTGTCGGCGTGCCCAAGACGATCGACAACGACCTGTCGGCGACCGACTTCACGTTCGGTTTCCACACCGCCGTGCAGATCGCGACCGATGCGATCGATCGCCTGCATACGACCGCCGAGAGTCACGACCGCGTGATGGTCGTCGAGGTCATGGGCCGCCACGCCGGCTGGATCGCCACCTACTCCGGGATCTCGGGCGGTGCCGACGTCATCCTCGTGCCCGAGGACCCGTTCGACATCGCCGACGTATGCGAGCGCATCCAGCATCGTCATCGGCGGGGCGCCAACTTCTCGATCGTGGTGGTCGCCGAGGGCGCGGTGCCGGCCGAAGGCACGATGGCGCTCCAGTCGACCGAGGTCGACGAGTTCGGGCACGTGCGTCTGGGCGGGATCAGCAACGACATCGCCCGTGAGATCGAGCAACGCACCGGCTTCGAGACTCGCGTCACGATGCTGGGCCACGTGCTGCGAGGCGGGACGCCGACCGCCTACGACCGTGTGCTCGCCACCCGGTTCGGCATCGAGGCCATCGACGCCGTGGACGACGGCGAGTTCGGGATCATGGTCGCGTTGCGCGGCGCCGACATCGTCCGCGTGCCGATCGAGGCGGGCGTGCGCGAGCTCAAGACCGTGGACCCCAGGCTGTACGACGTCGCCAGCGTGTTCTTCGGCTGAGGCGAGCGCCGAAAGATCGAGCTGCGCTCGCTCCGCTCGCTTCGCCGTCTGCTCGTCCGTAGCATCCGGCCATGGGCACCGCGCTCGACGAGCTGCTGGCGCTGCTCGAGCTCGAGCCGCTCGAGGTCAATCTCTTCCGGGGTGTGAGTCCCCACGAGGATCGTCAACGCGTCTTCGGCGGACAGGTCGCGGCTCAGGCGCTCGTCGCCGCCGGACGCACGGTCAGCGCCGACCGCCCCGTGCACTCACTGCATGCCTACTTCCTGCGGCCGGGCGACCCGAACATTCCCATCGTGTACGAGGTCGACCGCATCCGGGACGGCAAGAGCTTCACGACCCGCCGCGTCGTCGCCATCCAGCACGGGCGCGCCATCTTCAACCTGGCGGCGTCGTTCCAGATCGTCGAGCCCGGCCCCGACCACCAGATGCCGATGCCCGAGGTCCCCGGTCCCGACGAGCTACCGACGTGGCAGCAGCGCGTACAGCCGTATCTCGAGCGACTGGGTCCTGATCTCGCAGAGTGGCTCGTGCGCGAACGGCCGATCGACTCGCGGCCGGTCGAAGATCCACGCTGGCTCGATCCAACGCCACGAGAGCCGCAGCAGGAGGTCTGGATCCGCGCCAACGGCGACCTGCCCGATGCGCCTCTCATCCACGAGTGCGTCGTCGCCTACGCGTCGGATCTCACGCTGCTCGACACCGCGATGTTCCCGCACGCGATCTCGTACCGCGAGCAGCACTACATGATCGCCAGCCTCGACCACGCCATGTGGTTCCACCGCCCGTTCCGCGCCGACGACTGGCTGCTGTACCACCAGACGAGCCCGACCGCTTCGCAAGCGCGTGGTCTCGCGCAGGGCTCGCTCTTCTGTCAGGACGGGACGCTGGCCGTCACGGTCACCCAGGAAGGCCTGATACGCCCGATCAAGGCGCAGTAGACGGCACCTACTCTGGGCCTATGCCGTCATCGGACGGACGCATCGATCTGCGTTCCGACACCGTCACGACCCCCTCGCCCGAGATGCGCCGCGCCATGGCCGACGCAGAGGTCGGTGACGACGTCTACGGCGAGGATCCGACAATCAACCGCCTCCAGGAGCGCGCCGCCGACCTGCTCGGGAAGGAAGCCGCCCTGTACGTGCCGTCGGGAACGATGGCCAACCAGCTCGCCTTGCGCGTGCTCGCTCGTCCCGGTACCGAGGTGCTGTGCGCGGCTCGAGCGCATGTGTTCCGATACGAAGCGGCCGCCGGCGCGTGGAACTCGGCCGTCCAGCTGCACCCGTTCCCAGATGACGACGGGCTGCTGGACCCTGGCGCGCTCGACGAGACGATCCAGGATTCCCGCCACCACGCCCCCGCCGCGTCGCTGATCGCGATCGAGAACACGCACATGGCGTCCTGCGGGCGGCCTTGGCGCGCCGCCGAGGTGCGGGCGGTTGCCGCCGTGGCCGAACGGCACGACGTGCCACTCTTTTGCGACGGAGCGCGTATCTGGAATGCCGCCGTCGCGCTCGGCGTCCCGGCTCGAGACCTGGTCGCGCCCGCCGTCGCAGTCATGTTCTGCGTCTCGAAGGGGCTGGGCGCGCCGGTCGGGTCGATCCTGTGCGGCCCCCGAGACGTGATCGCGGCGGCACGCGAGCACCGCCAGCGGCTCGGGGGTGCGATGCGCCAGGCGGGCGTGATCGCCGCCGCCGGCCTCGTCGCACTGGACACGATGATCGAGCGGCTGGCGGACGACCACCGCCGGGCGCGCCGGCTGGCCGAGGGCGTGGCCGAACGCTGGCCGGGCTCGGTCGATCCCGACGCTGTCGAGACGAACCTGGTGTGTGCCCGCGCCGACCGCCTCCCGGATGACCTACTGCACCGCCTCGATATCGAAGGCATCCGGGCGGGCACGATCGATACCCGCACGGTACGGTTCGCCACGCACAAGGACGTCGACGCCGCCGACCTCGAGCGTGTCCTCAAGTCGCTCGCCGAGATCGCGCACGGATAAACAGACGGCGAAGCTCAGTTTCTAACGCGGGAGAGACGCATGGCACGGGTCCTCATCACCGGCTGCTCGACCGGTTTTGGTCGCGCGACCGCCGTCGAGCTCACGAAGCGGGGTCACGAAGTGCTCGCCACGGCTCGGCGGCCGGAGGCGCTGGACGAGCTCGACTGCGCGGAGAAGCTCCGGCTCGACGTGGACGACGACGCGTCCGTCGCCGAGGCGGTGCGGAGCGCGGGACAGATCGACGCCCTGGTGAACAACGCCGGCTTCGGGATGACCGGCCCGATCGAGCACGTTCCGATCGACGAATTCCGAAGGATGTTCGAAACGAACGTCCTCGGGGCGGTGCGCATGATCCAGGCTGTGCTGCCCCAGATGCGGGAGCGTGGGAGCGGCACGATCGTGAGCGTGACGTCGCTGGCCGGTCTCGTGACGCCACCGACCGGAGGCACGTATTCGGCGACGAAGCACGCGCTGGAAGCGGTGTCCGACGCGCTGCACTACGAGGTCGGCCACTTTGGCATCCGCGTGGCGCTCGTCGAACCCGGGTACTTCGAAACGGACTTCCAGGGCAAGGAGCCACGCTTCGGTCTCGACGAGCCGCCCTATGACGAGCTCGACCGGCAATGGTCGGCTGCGTTCGAGAAGCTCCGCGGCGGTGAGCCGGCATCCGGTCCCGAGCCGGTCGCGCAGGTAATCGCCGACGCGGTCGAGGGAACCGAAGACAAGCTCCGCTGGCCCGTCGGCAGCGACGCCGACATGGTGCTCGCGGCGCGCAACTCGATGGACGACGCGACGTTCGAAGCGACGATGCGCGGGGTGCTCGACCTCACCTGGTAACGACGCGCAAACGCAGATCGCGCCCCCGGCCATTAGGCTTGGCGCTGGATGCCAACAGATGCGGAGATTCCGGCCAGCGCACTGGCCGTCTACGCGCATCCGGATGACCCCGAGATCTCGGCCGGGGGGACGCTCGCGACCTGGGCCGAAGCGGGTGCCGACGTCTGGGTCCTCATCACCACGAGAGGTGACAAGGGGACGCAGGACCCCAGCGCCGACCTCGACGAGCTCGCCGAGCTGCGGATCGAAGAGACCGCCAAGGCCGCCGCGCTGCTCGGCTTCACCGGCCACTTCCACTTGGGCTACCCCGACGGCGAGCTGGTGGACGACCAGGCGTTGCAAGGCGCGATCACCCGGTACGTCCGGGAGCTCCGGCCGGAAGTGGTGCTGTGCCCTGACCCGACCGCCGTGTTCTTCGGGGACCGGTACTACAACCATCACGACCACCGGGTGACCGGCTGGGCGACGCTCGACGCGGTCGCGCCGGCGGCCGGCAACCCGCACTATTTCCCCGGGCACCTCGCAGAAGGGCTCGCCGTGCACCACGTCGAGGCGGTGTACCTGTCCGGGACGCTGGAGCCGAACTGCTGGATCGACATCAGCCCGACTCTTGAGCGGAAGATCGACGCTTTGTTCTGCCACGCGAGCCAGCTCACCGAGACGGGCGAGTGGTTCCGGCAGTTCCTGCGCGACCGGGCCGAGGAGGCTGGGCGCGCCGCGGGCGTCGCCTACGCCGAAGGCTTCCGCCGCCTCACCTTCGGCGGCTGAGGGTCAAGGGTTTTGGCGTTACCTACCCACGCATTTCGTGGGTAGGTAACGCCAAAACGTTCGTTACCGCGCGCGCTTGCCGCCGCGCTGCCACTCGGACATGGCGCGCAGCACGAGGACGGCGACGACGCCGACGCCGACCGCGGCGATGAGCCCGCCGACGAGTAGCCCCACGATCACGGCCACGCCGCAGTCGCCCTTGCAACCGATGTCGGCGAGCCCGTAGCCGATGATCCCGCCAAACGCCCCCGCGAACACGACGCTCAGGAAGGCGAGGACGTACGCGCCACGCGAAGGAAGCCCGCCGGGGACGAGCGAGCTGTCGCCGCCCCCGGCTGATCCGTTCGATCCGTCCGATCCATCGGATCCGTTCCACACCGGCTGATCACTCATCGGCAGTCGATCGTACGGGGTGGCTGCGGCTCGGGAACCATGCGCGGCGACGGCGGCCTTGCCGACTGCCGTTGTAGAGCGCGAGCTTGCGACCGCGACCAGGAATACTGAGCCGGAGCTTGCGACAGCGACAGGAGAGCGCGTGCAACACTGACGACATGGCCGAGGACGTGCGCGAATGGCTGGTCGCCGGCGCGCTCGTGGAGTCCCAAGGCCGCCTCTTGCTCGTCCGCAACCAGCGCCGGGGCGGATACGAGGACTGGAGCACGCCCGGCGGCGTGATCGACGACGAGGACGGCTCCGTACTCGACGGCCTGACGCGTGAGGTCGAAGAGGAGACCGGCCTGCGCGTCACCGGGTGGGAGGGGCCCCTCTACGAAGTCGAGGCGGTCGCGCCCGACCTGGGCTGGGTCATGCGCTGCGAAGTGCACCGGGCCGTCGACTACGAGGGGGACGTTCGGGTCGCGGATCCGGACGGGATCGTGGTCGAAGCGGCGTTCGTCGCCGCCGGCGACGCCACCACGGTGCTCGCGAGCTGCCATCCGTGGGTGGCCGAGCCCCTCGCCGATTGGCTCGCCGATCCGTGGGGCCCCCACGAGCGGCGCCGGTACTGCTACGAGGTGCACGGCGTCAGGCGCGCCACGCTCGAGGTCGTTCGCACGGACTTCGTCGACCCGACGGCGTCGCGCCGGCGTGCCCGCGATCGTGCCGGCGGCGACTGAGCTGTCGATTCTGCACGTCGACCTCGACGCGTTCTACGCGTCGGTTGAGCAGCTCGCCGATCCCAGCCTGCGCGGTCGGCCCGTCATCGTCGGCGGGCTCGGGCGGCGAGGGGTCGTCGCCGCCGCGAGCTACGAGGCGCGGCGATACGGCGTGCACTCGGCGATGCCGATGGGACGGGCGCGGCGTGCGTGTCCTGATGGTGTGTTCCTTGCGCCGCGCTTCGACGCCTACGGCGAGGCGAGCAAATCGGTCATGGCGATCCTGCGCGGCATCACGCCACTCGTCGAGCCGCTTGCGCTCGACGAGGCGTTCCTCGACGTGAGCGGCGCCCGTCGTCTGCACGGCTCCGCGCCCGAGATCGCGGCCCTCCTCCGGGACCGCATCAAAGCCGAAACCGGATTGGTGGCGTCGGTGGGCGTCGCGACCACCAAGTTCGTCGCCAAGCTCGCCAGCGACCTCGCAAAGCCCGACGGGATGCTCGTCGTCGAGGCGGGCACCGAGATCGACTTCCTGCATCCGCTCGACGTGCGCCAGCTGTGGGGCGTGGGCCCGAAAACGGGGGAGCGGCTCGCGCAACTCGGGGTGCGCACGATCGGCGACCTCGCCGCGCTGCCGGAGGACACGCTCGTGCACGCGCTCGGCGACGCGCACGGCCGCCACCTCCACGCCCTGGCGTGGAACCGTGACGACCGCCGTGTCGAGCCCGACCACGAGGTGAAGTCGGTCGGTCACGAGGAGACGTTCCCGACCGACCTCACCGAACGGGAGACGCTCCGGCGCGAGGCGTTCCGCATGTCCGAGCGGGTCGCGGAGCGCCTGCGGAAAGGTCGGCGCGCCGGGCGCACCGTGCAGCTCAAGCTGCGCTACAAGGACTTTCGCACGATCACGAGGTCGCGCACCTTGCCCGAACCGACGAACCTCGCGACCAACATCGCCGCCGTCGCACGCGCGCTCCTCGACGCCGTCGACGTCGGCGACGGGATCCGGCTTCTGGGCGTGGCGGTCCAGCAGCTTCAAGCCGTCGACGATGTGAACGGCGACGACGCAATGCAGGATCAGCTGCCGCTCGACCTCGATGGCGGCGCCGCGCGCGGGAGCGATCCGCGCCAGTGCGCGGTAGAGGAGTCGATGGACGCCGTGCGCAGGCGCTTCGGCGAGGACGCCGTCGGCCCGGCGGCGCTGATGCAACGCGGGCGGTCACGTGACCCGGGAACGGGAACCGCGTCGTGATCCGGATCGGTCTCGTCGGGTGCGGGCACATCGGCACCGTGCACTCGTACGCGTTGCGACAACTCGGCGACGCGGGTCTGGTCGACGCCCGGATCGCCGCGACGTACGACATCGACCCCGATCGAGCAGGGCGACTGGCGCGGCATCACGAGGCGCACGCATGCACCGAGCTCGACGAGCTACTCGAAGCGGTGGACGCGGTGTGGATCTGCACCTGGACGTCGGCCCACCAGGAGGCGGTGGAAGCGGCGGTCGACCGTTCGCGCGCGGTCTTCTGCGAGAAGCCGCTGGCGCCCACGCTCGCCGACGCCGAGCGGTTGGCCACGGCACTCACGCGGGTCCCGCATCAAGTCGGGCTCGTGCTTCGGCACGCGCCGGTCTTTCGGGCCGCCGCCGATCTCGTCGCATCCGGACGGTATGGCCGGCCACTGCTCTCGGTGTTGCGCGACGACCAGTACTTCCCGGTCCAGGGTTTGTACGCGTCGGCGTGGCGCGCCGACGTATCTAAGGCGGGCGGCGGCACCCTTCTGGAGCACTCCATCCACGACGTCGACGTGCTGCGGTGGATCCTAGGGACCCCTCTGGGTGAGGCCGAGGAGGTGACGGCGCGCACGGCGTCGCTGTTCGGTCACCCGGGCATCGACGATGCGACGACCGTCACCTTCCGCTACGCCGACGGCTCATCGGCGACGATCGTCAGCGTCTGGCACCAGATCCTGGCCCGAGGGTCGTTACGCCGGCTCGAGCTGTTCTGCGAGAAAGCGCTGTTGTGGACCGACGACGACTACCTGGGGCCGTTGCACGTCGAGACGAACGCGGGGGAGGAGCTCGTCGAGGCGGCGCCACCGTCGTGGGTGGGTCGCTTCGAGGTTCCCGAGGTGCTGGCCAAACCTCTGGCCCAGTACGCCGAGCCCAGTAAGGCCTTCCTCGACGCGCTCGACCGCGACGGCACCGGCGCACGCGGGTACCCGGACGTCGAGATCGCGCTGGCAGCGCACCGGCTGGTCGATCAGGCCTACCGGTCCGCAGCCGCGGGCGGGAGTCCGATGACGTGCGCAAAAGCCGCGCGGGGAAGCCAAGCGCGTTGAGGGGTGTTGGACCGCGCGCGACAATGAACGTCTCCGCACCTTCGCGGAACGCTATTGCGCAAAAGGCGACGGTATGCCCCTCTCGGAAGACGAGCAGCGGATCCTCAAAGAGATCGAGGACAACCTCTCGGAGACCGACCCCCGGTTGGTCCAGGAGGTCTCCGAGACGACGCTGTACCGGCATTCCGCTCGGGCCATCAAGTGGGCGGTCGTCGGCTTCATCGGTGGGCTCGCACTGCTGCTGTTCACGTTCACGCGTGCGCTGCTGCTCGGGGTCGTGGGCTTCCTCATCATGCTGGGATGCCTGCTGGTGATCGAGCGGAACGTTCGCAAGCTGGGCAAGGCCGGTCTCGAGAGCCTCACGAGCTCCATGCGCGGCGGTGCTCTCAAGAACCTGTTCGGGAACGCGGGCCGGCGGTGGCGGGAGCGCTGGCGACGCGACGACCAGCCCTGAACCGGCGCCCGCGGTGGGTTTCTCGGACGCACAGGCCGCCCGTCTGACTGGCAACACGCCGGCCCGGCTCAGATCCTGGGAGCGACTCGGCCTCGTCGTTCCCGGCACAGAGGGTGCCGATCGCTACTCGTTTCGTGACCTCGTTGCGCTGCGGTTGGTCGCGTCGCTCCTCGAAGCAGGCTTGAGTCTGGCCCGCATCCGGCGGGCGCTGCGGTATCTCGTCGAGTCGGGGGAGGACGTCGCCGCGTTGTCGATCGTCACCGACGGTGAATCGGTGTGGGCGTGCCGCGACGACGGCCAGGTGCTCGACGCGTTGCGTCACGGCCAGCTGGCGTTGTTCGTCGCCGTCGGTCGCGTGGCCGCCGAGGTCGAAGCCGAGGTCGGTGAGTTCGATGCCGAGCGACAGGCGTTCGTCGACGAGCTGCGGGCCGCTCATCCCGCAGGCTCGGCGCGTGGCGCTACCGACGCAGCGGCGTCGGGTCGAGCCGGCGGCGCCACCGCTCGCGCAAGCCGGCATCGGCCCGCAGGGCCGAGCTGACCTCGCCCACGTCGCGCCAGGCGGCGCGGGCGACGAGCCTGTCGGGAGGCGTCGATGCGTACCGCGTGGCCGTGTACGTCTCGGCGAGCTCTCGTAGCGGTGGATCCGCGTCCTCGGGGAGCTGCGTGGCCGCGTTCGCGGCAAGCTCGAGAGGTGTGCGTGCCGGCGCCCGCTCGACACCAGCTTCGCCGAGCCGGTCCAGTACCTCTTCCCATGCGCCGGTGATCGCGGCGGCGGGATCACGACGCGCGCGCCGGCGCTGCCGGCGTCGTCGTTTGGCGAGGACGATCGCCACCGCGACCGCACCCACACCCGCGAGCGCGCTGATGAGCAACGCGAGAGCGAACACCCAGTTGAAGCTCCAGCCGCCGCCGCGGTCGTGCGTCGCGGCCGGCGGGTCGATCGCCACTTCGGCGGTATTGCCGGGAGCCGCGCTCGCGCCGCGGGTCGTGGGCGCGGACGCGGGCGCGGTCGTGGGTGGCGTCGTTACGGCCGGCCCTGACTGTGCCGCGACGCGTCCCGGAAGATGGCTCCCGCCGGGGAGATCGCTGGCGGGGGTGGGCTCGAAGCGAGTCCAGCCCAGACCGGCGAGCCAGACCTCCGCCCACGCGTGCGCGTCCTCCGACGTGACGCGAAAGACCCGGGCCGTGCTGTCGTACAGGCCCGGCGTATACCCGACCGCGACGCGCGCCGGCAGCCCGGCCGCGCGCGCCATCGCCGCGAAGCTTCCCGCGAACTGCACGCAGAATCCGGTGCGGCTCTGCAGGAACTCGCGGATCGCACTCTGCGTCTGCGCCTCGGGTCCGAGATCGACGTCGAGCGAATAGTGGAAGCCCTCCGCGGGATCGAGGAAGAACTGCTCGAGCGCGCGCGCCCGGTCGAACGGAGTGCTCTCGCGGTTCGTGATCTCGAGTGCCTTCGCGCGCACTTCGGCCGGAAAGTCCTCCGGCAACGCGGTGTACTGCTGCATCGTGGATGGCAGCGGCTCGGTCGTGCCCTGGCGCTGCGCGTCGCTCAGCGGGGTATCGCTACTGGGCGCGAGCCGTGAGCTCACCGAGTAGGTGACGTCCTTGAGATCCTTGTGCTGCGACACCAGCGTCGTCGACGCCTGCACCACGAGCGGGTCGTCGCCGCCCTCGAGCTGCACCGGCTGGTACGCGGCGGGAAGCCACCGGTCCTCGACCCCGGTGAGGTGGAATTCCTGGCGGAGCATCGTGTCATCGACGGCGGCGTGGAGCCCCTCCTTCACCTGAGCGGCGCCCTGCGCGCTCAGTGTCCATTCCCCGCCGTTCACGCTGTCGTATGCGTCGAGCGCGGCGATGCGCCAGTACTCCTCGCGCGGTGAGCGAACCGTGAACAGTTCGGCTCGGCCGCGCGCCACGAAATCAGCACCGATGCGTGCGAGTGGCGGCTGGGCCCGATACGTCCGGTCCGAGGGCCCGAGACCACGCACGTCGACGACCGGATCGGCGTCCGCGCCTGGGAGCGCCGGTCCCAGCACCAGGCCACCCAGCAGGGCGGCGGCGCCGGCCAGCGCACCGAACGCCCAGATGCCGGTGGTGCCACGGACACGACGGCCCGCGAAACGCGCCCGGTTCCGTTCGAGCAGCGACTGGTGCTGCACGAGCAGGAACAGCAGCGCGGCCACGATGAAACCGGCCGTTGTGGTGGTGGCGAGGGCGTCCGTGCCCAGCGTCGACGCCCAGACGAACAGCGCCAGCGGCGCCGCAACGGCGCCGATCGTGGCCCGGTGCCAGAACGCGAGGGCGTCCGACGTGGCCGCCATCACCCACGCCACGAGGACACACAGCACGATCGCTCCGTCGCTCGCAGGCGCGGGCACGACGGCGGTGCGCAGCTCGTGCAACCCGTCGCCGAGCCGGTCGGCGAGCACCCGGAACGTCTCGAACGTCGGCAGGCCGTAGGCCGTCGTGTGGACAGCCAGGACCCAGATGAGGAACACGGCCAGGCCCGACAACCACAACGAGAGCGCGTCGAGCAGCGGCCATCGCCGTGCCCGCGCCGCGAAGCCGAGGAGATGAACCAGGAGGACTGCACTCACGACCGGGAGCGCGAACCGCCCGGACGCGAACACGCGTCCGAGGGTCAGGACGGCCGCGACGTTCAGCGCGGCGAGGGCGAGCGCGGTGAGCGCGGAGGCGGAGCGAGATGCCATCGGGTCATTGCCTGGTTCCAGGCGGCTGGGAATGGAGTGCGAGCGGCATCGACGACGACGAGCCCTGACCAGGCGACGAGCGCCGGAGGCGTCTCGATGCCGGGTCGAGTGGTCACCATGACGACGGTGCCGTGCGCCGTCAGCGCGCTCAACGCATCCATTTCGACGGCGCTCAGTGAGCCGACCACGGCGACGATGAACGCGGCGCTGCGGTGGGCACGGAACGACGCCAGCATTCCGGCGAGACGGTCCTCGCCGCCGGGTTGGATCGTTGCCAGGCGGTCCATCACCCCCCAACCCGGGCGAACGGTCGGGACACCGAGCGACTGACCATTACTCGCGAGGACCTCGACCCGGCGGCGCATGCGCATGAGACGATCGACGACCGACGCCGTCGCCTCGACCGCAATCTCGAAGGAGCGCGCATCGTGGGCGTGGGCGCGGGCGTCGAGCACGACAATCGCGCGGGCCCTCCATTGCGCCTCGTCCTGGCGGATCATCAGGTCGCCGGTGCGCGCGGTCGAGCGCCAGTGCACGCGGCGCAGATCGTCGCCGACCTCGTACTCGCGCAGCGTGAGGAACTCCTCGCCGTCAGCGGCTTGGGCGCGCGCGTGCACGGTCTCGACGGAGGCCATGAGCCGACCGCCTGCCTGACGCGGGGCGAGGATGTCGTGCACCCGCGGGCACACGAGCACTTCGCCGACGGTTGAAATCGTCCATGTCCGTCGCGCGAGCCCGAACGGATCCGATACCGACACCGTGAGCGGACCGATTCGGAAGCGGCCCCGGCGGGTGGTCGGCAGACGGTAGGCGGCGCGCGCGCTCTCACCCGAAGGAAGCGGAGGGAGGACGAACCGGGCCGCCCGGCGGCCGTCGTCGAACACGTCGGTGACGACGAGCAGAGGCGTGGTGCGATCGGAGTTGTTGGCGAGCGTCAGGTCGACCCTGCCCTCGCCCGCGACGTGGAGACGTGCCGGGTGCACGACACGGCGGGCGCGGAGGTCGTACCGGCGCGAACGCGCCCAGATCACGCTCGTCGCAAGAAGCAGCACGATGGCGGTCGCGAGAATCCACAGCTCGACGGCCCCGAGAAGGCGGCCCGCCACCGCCAGCCCCGACGCGGCCCCTGCGAGGCTCCACCCCCGCCTGGTGAGGACGCGCGGCGCCGGTTGCACGGGATGGTCAGCCGGTCGCGCCGGGTACCGGGACGGATGCCAGCACCGACCGCACGACGTCGTCGGGCGAGGTGCCGCGCAACTGGGCGTCGGGCGCGAGCAGGACGCGGTGCCCGAGCACAGCGGGCGCGAGACGCTTGACATCGTCGGGGACGACGTAATCGCGACCGATGCTTGCCGCCAGCGCGCGCGCAGCACGCTGGAGTGCCAGCGCTCCGCGCGGGCTCACGCCCAGGGCGAGGTCGCGATGCTGACGTGTTGCCGTCACGAGGTCGACGATGTAGGCCTTGAGGTTCTCGGCGACGTGCATGTCGGCGATCCCGCCGGCGGCGGACAGCACCTCGGTGGCGGACGTCACCGGGCTGAGCTCCTCGACGCTGGCGTGGCTGCCGTGCGTCTCGAGAATGGCGCGCTCCGCGTCGTGGCTCGGGTATCCCATAGGAATGCGCATCAGGAACCGGTCGAGCTGCGCCTCCGGCAGCGGGTATGTGCCCTCGAGCTCGATCGGGTTCTGCGTCGCGATCACCATGAACGGTCGGCGCAGGCCCCGCGTATGCGAATCGACTGTGACTTGGCCTTCCTCCATCGCCTCGAGCAGCGCCGACTGGGTCTTGGGCGATGCGCGGTTGATCTCGTCGGCGAGCACGACGTTGGCGAAGACTCCGCCGGGCCGGAACTCGAACTCGTTGGCGATCCGGTTCCACACTGACACGCCGGTCACGTCGGACGGGAGCAGGTCGGGGGTGAACTGGATCCGGCTCCAGGACCCGTCGATCGACCGTGCGATCGCCTTGGCCATCGACGTCTTGCCGACGCCGGGCACGTCCTCGATGAGCAGGTGACCCTCGGCGAAGAGGCAGACCAGCGCGAGCCGCACGGGCTCGCGCTTGCCCTGGATGACGCGCTCGACGTTGGCGAGCAGAGCGTCGAACAAGGCCCCGAACGACGTGTGGCGCGGAGCCGGCGCGGTCTGCACGGCCTCTCTCCCTTTGTTCGAACTGTCGCCCTCGTCGAGCTCGGGCTTTGCGGCGCCGGTCGGCAGAGCCGCCGTCGCCGCGGTTCGGCCATCAGACTAAGGGGTGGGAGACGCGACCACTTCAGCGGGCCCCGTTAGCGTCGTCCACGGTGGGGAGGCGAAGCGCGAGTGGCGGGATGCGGTTCTGGACCGGAGCGGGGCTTGCCGTGGCTCGCCGCCCGCGGCTCTGGGGCACGGCCGTTGTGCAGGCGAGCCGGCTCGCCGGGCCCGGATGGTGGCGCCGTCCGCCGTTCGTTCCCGTGCCCTCCCGTGAGTACCTCCGGCACCGGCTCGAGACGCAGTACGGGCGGGACCACGAGCCCGAGCCCCGCGACGTCGTCGCCTACCTCGAATGGTGCCGTGAGATGACGCATCTTTTGAGAACCCCCCGCCGGTAGACTGCCGCCGACACGGCCGACGGCCGAGAAGGAGGTCTCGAAGGCTTGGGGAGAGCCCTGCTGCTCAACGCCACCTTCGAGCCGCTCTGCGTCGTGCCGATGCGGAGGGCGGTCGTCCTCGTTCTCAAGGACAAAGCGGAGATCATCGCCCGCAACGGCGGTGAGCTCCGCTCCGAGCGGGCCACGCTCCCGATCCCGGCCGTGATTCGGCTCGTGCACTTCGTGCGCGTGCCGTTCCGGAATCGCGTCCCGCTGTCGCGCCGCGCCGTGTTCGCCCGCGATCGCCATCGCTGCCAGTACTGCAATCACAACGCGGAGAACGTCGACCACGTCGTGCCGCGTTCACGAGGCGGCGAGCACACCTGGGACAACGTCGTGGCGTCCTGCCGCGCCTGCAACGCGCGCAAGGAGGATCGCCTGCCCCAGGAGTGCGGGCTGTCCCTTCGCCGCCGGCCTCGGGCCCCGCACGCGTCCCTGTGGCTGATCGCCACCGTCGGGTCCATCGACCCCCTGTGGGAGCCCTACCTCCCCAACGGCGACAAGGGCGCCGACCATAGCGTCGACCACACCGGCGGTCACGCCGTCGTCGCCTAGCTCCGGCGACCAAGCACCACACCCGCGCGGGCGCCGCGCCGAGCGGGGATCCGCCGGACCTGCACCCCTGATCCGGCCGAGCCCCCGTACTCGCCTCGCTCGCTCGGCTCGGGTCTCCGACCGGCTCTCGCCCTGAGGTCGCCGTCGCAAGCTCCGGCTCTGCGGCGACGGTCGGCAAAGCCGCCGTCGCCGCGGCCGGGCGGTGCAGGACTGTCCCGGCGGACCCCGCACCCGGCGCGCCACCCCTCTGTGCACCTGCGCAATCCCTGAGCCCCGTGGGGCCAATGTGGCCTGAGAGGGTTGACCTGTGGGGAGTTGGGGCGTAGGGTGGCGCGAAGTGGGGGATAGGGGAGTGACACCCCGTATCTGGGGCGACAACTGACAGCTGAGGGAGCCGCATGTTTCTCGGGGAGTACCAGCACTCCCTCGATGCCAAGGGGCGGGTGATCCTGCCTGCCAAGTACCGCGACCAGCTGTCGGGAGGCGCCTACGTGACGAGGGGGAGAGGCGGCTGCCTCTCCGTCTACACGGCACAGGAGTTCTCAGACGTGGCCGACCGGATCCGTGAAGCGTCGAAGCGAGGGGGGCGGGAGCTGGACGCAGCCCGGTCCTTCTTCGCGGGAACGGCCGAGGTCAGCCCGGACAAACAGGGCCGGATCGCGATCCCTCAGAACCTGCGGGAGTACGCCGGTCTCGACCGAGACCGCGACGTGATCGTCGCCGGGGTCTTCTCCCGCATCGAGATCTGGGACAGCCAGCGGTGGCAAGAACGCGACCGGGAAGGCGAACAGAGCCTCAATGAGTCCGACGAGCTGCCGGACTTCGGGATCTGACCGCACGAGGAAGCGCGAGGCATCGAAGCGCGAGCAAGAGAGCAGTTGACAATCGAAGGTGAGGTCCTTCGGGCCTGCCACCAGCCCCCTGGGAGACGCGGTTGAGAGCCCCTACTCCGCCCGCTTTCCAACCGAGTCGATTCGGGGAGACATCCGAGCGGCGATCGTCGTCCCGGGGGGCTGGTCGCAGGCCCAGGGGAGCACGAGGGAGCGAGGGGTGCCGGAGTTCGTGCATCGGCCGGTCATGGGCCGGGAGGTCGTCGAGCTGCTCGCGCCGGTTCCGACCGGGCTGATCGTCGACGCCACCGTCGGCGGCGGCGGCCACGCCCGGCTGATCCTCGAAGCCCGCGCCGACGTGCACCTCCTCGGCATCGACCGCGATCCCGACGCCGTCACCGCGGCTCGGGACGCGCTCGACGGGTTCGGGCGACGGGCCCGGGTCGTGCGGGGGGGATTCGAGAACCTCGCCGACATCGTGAGAAGCGAGAGCGAGGAAGAAATCGTGGGCATCTTGTTCGATCTGGGCCTGAGCAGCCCGCAGGTCGATCGACCCGAACGCGGCTTCTCCTACTGGCTCGATGCGCCACTCGACATGCGCATGGACAGCAGACAGGAGCTGACGGCGGAGCAGGTCGTGAACACCTACTCCGAAGAGGACCTGGCCGCGATCATCGCCGGCAACGGCGAGGAGCGCTTCGCGCGCAGGATCGCGCGGGCCATCGTCGCGGCGCGCCCGCTCCGCACGACGCGAGAGCTCGTCGACGTCGTCCGAGGCGCTATCCCGGCACCGGCACGGCGCCGGGGGCGTCATCCGGCCCGCCGCACGTTCCAGGCGATCCGCATGGAGGTGAACAAGGAGCTCCCGAACCTCGGCGCCGGCCTCGACGAGTCGGTGCATCTGCTGACACCCGGCGGCCGCATCCTCGTGGCCTCGTACCACTCCCTCGAGGACCGGATCGTGAAGCAGCGTTTCGCCGGCTGGGCAGGACGGACCGATCCCGAGCCGCGTGGGATGCCCGTCCGCCGACCACTCGAGCCCCTCGTGCGTCTCCTCACTCGCCGACCTCTGCGGCCGACTGCCGACGAGGTCGTCGACAACCCGCGCTCGGCAAGTGCGCGTCTGCGCGCCGTCGAGAAGCTCCCCGACCGGGGAATGAAATGAGCGCCGCCGCCACGGCGCTTCAAGCGGCGCGTCCAGCCGCGCGACGCGCGCCAACGACGTCGCGCGCCGCGCGGCCCGCGTCGCTTCACACACCGGCCCGCACCCGAAGAGCACCTCTGCGGGTCGTCGACAACCAGGCACGTCTGAAGGCGCGTCGTGTCCGGCGTGCGATGTGGTGCCTGGCCGCGATGGTGGTCATCTCGCTGTTCGCAGCCGTCGTGTTCCATGTCCAGCTCGCCCAGGGTCAGCTGGAGCTCGACGGGCTCGAACGACGGACCTCTGCCGCACGTGAGCAGTATCAGCAGCTTCGTCTCCAGTACGCACAGCAGTCGTCGCCGGCCGCAATCCAGCAACGGGCGCAAGCCATCGGGATGGTGAGCGCCGGCGACGCGCCGACGTACGTCGTCGTCCCTGGCGCGCCGCCGCCGGCGGTGGCGCCAGACCAGACGTCCACGACCCTCCAAGAAGGATGGGAGAAAGTGAAGCCTCATCTTGGAACCCAGCCGTGACGGCCGTTCAGCCGGCACGCGCCGGACTGGGCTCCGAGCCGGGCGACCTGCCCGGCTCGAGACGCGCGCGCGGCCCCAAACCGCGGCCCGCGCCCGACACGCCACCTCGCCGTCGCGCACGCGAGCACGTGTCGTTCCGGCCGCGCGTCGACCGTCGCGCCCAGCTCCGCGCACGGCTGCGCGCACAAGTGCGCGCGCAGCTTCGGGCACGCGCTCTCGCGCGAGCCGGATCCCGAAACGACGTTCAGCCCGGCGACGCCCGGCCCGTCCGCGCTGGCGACCGGGCCCCCACGCCACCCGTCGCCGCCTGATCGGCCTGCTGCTCGCCCTCGTCATCGTCTTCGTCGCGGTGGGCGCGCGGCTCGTCGATCTCCAGGCGCTCGGCCGCGACCGCTACGCCCAGCTGGGTCTCGACCAGCGCGTTCGCAAGGTCGACCTGGCGGCCGAGCGGGGCAGTGTGTTCGACCGGAACGGCCACGACATCGCGGTATCGGTGCCGCAGCAGACGGTGTGGGCGAACCCGCGCGTCGTGAAGGACCCCGCGGCGTACGCGGCGCAGCTGGCGCCGCTCGTGGGCGTCGAAGAAGCCGTGCTGCGCGATCGGCTGTCGCAGCGCGACAAGGGCTTCGTCTACATCGCCCGGAAGCTCGACAACGAGACCGTGCTCAAGGTGAAGGCTCTCGGTCTCCCCGGCGTCGACCTCGTGCCCGAGTCCAAGCGGTTCTATCCGGCCGGCGCGCTGGCCGGCCCGCTCCTCGGATTCGTGGGCACCGACAATGCCGGCCTGGGCGGGCTCGAGGCGCAGTACGACAAGCGTCTGGCGGGCAAGCCGGGCGAGCTTTCCGTGGAGCTCGATCCTCAAGGGCGTCAGCTCCCGGGCGGGGAGTACCGCCTCGTCCCGTCACAGCGCGGGGGAGACCTCGTGCTCACGATCGACCAGAGCATCCAGTACCACGCCGAGCAGGTCCTGACCGAAGAGGTCGCGAAGGCGAACGCTCATGGCGGCATGGCGATCGTCATGGACGTCACGACCGGTGACGTCCTCGCCATGGCGACCGTCGACGGCGCCACCGATAGCCGCCCGGCCGGTCCCGCCCCCGCGAGCGAACGCAACCGGCCGGTCGTCGACGTCTATGAGCCGGGGTCGACGAACAAGGTGATCACGGTCTCCGGTGCTCTCGAGGACCAGGTCGTGAACGCCGACAGCATGTTCCCGACACCAGCCGTGCTGAACATCGGCGGCACCGCCTATGCGGATACGAGCGCGCATCCGGCGTCGATGCCCGTGCGGGACATCGTGCGCTTGTCGTCGAACGTCGGCGCGATCCAGATCGCACATGAGCTCGGCAAGGAGCGCTTCGACGCGTACGTGCGTGCGTTCGGGTTCGGTTCGCCGACGGGTCTCGAATTCCCGGGCGAGGCCAACGGCCTCATCCTGCCGCTGTCGGAGTACACCGACACGAGCATGGGGTCGATGCCGATCGGCAACGGGCTCGCGGTCACCGCGATGCAGATGCTTGACGTCTACACGACGATCGCCAACGGCGGCGCCAGTCGTCCTCCGCGCCTCGTCGACGCGACCCTCGGGCCGGACGGCTCGCGCCACGAGGAACCCACGCCCGTGTCGCGGCAGGTCGTGTCGCCGGCGACCGCAGCCACGATGCGGGAGCTGCTCCTCGGTGTCGTCGAGAACGGCACCGGCACGAACGCCAAGATTCCCGGCTATCAGGTCGGCGGGAAGACCGGGACGGCGCGAAAGCCGCCGTACGACCAACCGCCGTTTCAGTACGTCGCGTCGTTCGCAGGCTTCGCGCCCGTCGAGGCGCCGCGGCTGTCTGCGATCGTCGTGCTCGACGAGCCTCAGAACAACTACTTCGGCGGTCAAGTCGCGGCGCCCGCGTTCGCGCGCATGATGGAGTTCGCACTGCGGGCGGAGCGGGTCCTGCCGGGTGCCGCGGCCCCGGTGGCGGCGGCCGCCCCGCCGACCCCCGCGGCACCGGCGGCCACCGGCGCGAAGGACGCAGCTCTGAGCGGCGCGTCTGCCCCGGCCGATACCCTGACGCACTCCCCGTGAACGATGGGAGGGGACGGCCCGTGCGCCTGCACGAGCTCCTCGGCGGAGTGGACGTTCTGGGGTGGGTGGGGGACCGGAACGTCGAGGTCACTGCCATCACGCACGACAGCCGCCGCGCCGCGCGGGGCAGCTGCTTCGCGTGCATTCCCGGTGAGGTCGCCGATGGGCACCGGTATGCACCCGAGGCGGTCGCCGCCGGGGCGAGCGCGCTCCTCGTCGAGCGCGAGCTCGACCTACCGGTAGCGCAAGCCCGGGTCGGGAGCGTCCGGGCCGCGCTCGGCCCCGCCGCCGACCGGCTGCACGACCATCCTTCCCGTCGGCTCCAGTGCCTTGCGGTCACGGGCACGAACGGCAAGACGACCGTCACGTACCTGGTCGAGGCCATCGCCCGGGCCGCCGGCCGGCGGACGGGGGTCATCGGGACGGTGGGTGCCCGCACGAACGGCGAACCGCTGCCCGTCGAGCACACGACGCCGGAAGCCGACGACCTGCAGGAGTTGCTCGCGCGCATGCGCGACGACGCCGTGCGGACGGTTGCCGTCGAGGTGTCGTCACACGCGCTGGCTCAGCACCGGGTGGACGGGACGTGGTTCGCGGCCGGGTGCTTCACGAACCTGACACCGGAGCACCTCGACTACCACCGGTCGATGCCCGCGTACTTCGAGGCCAAGGCGAGCCTCTTCGATCCAGCTCGTGTCGCGACCGCGGCAGTGAATGTCGGGGACCGTTACGGACTCAAGATCGTGCGCCGTGTGCAAGCAGCCGGGATCCCCCTTCTGACGTTCGCGAGCGCCGACATTCGCCGCAGCACCCACGTCGACATCGTGGCCGAGGACGTCATCCTGGACGATTCCGAGACTCGACTCGTGCTCGTGGATCAGCGCAGCGGCCAGCGGACGCCGATTGCGTCGCCGTTGCTCGGCCGCTTCAACGTGAACAACACGCTCGCAGCTGCGGCCACCGCGCTGGTGTCCGGCTTGCCGCTGTCGGCCGTGGTCACCGGGCTCCAGCTGCCACTCGTCGTGCCCGGCCGCCTCGAACGCGTGCGCACCGAGCCGTTCACCGTGCTCGTCGACTACGCGCACACTCCCGACGCCCTTGGTCGCGTGCTGGAGGCCGCGCGCTCACTCGCACACGGTGGCCGGGTGCTCGTGGTCTTCGGCTGCGGCGGCGACCGCGATCGCGACAAGCGTCCCGCCATGGGTCACGTCGCCGGCGCCCGCGCCGACCTCGTGGTGCTCACGACGGACAACCCACGCGGCGAGCGTCCGGAAGCGATTGCCGACGCCGTGCTGCAGGGCCTCCGGGACGGCTCCGCGGCCGTCGTCGTCGAGCTCGACCGGCGCGTCGCCATCCGAGAGGCGCTGAGCGAAGCTCGCCCTGGTGACGTCGTCGTGATCGCCGGGAAGGGCCACGAGACGGGACAGACCATCGGGGACCGGACCATCCCGTTCGACGACCGCGTGATCGCGCGCGCCGAGCTGGAGGCGCTCGGATGCGCCTGACCGCAGAAGAGATTGCCGAAGCAACGAGCGGCGAGCTGATCGGTAACCCTTCGGCGATCGCCGACTCGTACGGCATCGACACGCGCCGCCTCGACCCCGGAGGCTGCTTCGTCGCTCTGCGCGGTGAGCGCGACGGCAACGACTACGTCGCCGACGCCTGGAAGCGCGACGCGACGATCGCCGTCGTCAATCGCCCGCCCGGCCGCGTTCGGAAGGATCGCGCCGCGGTTCTCGTCCCCGACTCTCTTGTCGCACTGGGATCCCTGGGGGATTTCGCCCGTCACCGGCTGCCCGACACCACCGTCGTCGGCATCACGGGCTCGGCGGGCAAGACGGCGACCAAGGACCTGCTGGCGGCGGCGCTCGATGCGACACACCGCGTTCACGCGAGCCCTGCATCGTTCAACAACGAGGCCGGCGTGCCACTCACGCTCCTCGCCGCGCCCGAAGACGCCGAGGTCATCGTCACGGAGATGGG
>JBKOWY010000001.1:0-24591 GCA_046724655.1 Actinomycetota bacterium
CATCGACGCACCTCGCCTCGTGGCGTCCTGATCCTGTCGTAGTCGGGTCTCACTACACTCACACCCGGCGTGCCGGGAAGTCTGGTCGGCGTTGACTCGACCCGCGCCGAAGGGCTTCCCGATGACCGGTCGCCGAACCCACGTCCGCTTCCCCTTCGGCCGGTACCTCCATCCCGTGGGCGACGACTTCGTCGCGGTCGAGATCGCGAGCGGAATCGTTCTCTTCTTCGCCGCGGCCGTGGCGCTGATCGTGGCGAACGTCTGGAGCGACGGTTACACGGACCTCTGGTCGTACGACCTCACGATCGGGACGGGCACGCTGAGCGTCGGCTACGACCTCCGGCACTGGGTCAACGAAGGTCTCATGACGATCTTCTTCCTCGTCGTCGGAATCGAGATCAAAAGAGAGCTCGTCGAAGGGGAGCTGCGCGACCGCCGGAGGGCGGCGCTGCCAGTGTTTGCGGCCGTCGGGGGCATGGTGCTCCCGGCGCTCATCTTCCTCGCCTGGAGCCCGACTGCGCCCGGCAACCGCGGTTGGGGCATCACGATGGCCACCGACCTGGCGTTCGCGCTCGCCGTGCTGGCTTTCGTCGCGCCGCGGGTGCCGGTGGGGCTCAGGCTCTTCTTGGTCACGCTGGCCATCGTCGACGACACCGTTTCGGTCGCCGTGATCGCGCTCTTCTATTCGCGTGGCCTCGAGCCCTTCTGGCTTCTCGGCGGGATCGGCGTGCTCGCGGTGCTGATCGTGCTCGCCCGCACGCGCGCACGCCCCCAGGTCCTGTATGTGCCGGTCGGGTTCGCGGTGCTCTGGTTCTGCACCGTCAAGGCGGGCGTCAGTGCCGCGCTCGTCGGCGTGGCGATCGGCCTTCTGACCCCGGCGGCGTCACGGAGTGAGCGGCACGTGCTGCGGCGCCTCGAAGCGCCGCTGCACCTGGCGGCGAGCTTCGTCATCGTCCCGTTGTTCGCGCTCGCGAACGCCGGTATCCAGCTCGGTCCTGACGAGCTGCGCGCGGCCGGAACGAGCCGCGTCACATGGGGCATCGTCGTCGCACGGATCATCGGCAAGACCCTCGGCATCACGCTGGCCGTCGCGCTCGCGTTGCGGCTGAACGTCGGTCGCCTCCCCCCTTCGGTGACGCGGCGGCACATTGTGGGTGTGGCCACGCTGGCCGGGATCGGCTTCACGGTTGCGCTGTTCATCGCCGACGTGTCCTACCGCGGCAGCCAACTCGCTGATGCGAAGGTGGGCATCCTTGCCAGCGCCATCGCAGCCGGCATGATCGGCAGCGACTTCCTGCTCCGCAGGGTGCGGCGACCTACGATGCCGCGGGGAGGTCGATGATGCACGGAAACCCCAAGATCATGGAATCGCTCGCGGATCTCCTCGCGGCGGAGCTGTCGGCGGCCAGCACCTACTTCGTGCACGCGAAGATGCGCGACAACTGGGGTTACCCCGGTCTCGCCAGGCGGGCCTACGACGATTCGATCGAGGAGATGCGCCACGCCGAGAAGCTGATCGAGCGCATCATCTACTTCGACGGGACTCCCAACCTCCAACGCCTCAGCCGCATCAAGGTGGGCAAGGGTGTGACGGACCAGTTCGAGAACGAGCTCGTGATTGAGAAAGGGACCGTCACCGCGTTGGTCGATGCGATTGCGCTGTGCCGCGAAGTCGGTGACGACGGTTCGCGCCTGATCTTCGAGCCGATGCTCGCCGACGGCGAAGAGTCCATCGACTGGCTGGAGACGCAGCTCGACCTGGTCGAGAAGGTCGGCGAGCCCGCCTACCTCGCACAACACATCCGGGGTGAGTAGGAGTGCGGGTCGTAGCGCTGGTCGGTGACCTGCTGGACCGCTCCAAGATCGCAGCCGCCGTGCCGGACGCGCACATGGCAGCCGCACCCGACGACTCTGCCGGCGCCGACGTTGTCGTCATCGATGTGAAAGCCCACCCCGACGCGGTGACCGTGGCCCGCAAGCTCGCTCCGAAGGCTCGCATCGTCGCCTACGGCCGCCATGACGACCCCGCCGCCCTCGAGGCAGCACGGGCCGACGGCGCCGACGCAGCCCTCCCACGTTCCAGGTTCTTCCGTGACCCCGCCGCCGCGATCGGCGGTGACGATTCGGCGTAACCCGCCGGGGGTAGAAGCAGTCCGATCCACTTGTGAGCTGCTCCACCTCCCTTCTCCCGCGTCTCGAGGCCAGCGCCGGCACGCGCCACACGATCACCTTCGTCGGATCAGCGGGCGCGAACGGCCGGGAGCCGGTCGAATGGGCCCGCCTCCACGAGGACGCCCGGGCTATGGCCGCAGCCCTGCAGGCCCGCGGCGTGGGACCGGGCAGCCACGTGGCCCTACTCGGCGCCACCACCCGGCCGTTCGTCACCGCGGTGCAGGCGACCTGGCTGGCCGGGGCAACGGTCGTCGTCCTCCCGCTGCCGATGCGACTGGGTTCGATCGAGGACTTCGTTGCGCAGACCCGCCGGCTCATCGTCCACGCCCACGCCCAGATCGTCGTGATCGACGCCCAGCTGAGCGAGTTCCTGGACCCTCAACCGGGCGATCCGTCCATCGTGCGGCTCGACGAGCTACGCGGCACGCCGAGCGCGTACGAGCGCCCCGCCGAAGATCCCGACGCGCTGGCGATCCTCCAGTTCACGAGCGGCTCGACGGCCGACCCGAAGGGCGTAATGGTCCCGCACCGATGCATGACCGCCAACCTCGACGCCGCCGTCGAGGCCGCCAACTTCGACCACGACGTCGACAAGGCAGTGTCATGGTTGCCCCTGTACCACGACATGGGGCTCATCGGGCTCCTCGGCGCGCCGATGCTGCACGGTTTCGACCTCGTGCTCGCCTCGCCCCAGGACTTCCTCGCCGCGCCGGCCCGGTGGATGGAATGGATAGCCGAGTTCGGTGCCACGGTGACTGCAGGGCCGAACTTCGCGTACGCACTCGCTGCCCGAGCCCTCGGCCGCCTCGACCGTCTCGATCTGTCGCGCTGGCGCTTGGCCTTCAACGGAGCCGAGCCGATCGATCCGCGCGCGGTGGAATCGTTCCTCGCCGCCGGCGCCACGCATGGTCTCGATGCGCGCGCCGCGTTCTGCGTGTTCGGCATGGCCGAGGCCACGCTGGCGGTCACGTTCCCGACGCCAGGTGCGGGAATGCAGGTCGACACCGTCGATCAGCGCGTCCTGGAGACCGACCAGTACGCCGCGCCCGTCGATCGCGACGACTCGGACGGCACCGCACGGCGGCTCGCGCGTCTCGGCCGGCCCCTGAACGGTTTGGAACTGCGAGTCTGCGATCCCACGACCGGGCAGCCGATGCGGGACCGTGAGGTCGGCGAGATCGAGCTGCGCGGCAGCTCCATCTCGCCCGGCTACTACGGCAACGATCAGGCAGCCACCGACGCGCGGCGCGGCGACTGGTTCCGCACCGGCGACCTCGGCTACCTGGTCGACGGCGAGCTCGTCGTCTGCGGTCGCCTCAAGGACGTGATCATCGTCGGGGGACGCAACGTGTTCCCCGAGGACGTCGAGCGGGCAGCGGAATCGGTCGAGGGCGTGCGCGCCGGCAACGTCATCGCCTTCGGCACGGGAGGCCGGCGTGGTCGTGAAGCCGTCGTGGTGGTCGCAGAGACGAAGTTGGACCACTCCGCCCCCGTTCGCGACGCCGTCGCCGCCCGCGTCACCGACGCCATCGGCGTGCCGCCCGAGGAAGTCGTCCTCGTGCGGCCCGGCACCCTGCCGAAGACGTCGTCGGGCAAGCCGCAGCGTTCCTTGTGCCGCCGTCGCTATCTGGGCGACGAGCTCGCGCCGGTCTGATTCGCACCGCATCCGGGTAGGTGCCAGGAAGCTGGCACAATGACTGCCCCGTCGGCAGGACGACCGGAGCAGGCTCGAGGATGAATACCGACGTTGCACCGGTACCGCCGCCGTCGGACGCCTCGTCGACAGCGCCCGACCGGCTGGCCGCGCGCCGGTCGACGCTCCGGCTCTTTGCCGTGCTGCTCCTGCTGACATTCGCGCTCCGGACTCCGGCGTTCTTCGTGAAGGTGTTCAACTCCGACGAGACGTTCCTCGCTACGCAGGCCGAGGTCATCAGCGACGGCGGCAAGCTCTACGAGGAGGCCGCTGACCGCAAGCCGCCTCTAGTCCCGTACATCTACGCCGCCACGTTCGCCCTGTTCAGCACGACAGCGTTGTGGTCGGTGCGGGTGCTGGCGATGCTCGCCATCGCCCTCACCGCCCTGCTCCTCGCGCTCGAAGCCCGACGACGGTACGGGCATCGTGCTGCCTGGATCGCGGGCGTGCTCATGGTGCTGGCGTCGGTCGCGTTCGCGCCGCAGGACGGGCAGGCGGCGAATTTCGAGATCTTCATGTTGCCGGGCATGACCGCGGCGATCCTGCTGGCGCGGCGCGGGCGCCCCTTCTCGTCAGGCGTCGCCGTCGCCGTGGCCACACTCGCGAAGCAAACCGGGGCCGCGACGCTCATCCCGGTGCTGTACCTGGTGTGGAAGCAACGCGGCCGACGCGGCGCGGCCGACGCGCTCAGCGGCTTCACGGCGCCGCTCGCGCTTGTTGCGCTCGCAGTCGGTCCCGGGGAGCTCCTGTTCTGGACCACGATCGGCAACGGCAGCTATCTCGGCATCACCGGCCGGTGGGGAATGGTCCTGCTGATGCTCGTCCTCATGACGGCCGCGTTCGCGCTCGCCAACCTCCCGATCGTGTGGACGTTGCCGCGCGCCTGGCGCGAGCGACGCACCGCGGAAGACGGCGGGGACACCGACCTGTGGCTCTGGCTGCTTTCCGCCGGACTATCGGTCGCCGTGGGGCTCCGCTTCTTCGGCCACTACTACCTGCAACTCGTTCCGCCGCTGGCTTTGATCACGGCCGGCGTGCTGGCGCGGTCGAGGCCGCGCGTGGTCCAGCGGACCGTCGCCCTCGCGGTAGGCGTCGCGACCGCGGCGGCCGGGCTCGGTTTCCTCGTGCGGCCGTTCAACGAGACAGCTCAGTACGAGACCGTGAGCGAGTACCTGAAGGTGCACGCGGGAGCCGAGGACCGCATCCTCGTGTGGGGTCATGTCCCCGAGATCTACTGGGCATCGGGGAAGCGGCCGGCGACGCGCTTCTTCACCTCGGGATTCCTGACCGGTTGGGAGCCCGGACGACCGGGGAACGACGCCAGCGTCGAGGACGCAACGCCCGGCGCCTGGGAGCTGTTCTTCGAGGACTTCGCCGTTCATCCACCGACGTACATCCTCGATACGGCGTACTCGCGGATTCGCGGCGCGCAGTACTACACGATCTCCCGCTACCCGGACCTCGCGCGCATCGTGTACCGCGACTACCAGTACGTCGAGTCGGTCGAGGGTATCGGGATCTACAAGCGCCGCGCTGACGCCCCACCGCCATTGGTTCCCGAACCGACCGAAGAGACGTCGTTACCGGCAAGCTCGGGTTGACGACGGGTCACACGAGCGGCCACGGGAGCGAGTGGTAGCCCGGGTCGGGGTCGGGCAGGCGTCCGGCCCGGACCAGCTCCTGGCCGCGCTGCCGCATCGCGTCGAGCTCGAGCGGTGACACGAGCGGCGCCATGCGCTCGTCGAGCTGGTCGTCGACGAGGACCCGGCAGACGTCGTCGGCGATCGCGGGCGGCATGGCATCACCGGCGAAGTCCCAGATGACCGTGCGCAGCTTCCACGCCGGATGGAACGTCAGACCGTGGTCGATGCCGACGATCGCGCCGTCGGGCCGGCTGCGAATGCAGTGGCCTCCCTTGCGGTCGGCGTTGTTGATCAGCACGTCGAACACAGCAAACTGCAGAAAACGATCGGCGTGCTGTTCGAGCAGCGTGAAGTAGTGCTCCTCGGGATCGTGTTCGACGAACCGTTGCACCATCCCGATCCCGACCGGTCCGTCGCGCAGCACGGTCGCGGGGACAAGGCTCCACCCGAGCGCCTCGGACAGCTCGTACGTCGCGACCTCGCGCTGGCACAACGTGCCGCTCGGGAAGTCCCACAACGGGCGCTCACCGCGCCGGGGCTTGTAGACAGCCTGCACCTCGACGCCATTCGCATGCGCCACCGCGAGCAGCGTGGCGTTCGACGCCCATGGCATGCGGCCGAGCACTTCCAGCTCGCCCTGCGCCAGGACCTCCGCCGCGTCGCCGTCCGTTAGATCCATGTCGGCCAGATGAAATCACTGCGCGAGGGCAGGAGGGCTGGGGTCCCCGCCGGAAGCTCTGCTTCCGGTGGGGCTATTAGTTCCAGCGGGGGCACCGGTGCCCGGACGGGTCCATGGGCTGGTCGCACAGCGGACACAGCGGCCTTCCCGCGGCCACGGCCTCGGCACCCTTCGCCGCCATGGCTCGCACCTGCGGGCGCGTGGCGTAGATGCGGGCCACGTACCCCTCGGTCTCCTCCTCGCTTGCTTCGGCAAGCGCGCCCGGGTCGTCGGGGACCTCAGGGACGGGGGGCGCGTCGGCCGCGGTCGGAGCTCCGGCGGTCTGATCGGCCTCCTCGTCGTCGGACGAGTGCTCGCGCAACTCGATGAGCACGAGTTCGCGCTCGGGGTCAAAGCCGAGGCCGATCAGCCGGGCCCGGAACAGCGGCACGGTCGGCTCGCGCAAACCGGCTTGGTGCACGACCGGCTCGGCAACGTTGGACGGCTCCTCCGGGTAGTCCTCGGAGATGCGGTCGAGGAAGGCGACCGCCTCGGCGGCGAGCAGGGCGACCTGTTCCTTCTCCACGAGCACGGTGAGCTGCGCCGACTCGGTGCGGGCCTGGAGGAAGAACTCACGTTCGCCGGGTTCGCCGACGGCTCCTGCGCCCAGGCTGTCGACGGATTCGAGCTCGATCTCGTTGTCATCCATCGGCACCATCCTCTTTCTTGTCGTCGGGTGGCGGGGGTCCCAGCTCGTCGAGGCTGCCGGTGTCGTTGCACTTGACGAGCGCGACGCCGTGCGCGGAGAGCTGGAACGCCGTGACCGACGCCGGCGAGACCACGATGCGCTGGAACAGGTCGAGGTGCACACCGGTGTAGTGGGCGATCGCCGCCTTGATGGGATCGGCGTGCGAGACGACCACGACGATCTCGCCCGGGTGCCGTGCTGTCACGTCCTCGAGACAGCGCACGATGCGTGCTTGCATCTCGGCCAGCGACTCACCACCGGGGAACCGGGCACGCGACGGCGACCGTTGCACGGTCTTCCACAGATCGGTCTGGGCGAGCTCGTTGAGCTTGCCGCCGGTCCACTCCCCGTAGTCGGCCTCGAGCGCACCGGCCAGCTCCTGCACCGGCAGCGCGTGGCGCTCGGCCACCGCCTCGGCCGTCTGCGTGGTGCGCTCCATCGGGCTGGCGTACACCGCAGCCACGGGCAGGTCGGCCAGTCGCTCCGCCAGCGCGGCCGCCTGCTTGCGGCCGTCGTCCGACAAGTCGACGCCCGGGTTGCGCCCCGTCAGCAGCGGACCCGTCTGCTCCGTGACGGCGTGCCGGACGAGCACGAGCGTCGTGAGGCGCCGTGCTTCGGGCGTCGCAGTCTGTCCGTCGGAGGGAGCAGCCGCCGCTTCGGCTTCGCGCGTCGAGGCCGCGCGAGCGGCCGTGTCGGTCATGGGTCGATGGTACCGGCGTCTCTCCGTCGCTCTCCCACGTCGTCCTGGTGTGAGCGGTGCCTACAGTGCTGCGCATGTCGAGGCAACCGCTGGACCTCAGCTCGCAGGGCCCGCCCGAGACCGTGCTGGCGCCGGAGCCCGCCGACGCGCTGGCCGCGCTCGAGGCCGCGCTCGTGGCGCCACCCGAGAGCAGGCGCGCCGCGGTGGCCGAGGTCGTGGCGCGCTGGCCGCGGTTCCTCGATGCGTGGGCGCGGCTCGGCGAGCTGGCCCGCGACGATGTCGAGGCGTACGCGTACTTCCGCGTCGGCTATCACCGCGGCCTCGACCGGCTGCGCCAGTCGGGATGGCACGGCTCGGGGTACGTGCGCTGGCGCCATCCGACCAATCAGGGCTTCCTTCGCGCCCTCGAAGGTCTTCGTATCGCGGCGGGCGCGATCGGCGAGCACGACGAGGAGCAGAGGTGCGCCGAGTTCCTCAGTCAGCTGGACCCGGACTGGCACAGAGCAGACCGCTAACCTCTGTGGCTCGTCACGGAGGAACGTCTGCATGAAGCGCGCGCTGATCACGGGGATCACCGGCCAGGACGGACGGCATCTTTCCGAGTTCCTGAGCGGCAAGGGCTACCAGGTGTTCGGGCTCGTGCGCGGGCAGGCGAACCCGAAGGCGCAGATGGTGATGGACGAGAACCCCTCGCTCGAGCTGGTCGAGGGCGATCTCCAGGACCTGTCGTCGCTGATCGCCGCCGTCGAGCAGGTGCAGCCGGACGAGGTCTACAACCTCGGCGCGATCAGCTTCGTGCAGCTGTCGTTCAAGCAGCCCGAGCTCACCGCTGACATCACCGGCGTCGGCGTCCTGCGAATGCTCGAGGCGATCCGTGTCGTCGGCGGCACGCAGAACAATCCCATCCGCTTCTACCAGGCATCCTCGTCGGAGATGTTCGGGAAGGTGCGCGAGACACCTCAGAACGAGCAGACGCCCTTCCACCCGCGCTCTCCGTACGGCGTCGCCAAGGTGTTCGGCCACTACACGACGGTGAACTACCGAGAGGCATACGGGCTGCACGCAACTTCAGGCATCTGCTTCAACCACGAGGGGCCCCGCCGTGGTCTCGAGTTCGTCACCCGCAAGGTGACGAACGCTATGGCCCGGATCAAGCTCGGGCTCCAAGAGAAGATCGCCCTCGGCAATCTCGATTCCGCCCGCGACTGGGGGTATGCCGGCGACTACGTCGAAGCGATGTGGCTCATGCTCCAGCAGCCCGAGCCGGGCGACTACGTCATCGCCATGGGCGAGACACACACCAACCGTGAGTTGCTCGAGATCGCGGCCCGAGTCGCGGGCTTCGACGACTGGCGACCGCTCGTGCAACAGGACGAGCGCTTCATGCGCCCGGCCGAGGTCGACATCCTGACCGGAGACGCCACCAAGGCTCGCCATGTTCTCGGCTGGCGTCCACGCGTCACGTTCGAGGAACTCGTGCAGACGATGTACGAGAGTGACCTCAAAGAGGAGCAGGCCCGCGCCGCCGCCGCCCGGCGGTAACGGCGGCGACCGCGGCGACCGCGGCGACGGCGACAAAAAGGCCGCGGCGACGGCGGCTTTGCCGGCCGTCGCCGCAAAGCCGGAGCTTGCGACGGCGACGATAAGGCTAGAGGAGGTCGGCCGCCTTGCGGGCGGCGATGAGCACCGGGTCCCACACCGGGGAGAACGGCGGCGCGTACGACAGGTCCAAGCTCGCGACCTCGTCGACCGGCATGCGGTTCCAGACGGCGGTGGCGAGCACGTCGATGCGCTTGGCGGCGCCTTCCTCGCCGACGATCTGCGCGCCGACGATTCGACCGTCGTCACGCGCTGCCACGATCTTCACCGTGATCGGAGCCACGCCGGGGAAATAGCCGGCGCGGGTCGTGGACTCGATCGTGGCCGCCACGACTTCGAGCCCCACGTCGGCCGCGATGCGCTCGGTGATCCCGGTGCGCGCGACCTCGTACTTGCAGATCTTCGACGCGGCCGTGCCGACCACGCCCGGGAACCGGGCGTCGCCTCCGGTGACGTTGATGCCGATGACACGGCCCTGCTTGTTGGCGTGCGTTCCGAGCGGGATCACCACTCGCCGCCCGGTGACGCGCTCGACCGACTCCACGCAGTCGCCCGCCGCCCAGACACCGCCGACGCTGGTCTCCATGCGGCTGTCGGTGACGATGCCTCCGGTGTCGCCGATCGCGATGCCGGCCTCGCCGGCTATGCGGCTGTTCGGCCGGACGCCCATCCCGAGAACCACGACGTCGGCGGGCAAGGTCTCTTGTGCGGTGTTGACGGCGCGCACAACTTCACCATCGGCGTCGAAGCTCTCGACGGCGTCGCCCATGAGCAACTTCACACCGGTGGCGCGGAGCGCGTCGCTGACGAGGGCGCCGATGTCGTCGTCGAGCGTGGCCGCCATCGGTTGCTCGGTCCGGTCGACGAGCGTGACGTCGAGGCCGCGTTCGACGAGCGCCTCCGCCATCTCGAGCCCGATGTAGCCGCCGCCGACGACAACCGCATGGCGCGGCTCGCGCTCGTCGATCGCCCGGCGGACGGCGACGCCGTCGGAGAGCGTCTGCAGACCGAAGATGCCGTCAGCGTCGGCGCCGGGTAGCTCGGGCCGGTGTGGGACCGCGCCCGTCGCCACGACGAGCTGATCGAACGGCTCTTCGCGTTCGGCTCCGGAACGCGAGTCACCCGTCGCCTCTCGGACGCGCACGCGACGCCTGTTGACGTCGATCCCGACCACCTCGTGGCCAGTGCGGACATCGATGCCGTTACGGCGGTGCTGTTCGGCTGAACGGGTAACGAGCTGGTCGACGTCGGTGACGACGTCGCTGACGAAATACGGGATCCCGCACGCCGAGTACGAGGTGTAGGGGCCGCGCTCGAAGGCGACGATCTCGAGGTCGTCGGGGTCACGCCGCCGGCGGGCACGCGACGCCGCGCTCATCCCGGCGGCGTCGCCGCCGATGACGACGAGCCGTTCCGTCATGTTCGAGCGTCGGTCACGCGGGTGTTTGGGCCCGCAGGCCGCCGAGCGACTCGATCACCGCCTCGGCTTCGGCCACGAACCGCCGTACGAGCTCGCCGGCGGGGACGAGGTCCTCGATGGCGCCGGTGCCCTGCCCGGCCGGGTAGCACTCGCGTTCGGGATCGACATCGGCCGCCTCGCCGCCAGTGAGGTGCAGCGTGCCTTCCTCGACCGCCTTGAAGATCTGCTCCGGGAATGGCCTGACGTCCTCGGGGTGGTCGTCGTAGTACTGGGTCGTCCTGTTGCGCACCGCCCGCAGCGTCTTGCCGGTGAACGCACGGCTGATCACGGTGCCGTCCTCGGCAGTGCGGATGAGCGCCTCCTTGTAGCCCGGCGTCGACCGTGCTTCGGGGGTGGCGATGAAGCGCGTCCCGATCCAGACGCCGTCCGCGCCCAAGGCCAGCGACGCCGCCAGCCCGCGCCCGTCGAAGAGACCACCGGCGGCGACGACCGGGACCCGGTCGCCCACGGCGTCGACCATCTGGGGCACGAGCGGCATGGTGGCGACGGTGCCGGTGTGGCCACCGGCCTCGGTCCCCTGTGCGACGACGATGTCGCATCCCGCCTCGACGGCGCTGACCGCGTGGCGCACCTTCCCGCACATGTTGACAACGAGCACGTTGTTGTCGTGACAGAGCTCGATCACGTCGCGCGGCACGCCGAGGCCGGCTACGAAGACCTGCGCGCCTTCCCGGATCACGATCTCGATGTTCGCCATCATCTGCTCAGGCAGCGCCGTGAGCAGGTCGACGCCGAACGGCTTGCTCGTCGCCGCCTTCACGGCGCGGATCTCGTCGATCATCTCGTGCTGTTGCATGGCCGACGCGCCCAGGCAGCCGAAGCCACCTGCCTCCGACACGGCGGCGACGAGCGCGTGGTACGACACGCCGCCCATCCCGGCGAGCATGACGGGATGCTCGATCTGGAGTGCGTCAGTCAGTCGTGTTCGCATGTGAGCAAGCTACTCGCGCTCTGCAAGCAGGGTTCCAGTAGCGTTGGCACATGCCGAACGCGCTGGTCGGCGTGATCATGGGCAGCGACTCCGACCTCGACGTGATGCGTCCTGCGGTCGACGCCTTGGCCGAGTTCGGTGTCGCCTTCGAGGTTCGGGTCGTGTCCGCGCACCGCACACCCGACGTGCTCTACGAGTACGTACACACTGCCGCCGACCGGGGGTTGCGCGTGATCATCGCCGGTGCGGGCGGTGCCGCCCACCTGCCAGGGATGACCGCGTCGATGACGCCGCTTCCCGTGATCGGCGTGCCCGTTCCCCGCGAAGAGCTCGACGGGCTCGATTCTCTGCTCTCGATCGTGCAAATGCCGCCGGGGATCCCGGTGGCCACGGTCGGCATCGGCGAAGCACAGAACGCCGGGCTGCTCGCGGTGCGGATCCTCGCCGCGACGAACCCCGAGCTGCAGCGTCAGATGCAGACGTTCCAGGCCGAACTGGCCGACGCCGTCCGCGAGAAGGACGAAGGCGTCCGCAAGCAGTTCGAGGATTAGCCGGTGCGTATCTGAGCGCCACCAGATGACGCTCAGATACGCCTCACGTCACTCGTGGGTGACTGCTCGGAGCACGTCGAGTTTGGCGGCGCGGCGGGCGGGACCGATGGCTGCGATCACACCGGCGATCCCACCGATAATCAGCACCAGTAAGAGCTGCCCGCCGGGCGTGGCGAACTCGGTGATGCCCTGGTCCTTGAGCGCCTCGACGACGGCCCAGCCGAAGAACAGGCCGATCACGAGCCCGAGCAACGTACCGAGCAGGGCGATGATCACCGACTCCCAGCGCACGGTCGAACGGAGCTGGCGCCGGCTCATGCCGACGGCGCGCAGCAGGCCGAGCTCGCGCGTGCGCTCATAGATCGAGAGCGCCAGTGTGTTCGCGATGCCGATGAGCGCGATCACAACCGCCAGCGCGAGCAGCACGTAGATCAGGCCCAGCAGCTGGTTGATCTGCGCGGCCTGAGCGTCCTTGAACTCGGTACGGTCCTGGAGCTCGGCGTTCGGGTACGCGTTGAGCACGCGGTCGAGTGCCCGGCGCCCTTCCGCCGGGCTCACTCCCGGAGCGAGCTTCACATACAGCTGCTGGTCGAGTTGGTTCGTGTAGTGCTCGTCGTACGTCGCGATCGAGAAGGCGTAGTCGGACAAGCCCTCCTTCTGGCCGTTCCCGTAGATCATTCTCACGATGAGGTCGGTGGTCCCGTTCGGGAACCCCACGGGCACGCGGCTTCCGATCCTCCAGTTGTGATCGTCGGCGACTGCCCGCGACACCGCCAGGCTCGCGTTCTGCTCGAGGTCGGCGACCTTGCCGTCCTCGACCTTCAGGTCGAAGAGCTCGTTGGCCGATTGCGGCTGCAGCGCGGTGAAGAACTTCTGCGAATCGTTGAATTCGGCAACGTTGAACCGAAGTGGGCTCGACGCACCTACCTGGGCAAGCTTGGCGACATCGGCGGCGAGCATCGGGCTGAACCCGCCGAAGCCACCACCACCGAAGCCGCCTGTGCTGATGACGTAATCGGCCTTGAACGCCCGGTCGACCTGGACGTCGATCGACCGTTTGGTCGATGCCGCGAAGATCGTAATGAAGCCCACGAGGGCAACGCCGATCATGAGTGCGGCCGCGGTCGCCGACGTGCGCTTGGGGTTCCGCATGGCGTTGTCGCGCGCCAGCGTGCCCGTGATGCCGCGCAGTCGTGCGGCCGGCCATCCGATCACATCGCTCAGTGGTCGCGCGATGACTGGTCCCAGCACGAACACGCCGATGAACACGATCAGTGCGCCCAGGCCCACGAACTGGATCCCCGCGCCGCCGAACAAGCCGGCGAAGAGTGACAACACCCCCAGACCGGTGATGCCGAAACCGATGAGGACCCGGCGCCCCGAGTGCGGTCGTCCCTCGGTCGCGACGTCACGCATCGCCGCGACCGGGGGCACGCGGGAGGCCTTTCGGGCGGGCACGATCGCGGAAACGACGGTCACGATCGTACCGACCAGCAGGGCTACGACCACTGTCCGCGCGCTGACGACGGTTCCACCCGCCGGGATGTCGAACCCGAACGCATTGATCAGCGCCTTCAGCGCGTTGGAGAGCACGATGCCGGCGGCGAGGCCGACAAGGGACGCGAGCAGCCCGACCAACACCGCTTCGGTGAGCACCGACCCCATGACCTGGCGCCCGTTGGCACCGATGGCACGCAGCAGCGCCATCTCGCGAACGCGCTGCGCCACGACGATCGAGAAGGTGTTGAAGATGATGAAGCTCCCGACGAACAGGGCGATCAGTGCGAAGACCACCATCGCGATGTTGAAGAACGAGAGCGCGTTCTGGATGTCGCTCTGGTTCTCCTTGGTGATCTGATCGCCGGTGAGGACCTGATACGCCTTGTTGTTCTTCAACTTCTCGGCGATGCGGTTCTTGAGCGTTTCCTGCGAGACGCCGTTTTTGGCGACGACCGAGATCGAATTGAACTGGTCGGCAGCGCCGGTGACGGCCTGCGCGGTCGCAGTCGTGAAGAGGGCGGCCGTCGAGCCGGCCGCGCTGTCGGCGTCGCCGAACTTGGCGATGCCGACGATCTGGTACCCGTGGGGCGGCGCCTGGGTCAGGATGTCGACCGGGTCGCCGACCTTGAACCCGGCTTCCTTGGCCGATGCGGCATCGATGACGACGTCATCGGGGCCCTGGGGTGGGCGCCCTCCGGGTTGGATCCGGTAGGGCTCGAGCTGGCGGTTCTCCAGCCAGTTGAACCCGAACGTGGGCGCGCCCTGACCGGGGCTGCCGATGGCGTCACCCTTCTTGTCGACGAGCTGGGCGTAGAACCCCAGGTTGCCCTCGGCATCAGCCACGCCGTCGACGGACTCGATCTCGGGCACGAGCGACGCGGGCACGCGGGCGCGCTGCTTTTGAGCCGGCCCTCCGAATCCACTCGACAGCGACTGTCTGCTGCGCACGTATGCGTCGGTGCCGCGGTTGACGTCGGCGAAGAGGTTGTCGAAGGTCCGCGAGATCGTGTCGGTGAGCACCATCGTCCCGGACATGAACGCGACGCCGAGCATCACCGCCAGCGCGGTCAGGGCAAAGCGGAGCTTGTGGGCGAGCAGGCCCTTGATCGTGAACCGGGCCACGCGGCTACTCGCCGAGGTCCTTTTGGCGCTCGATCACCGTGTCGGCGGTCGGGTTCTGCATCTCGTCGACGATCTGTCCGTCGGCGAGGAACACGGCACGATCCGAGTAGCCAGCGGCCACGGGGTCGTGGGTGACCATCACGACCGTCTGGCCCAGCTCGTCGACCGCCTGACGCATGAAGCCGAGGATCTCGGCGCTGGCCTTCGAGTCGAGGTTCCCGGTCGGCTCGTCGGCGAAGATCACCTGCGGGCGGCTGGCGAGCGCACGGGCGACGGCGACCCTCTGCTGCTGCCCGCCGGACAATTCGGAGGGTCGGTGTGTGAGCCGGTCGGCAAGGCCGACGGTCGAGATCACGCGGTCGAGCCACCGCTTGTTCGGCTTCCGGCCCGCGAGGGAGAGCGGCAGCGTGATGTTCTCGATGGCGTTGAGCGTCGGGATCAGGTTGTACGACTGGAAGACGAATCCGATCTTGTCCCGGCGGACGACGGTCAGCTCCTTCTCCGAGGAAGCGCTGATGTCGATGTCGCCGAGCATGATGCGCCCCGCGGTGACCCGGTCGAGTCCGGCAAGACAATGCAGCAGCGTCGACTTACCCGAGCCCGACGGGCCCATGATCGCCGTATAACGGGCGGCGGCGAACTCGACGGTGATGTTGTTGAGGGCCCGCACCGCGGTGTCACCCGTGCCATAGATCTTCGTGACCTCTTCGGCCCGGACGGCGACGGTGCCGGCGGCGGGCTGGGCGGCGACGGCGGATGTCACGGTGTTCCTCCTGCCTTGGGGGCACCGCGACCCTACGCGACGTCCACGCGCCGGGCCGATACATGCGTGCGGGTATGCCGCTGTTCACACGCGGCTTGGACGCGCTTATTCGGGAGCAATCCCCATATCGGCCATGAGCTTCTCGACGCGTCCACGGATCTCGTCGCGAATCGGCCGGACCGCGTCGACGCCGAGACCCTCGGGGTCGTCGAGCACCCAGTCCTCGTAGCGCTTGCCCGGATAGACGGGGCAGGCGTCTCCGCACCCCATGGTGACGACGACATCGGCGGCGCGCACGATCTCGTCCGTCCAAGGCTTGGGGAACTCGGTGCGAATGTCGATCCCCACCTCCGCCATGGCCTCGATGGCGGCCGGGTTGACGGTGCTCGCCGGTTCCGACCCGCCGGAAAAGACGTCGACACGACCACCGGCGAGGTGCTTCAGCCAGCCGGAGGCCATCTGGGAGCGGCCGGCGTTGTGCACGCACAGGAACATGACGCTGGGTTTGTCGCTGACCAGCTTGCCTTCGATTTTCGCAAGCGCGCGAAGTCGTTCTTTGGCGAAGCGCTCGACGAAGATCGGCACGAAGCTGACGACTTCGGAATTCGGCAAAAGCTGGTCGAGGCTGTCGTTGATGTAGCGCTCGATGGTCTCGGGGCCGAAGATTCCTCGGAACTTGTCTTGGAGGCGTACGGCCGAGGTGTGGATGAGGTGCTTTTGGGCCGTGCTCAGGTCATCAACGGTCGGCATGGTGCCTCCTCGGTGAAGGTGCGGGATAGAGCAGTCGGATCAATCCATAGGCGGCGGCTGCGCCCAAGAGCTGCATGAGGACGAACATCGGCACTGACGAAGGCTTGATGCCGGCAAAGGTGTCGGACAGCGTCCGCGCAATTGTGACGGCGGGGTTGGCGAAACTGGTTGATGAGGTGAACCAGTAGGCGCCGCCGATCCAGATGCCTACGGCAAATGCGACCACGTTTGCGCGTCCGGTGCGTACGCAGCCATGAATGACCAGCAGCAGCCCCGCCGTGGCGATGATCTCGGACAACCACAGCCCGCCCGACGAGCGCACCTTGCTCGACGGGTCGATGGCGGACAGCTCGAACATCAGGTTGGCAAGGATCGCGCCGAGGCAACCACCAATGACCTGGGCGGCGATGTACAGGCCGGCGTCACGTGTCGTGATGCTGCCGAAGGCGCGATCAACGAGAGTCACGACCGGGTTGAAGTGCGCACCCGAGATCGCGCCGAGCATGAGAATGAGACCGATCAACGCGGCCGTGGTAGCAGCCGCGTTCTCCAACAGCTGGAGACCGACATCGTCGGGCGACACGCGGCTGGCCATGATTCCTGACCCGACGACCGCGATGAGGAGCAAACCGGTTCCGAGTGCCTCGGCAACCAGACGCCGGAGCAGGTCCAGCTCGACGCCACCCGTGCCCGCTACCGGTTCTTGCGCGAGATCGGTCATGCGGCCGTGTCGGCAAGCGCGGAGATGCGCTCCCGAAGCTCTCGCACCGTTGCGTCGAACGCGACCTTGGTTCCGACCTCAACCGGATCAGGCAACGACCAGTGCAGCCAGTCGTGCTCGGGATCGAGCTCTTCGTGGGCGCGATCGCACACGGTCACGACGAGTGCCGGGGGCGTGCGGACCTCGTCGAGATGTCGTGGGCGCGTCGTGGTGAGGTCGACGCCGGCTCGACGGCCCGCGGCAACCGCGCCGCCGTGGATTCGTGATGCAGGATGCGTGCCCGCGGACGTTGCCGACGTCGACGTGAGCTGACGCCACAGCGCCGCCGCAAGCGGTGACCGAGCCGAGTTCTGAGTGCAGATGAAGAGAGCCGACTTTGGCACCACAGCTTCTCGGGCCGGGCTGTCAGGCAATGCAGATCGACGAAGGCAGATGTACCGCCGGCGCCGATCGCCGCTCGACTGGCAGCGGGTGATCAGTCCGGCCTGCTCGAGGACGTCGAGGTGGTAGGCCAACGAGTTGGAGGCCAGACCCGAACGCTCCTGGAGCTCGAGTGAAGTGCGGTCCGAGGAGACGAGCTCTTCGACGATGGCCAGCCGGGCCGGATCTCCGAGCGCCGCGTGTCGGCGAGCGCGTTCTGCGAGGGACGGCTGCGCCACGCCCGCCAGTATTCAGATCAGAGATACTTGAGTCAAGATTCCTTGTTCTAAAGTCCCGCCGTGATCGAACAGGGCCTCGTCGTCATCGGGGGAAGCGATGCCGGCGTGATGGCGGGGCTGTGGGCGAAGGACCGGACGCCGGAGTTGCCGGTCACCCTGGTGGTCCGCGACGCGTATCCAAACTTCAGCATCTGCGGCATCCCCTTCTACCTGAGCGGCGAGACTCCCCAGTGGCCCATGCTGGCCCACCGGACGGTCGACGATCTCGAGGCGCTCGGCTTGCGGCTGCTCCTCGACCATGAAGCGACCGCCATCGATCCCGTCGCACGATCCGTGACGGTTCCTGATCTCGACGGTAAGCAATACGACCTCGGTTACGACATGCTCGTGATCGGCACCGGCGCCATGCCCATCCGACCGCCGCTGCCTGGCATAGAGCTTCCGGGCGCCCGACCGGGATGTCGCCGCCGACCTCGTGCTGGTTGCCGTAGGCGTCAAACCGGCCAGCGAGCTCGCGCCGAGCGCCGGAGTGCGTGTCAACGAGCGGGGCGCAATCGTCGTCGACCGTCGCATGGCGACCAACGTCGAGCGAGTGTGGGCCGCCGGTGACTGCGTCCACACGCATCACGTCCTCGTCGACGAGCCGGTCTACCTGCCTCTGGGAACCACCGCGCACAAGCAGGGCCCGATCGCCGGCCTCAATGCCATCGGGTGACCACTCGTTTGCGGGATCGTGTGGAACCCAGGCCGTAAAGGTCTTCGATCTCGTCGCGGCGCGCACAGGCTTTCGCGATGTCGAAGCGAACGCGATGGGGTTCGACGCACGTAGCGTCACCGTCGAGGTCGACGACCACAAGGCCTCCTACCCGGGATCGACGAGGATCGTGACGCGCTCACCGGAGACCGGCGCACTGATCGCCTGTTAGGCGCACAGATCATCGGCGCCTATGGAGCCGAGATCTCCAAGCGCATCGACATCGTCGCGGCCGCCCTCCACCACGCTGCGAGCGTGGAGCGCCTCAACGACCTCGATCTCAGTTACACGCCGCCGCTCTCCGGCCCCTGGGACCCATTCAAGTAGCCGCCCAGGCGTGGCTCGAGGCCGCGGGGTAGCCAACTCGCCCTCGTCAGCAGCAGCGCGCGCCTGACTCGGGCGCCGACTCGCAGCTCATTGCCACGCTCACGGGCTCCACGGTGCGAAGCTCGCCGCCGGGCATCTCGATGTCGCCGAGCACGGTGTAGATCTCCCAGGGCACGCCATCGGGGGCGTCCACCCACACCTTGTCCTGCACCGCGTAACAGCAGGCGACCTCGTCCTCGGTCGCGGTCGGAAGCCCCTCGCCGGCCAGGCGTCGCTGCGTCGCCGCAACCTCCTCCGTCGATCCCACTTCGACACCCAAGTGGTTGAGCGTCCCGGGATCGCCGTGACCGGCGATGAGGATCAGCTTGAGCGGAGGATCGTCGATGGCGAAGTTGGCGTAGCCCGGGCGCACCTTCGCCGGCGGGGTCTCGAACAGCTTCGAGTAGAACTCGATCCCAGCTTCGAGATCCGTCACGTTGAGGGCCAGCTGTACCCGACTCATCGCTCCTCCTGCTCCGGACTGATAGATTGGCGTTCGTCGATACATCGATCATCGCAGATACATCGAGCGATGTCAATACGTCGCCGGAGGTGCGCCATGGCGGAGCAGAGAGCCGAAGTCGCCGGCTGCTGCGCGCCGGTGCTCGAGGCTCCGCTGCGTGAGTCCGAGGCCGGCGAGCTCGCCCACGTCTTCGCGGCGCTCGCCGACCCGGTTCGCCTCCGGCTGCTGAGCCTCATTGCGACCGCCGGTGAGGTCTGCGCCTGCGATCTCCTCGCGCCGCTAGACCGCAGTCAGCCCACGGTGAGCCACCACACCAAGGTGCTCGCCGATGCCGGGCTGATCACAGGCGAGAAGCGCGGGCGCTGGGTGTGGTGGTCGATCGTTCCGGAGCGGGTGGCCGAGGTGCGCGCCGCGCTGGCGTCGGCCAACTCCGTGCCTGCCTAACGCGCCTTCTCCGCGATCAGCAGCCAGTCGCTGGCGTTATCCGGCGCGATCCGGTACTTCTTCGCGTGTCGGAACGGCAGCTGCCGCGCGATCGGCGGGCACCGCTCCCGGCGGGTAGTCCTCGCCCCGGCGGCCGAGCCACAGGAACCACGCGACGCTCAGGATGCACACCCCGGCGCTGACCCAGGCGTTGACGCGCAGCCCCGCGATCTCGTGGGCCGGATCGATGCGCAGGTTCTCGAAGAAGAAGCGCCCAAAGGTGTAGGTCGCCAGGTAGAAGGCGAGCGCCTGGCCCTTCCGCAGTCGGATGCGGCGCTCGACCGCGAGCAGCAGCCCGAGCAAGAAGAGGCAGTAGAGCGATTCGTACAGGAACGTCGGGTGGAACGTCTCGAAGTGCAGATAGCCGGGTGGGCGGTTGGTTGGTGAGATCTCGAGGCCCCACGGCAGGTCGGTGGGCCCGCCGAACAGCTCCTGATTGAAGTAGTTCCCCCATCGGCCGATGGCCTGGGCGGCAAGCAGCCCGGGCGCGATGCAATCCATCAGGACGAGCGTCCCGACGTGCTTGATGCGGGTCATGATGATCACGGCGATCGCGCCGCCGGCGATGACACCCCAGATGCTGAGGCCGCCCTTCCAGATCTGGAAGGCCCGCAGCCAGTCGTCGGTGAAGAGGTCGTAGTCGCTGATCACGTGGTACAGGCGGGCGCCGACGACGCCGCCGATGACGATCCACACCGCCATGTCGTTGAACGTCTTGGCGTCGCCGCCGCGGGCGGTCCAGCGCCGCTCGGCGATCCAGGCGGCGACGAGGACACCGACCGCGAGGAGCAGCCCGTACACGTGCAGCGGGATGGGTCCCACGTCGATGACGCCGCTGTCGGGGCTCGGGATCGACGCGAGCACGGTCAGCACGGAGCGCATCGTAGAGGTCGGTTTCGTCGCGCGGTCGGTCGCCGAGCGCTAGCTCACCCGTGCCGGCTCCGGCTCCTGTTCCTGGTCGGCGGCCACGAACACCTCCGCGTCGGGCGCGACCGCGTCCGGCGGCTCGTGGCCATGGGCGCGGTCGCGCAGCGCCGTCGCTTTGCCGCGGGGCATGAGCAACACGCACACGAATCCGAGCGCGCCAATGACGGCGGCGGTCACGAACACCTGATGCAGTGCGCCGGAGAAGGCGTGCCGCACGGCCTCCTGCGCGGCAGGCGGGATCCTCCTCGTCGACGACGCCGGGGACAGAAACTCGCTCGCGTTGATCTTCGCCCCCGGAAACGCCTCCGCCAGGCGGTGCGTGAGCGATGTCAGCATCACGGACGCCGCGATGGCGACACCGACCGCGCCGCCGAGCTGCCGGGTGAAGTTCACGATGCCCGTCGCGGTGCCCATCTGTCGCAGCGACACCGAGTTCTGCGCCGCCAGCGTGCACGCGAGCAAGACGAAGCCGAAGCCCAATCCGACGAATACGAGATCCCGGCTCACCTCTAGGGTGCTCGATCCGACATCGAGCCGGGTGAGGAGGAAGAGCCCGGGCAGGCTGAGCGCCATCCCGAGGGCGACCTGCACACGGAACCCGACTCGAAGCAGCAACCGGCCACCGAACGCAGAGGCAGCCATGAACCCGAGCATGAGTGGCGTGAGCACGCGCCCGGCGCTCGTGGCCGACGTGCCGATCACCACCTGCACGAAGAGAGGCAGGAATGAAAGCACGCCGAACATCGTCATGCCGAGCAGCGTGGTGAGGACGGCCGACGCGCGCAGCGCGGGAACGTGGAACAGGCTGAGCGGGATCAATGGTTCGGCAGCGCGCAACTCGGCCACGATGAAGGCGACAAGAAGGATCACGCTGCCGGCGAGCGTGCCAACGATCTCGGGTGACGACCACGCGTAGTCGCGACCTCCCGTCTCCAGGGCGAAGACGAGCAGGCAGGTCCACCCGAGCAGCGTGACGATGCCCAGCCAGTCGATCCGGTGTCTGTGCCGGTCCTGCAACGGTTCGATCATCACGACCTTCACCAGCACGGCGGCGGCGATGCCGACCGGGATGTTGACGTAGAACACCCAGCGCCACGAGAGGTTGTCGGTGAGGAAACCGCCGATGAGCGGCCCGATGATCGAAGCGAAACCAAAGACCGCCGCGTAGATCCCCTGCACCTTCACCCGTTGCTCGAGCGTGAACAGGTCAGCCGAGATCGTCTGCGCGACCGGAAGGATGCAACCGGCGCCAAGGCCCTGGAAGGCCCGGAAGAGGATCAACTCGTTCATCGAGTGCGCCTGCCCGCACAACACGGACCCGACGAGGAAGATCGTCATGCCGGCGAGGAAGATCCGCTTGCGCCCGTACATGTCGGCGAACTTGCCCCACAACGGGATCGTGGCGATCTCGGCTAGGAGGTAGGCCGAGAACACCCAGGCGTAATGGTCGATGCCGTGGAGGTCGCCCACGATCGTCGGCATCGCCGTGGCGACGATCGTGCCGTCGAGCGCGGCCAGGAACATGCCGCTGATGACGGCGGCGGTCGTGAGGATGATGCGTCGCCTCGACAGGCGCGACGAGTACGCGGTCGCGGTGGGCACGGCGCTCACGATTCCCTCCGGAGCGACGGTGCAACCATCCGCGCGAAGTCGTCGATGCGGCCGGCGACCGCAGGGTCGTGGTGATTGAGGTACTCGACGAACAGCCCCCACAGGAACGTGGCGATGACGTCGGCGGCCGCGGCCAATTCGGCGTCAGCGGCGACGTCGGTCGAGTCGGCGAGCACGATCTGCCAGCGCGCCCGGTAGCGCTCGCCAATCACGCGACCGACCTCCAGCGCGTCGACGTCACCGAGGACCGCTTCTCGGTGCATGAGCCGCAGGAACTCCTCGTCCTCGAGGAGACGGGCGAAGCTCTGGCGCGCGTGCTCGGCGATGCGGGCTTCGATGGGGCCGGGCTGCGGCAACTCGTCGGGGCCCAGCTCGTCGATGGATCGGCCCATGCCCCGAGCCTGGTAGACGGCCTGGATCAGCTCCGCCTTCGAGGCGAAGTGGTAGTAGAGCCCGGGCACGGTGACACCAGCGGCCTCGGCGAGGTCCCGAACGCTGACCGACGCCGTTCCCCGCTCGGAGAACAGGCGGAGGGCGGTGTCGACGATGCGGTCGCGGGTCGAGACCTGCTCAGCGGCGGCGGTGCGGGGGGTCACCCCGCCAGCGTACCCGCTTACTTGAACGCTCGATCAAGTCGGCCGGGAGCCGTTCGGGGACAGGGCCAGGGAGGCGACCTGGCGGCGCTCGATGACGTGGTCGACCAGGCCGTACTCGACGGCGGCCTCCCCCCGCAGGATGAAGTCGCGGTCGATGTCGCGCTCGATGCGCTCGGCGGGCTGCCCGCTGTGCCGGGCGAGCGCTTCGATCATCTGGCGGCGTTGGGCCATCACCTCGCGCGCCTGGATCTCGATGTCGACCGACTGACCCTGCACGCCACCCCACGGCTGGTGAATGAGCACGCGGGCATGCGGCAGCGTGCTGCGCTTGTCGGGCGCTCCGGCGGCGAGCAGCACCGCCGCGGACGACGCGGCCTGCCCCACGCACGTGGTGGCGACGTCGGCGCCGATGAACTGCATCGTGTCGTAGATCGCGAAGAGCGCGTTCATCTCGCCGCCGGGGCTGTTGATGTACAGGTTGATGTCCTTGGCCGGCTCCTCGGACTCGAGGTGGAGCAGCTGGGCCACGATCAAGTTCGCCACGGTGTCGTCGATCTCGCCCGTCAGGAACACCACGCGCTCCTTGAGGAGACGCGAATACAGGTCGAAGGCTCGCTCCCCGCGGGCGCTCTGCTCGATGACGGTCGGGACGAGCAGCTGGCTCATGGCGATCTCCCTGATTGCGCAACTCGTTGGTTGCACATCTTGTCGCGCTGCGCCGAATTCTGCAACTCTGTGGTTGCATGAATTCCGAGGTGACCCGCGACGTCGAGCTGCCCGCACCGCCCGACGAGGTGTGGGAAGAGGTGGCCGAGAGCGACCGCCTCGGCGACTGGCTCGACGCCGAGGTCGAACTGGAGCTCCGCCCGGGCGGGTCGGGTACCTTTCGGTTCGCAGACGGCGAGGAGCGCCGAGCCATGGTCCGCGAGGTCGAGCCTGGCCGTCGTCTGGCGTTCACGTGGTGGCCGCTGACCGGCGAAGACGTGGGCCGGGCGACGACCGTGACGATCACGATCGCGCCCACGGACGGCGGGTGCCGCTTGCGGCTGGTCGAGTCGCCCAGCGCCCGTGCCCGCGCCGCCGCGGTCGCCGTCGCATGAGCTCACGAGCCGACCGCGTCGACGCCGTGTTTGCCGCCCTTGCCGACCCCACGCGGCGCCGGCTGCTGGGGCGGCTCGCAGAGCGGCAGTCCGCCACCGCCACCGAGCTGGCCGCTTCGGAGCCTGTGACGAGGCAGGCGATCGTGAAGCACCTCCAGTCGTTGGGCGAGGCGGGGCTGGTAACGCCCTCGCGGGAGGGTCGGGAGGTGCGCTACGCCGTGACAGCGGGGCCGCTCCAGGACGCGGTCGGCTGGATGGTCACGGTCGGCGCCGAGTGGGACCGCCGTCTCACCCGGCTGCGCCGCCGCCTGGAAGGGAAATAATCCCTACGCCGGCAGGGTAAATTGGCGGCATGGCGCGCACGGACGCGAATCCGCCGATGCCGGACTTCGTCACCGACTACGAGCTCCAAGAAGTCGACCCGTCGTTCTTGACCTCGGCGGTCAAGCCCAAGCAGTTCCTCCACATCGACCAGTCCGAGTGCATCCTGTGCGAGGGCTGTGTCGACATCTGTCCCTGGAAGTGCATCCACATGGTCTCGGTCGACGCCATCTCGGACGCCGTCGACACCGAACAGCCGGGCGAGGACCCCAGTGACCAT
>JBKOWY010000197.1:0-6275 GCA_046724655.1 Actinomycetota bacterium
TTGCGGTGACGCCGGCGCACACGATGAGCCCACCCTCGAGCAGCAGCCAGCACTCGGCCGCCGCCGGTGAGTCACCAGTCGGGTCCGGTTGGGCGGTGAGACGTGCCCGTGCCCGCTCCACGGCACGAGGCGCTTCTCGGCAGATAGCGCGGATTCTGTCGAACGCGTAGACGCGGTCGAGGGCGGCGATCGGACCGTCGATGATCTCCGTCATCGTGACCTGGGATGGCGTGTGTCGGTTGTGCATGCCCGTCACTCTGACGACTGAGCCTGAAGCCGGCCTGAGAGGTGCCTTGGCGGTGTCGTAGACCTTCCGGATCGATCCCACCCGGGCTACTCCCAGCGTCGTATCGGCGGCGCCGCCCGCCGGCCGATGACACCCATGGGCAGGAGCCATACCGTGCCGGTATGGAGTCCGATCGTGGCCTGGCGGCGCGGGCGGCTTCGTGGCGGCAATGGCTGTACACGTGGCGAGCCGACGTCGCGATCGCACTCGCCGTCGCCTTCGTCCAGTTCACCGGCACGTACTTCGGGTCGGAGAACCAAACCGATCGTGCTTCGCTCGACGTGCTCGCCTACGCGCTGCTGGCAGTCGGCCCCGTCGCGCTGCTCTTCCGCCGGCGGCATCCCGTCGCAGTCCTCCTTGTGGTCTTCGCTGCCACCTTGACGTACTGGACGACGGATTATCCGCGCGGGCCCATCTTCTTCGCGCTCATCATCGCGTTCGTCTCCGCGATCATGGCCGGCCACCGCGTCGTGGGCGTCGTTGTCGCCGTGGCCGGCTGGCTTGCCTTCCCGTGGCTGCCCTACCTCGTCGGCAACGAACCGCGGCCCGGCCTCGCGGGGACGCTCGGGCTCTTGGCATGGCTCCTCGTGCTGCTGACGGTCGGCGAAGTGGCGCGCGTGAGCCGGGCCCGCGCCGCCGAGGCGGCGCGGTCACGCGAGGAGGAAGCCCGTCGCCGCGCCAGTGAGGAACGCCTGCGCATCGCGCGCGAGCTGCACGATGTGCTCGCCCACAACATCTCGCTCGTCAACGTCCAGGCGGGCGTTGCCCTCCACCTCATGGACGACCAACCCGAGCAGGCGCGCACCGCGCTCACGGCGATCAGACAGGCGAGCAAGGACGCTCTGGGCGAGCTGCGATCGGTCCTCGAGGTGCTGCGCCAGTCGGGCGAGGAGCATCCCCGCGCCCCTCATTCCGGGCTCGAGCAGCTCGGCGACATCGTCTCGCGGGCCGGCGCGGCGGGACTCGAGGTGAAGGTGCAGGTGGACGGCACGCCGCGGCCGTTACCCGCTGACGTCGACCTCGCTGCCTTCCGGATCGTGCAGGAAGCGGTGACGAACGTCGCCCGGCACGCCGGTCAGGCCACCGCAACGGTCCGCGTGGCATACGGGGACGGCGACCTCACGGTGCAGGTCGACGACGACGGCCGCGGCGGGCGCGCGAGCACCAACTCGGGCAGCGGCATCGCCGGCATGCGCGAGCGCGCCGCCGCCCTCGGAGGCCGGCTCGAAGCCGGTCCCCGCCCCGGTGGCGGCTTCCGGGTCCGGGCGCAGCTGCCAGTGGACGGCGCGCGGTGACCTCCGTCGTCCTGGCCGACGACCAGGCGCTGGTTCGCGCCGGATTCCGTGCTCTCCTCGACGCGCAAGAGGACATCGACGTCGTGGCCGAAGCCGACGACGGCGAGGAAGCCATTCAGCTCGCGAAGACCCTCGTGCCCGACGTGGTGCTGATGGACATCCGCATGCCCGGCCTCGACGGCCTGGCCGCGACCCGCGCCATCGCCGCCGACGACCGGCTCTCGTCGGTACACATCGTCATCCTCACGACCTTCGAGCTCGACGAGTACGTGTTCGAGGCGCTGCGCGCCGGGGCGAGCGGCTTCCTCGTGAAGGACACCGAACCGGTGGAGTTGATCCGGGCCGTGCGCGCCGTCGCCGCCGGCGAGGCGCTGCTGTCGCCGGGCGTCACGAGACGCCTGATCGCCGAGTTCGCGACACGCGCCAAGGAGCCGGCGCGGGCCCCCGAGCTCGACCACCTCACCGATCGCGAACGCGAGGTGATGGCGCTCGTCGCCGAGGGCCTGACGAACGACGAGATTGCGGAGCGGCTGTTCATGAGCCCGGCGACGGCGAAGACGCACGTGAGCCGGGCGATGATCAAGCTGAACGCCCGCGACCGCGCTCAACTCGTCGTGTTCGCCTACGAATCGGGCCTGGTGCGCCCGGGCTGGGCCGGCTGACGCACCTACTCCCGACGCGGTAGCGGCAGCACAGAACGCTGCTTCGCGCGACGTATCCCGGAAGCCTTCGCCCGACCGACGACCCGGCGGCCCCCTCTGACGACGATCGACAGGACTCGATCCCCCCAAGGAGGAGGTCCACGATGACAACCACGCTCACCGCACGCCCGGGCACGGCGGTCGCCCGGTCTGAACAGGCGACGAAGGTCTACGGCTCGGCCCAGACCGCCGTCCGGGCGATCGACGACGTCACGGTGGAGTTCCCGACCGGGCGCTTCACGGCGGTCATGGGCCCGTCTGGTTCGGGCAAGTCGACGCTGATGCACGTCATGGCCGGGCTCGACAGTCTCACGTCGGGCGAGGTCTACATCGGTGACGTCGAGCTCGGCTCGCTCTCCGACAAGGAGCTCACGCTCCTGCGCCGGGACCGTGTCGGGTTCGTTTTCCAGTCGTACAACCTGATCCCGACGCTCACCGCGCTCGAGAACATCACGCTGCCGAGCGCCCTGGCGGGAAGGAAGCCCGACCGGGCGTGGCTCGACGGTGTCATCGACACCGTCGGCCTGCGGGACCGGTTGTCGCACCGTCCCGCCGAGCTGTCCGGCGGACAGCAGCAGCGTGTCGCGGTGGCGCGGGCGCTGGCCACCCGGCCGCAGATCGTCTTCGCCGACGAGCCCACGGGGAACCTCGACTCCCGCGCCGGGGTCGAGATCCTCGAGTTCATGAGGGGCGCGGTCGACGAGCTCGGCCAGACGATCGTGATGGTGACGCACGACCCCGGGGCCGCAAGCTACGCCGACTCGGTCCTGTTCCTCGCCGACGGACGCGTCGTCGACCGGATGGTCGCGCCGACGCAGCAGTCGGTACTCGACCGCATCCGGGCGTCCGAGAAGTGAAGGGAGATTCGCCGTCATGTTGAACCTCAGCCTCAAGGGCCTGTGGGCCCACAAGCGCCGTCTCATCGGCACGTTCCTCGCGGTGTTCCTCGGCGTGGCGTTCCTGTCCGGGACGCTCGTGCTCGGTGACACGCTGCGCGGGAACTTCGACAACCTGTTCACCGAGGCCAACGCGGGCACCGACGTCGTGGTGCGCCACTCCTCGACACTCAGCACCGATCCGGGCGAGCCGGATATCCAGCGCGGGCTCATCGACGCGTCGCTGGTCGACACCGTGCGCGACGTCCAGGGCGTGGCCGCGGCCGAGCCGTCCGTCGAGGGCTACGGCCAGCTGGTCGGCAAGAACGGCGACAAGCTCGGCGGCAACGGGCCCCCGACGCTGGCGGGGAACTGGATCGACAACCGTGACGTCAATCCGTACCGGCTCGTAGAGGGACGGGCGCCACGCGCTGACAACGAGGTCGTGATCAACCGCGGCGCCGCCGACGAGGGCAGCCTCCGCGTCGGCGACACGACCACCGTCCAGACCCCGGATCCGGTCTCCGTGAAGATCGTCGGTATTGCCACGTTCGGCTCCGCCGACGGGCTGGGCCGGACCACATTCACCGCTTTCACGCTCGAAAGCGCCCAACAGCACCTGCTCCATCGCGGCGATCAGGTCGGAAGCATCTCCGTGAAGGCACAGCCGGGCCTATCGCAGGACGAGCTTCTACGCCGAGTGCAGCGGGTGCTGCCCGCCGACGTGGAGGCGATCACCGGGGCGAAGCTCACGAACGAGAACACGAGCGACATCAACCAAGAGTTCCTCGATCTGTTCACCACGTTCCTGACCGTGTTCGCCGGTGTCGCGCTGCTGGTCGCGACGTTCAGCATCTACAACACGTTCTCGATCATCGTGGCCCAGCGCACCCGCGAGTCCGCGCTGTTGCGCGCGATCGGGGCGGGCCGAGGTCAGATCCTGGCGTCGGTCGCCATCGAGGCCTTGCTGGTGGGCGTCGTGGCATCCGCCGTCGGTTTGTTCGGCGGACTGGGCATCGCCGGCTTGCTCAAGGGCATGTTTGATGCCTTCGGGTTCTCGCTTCCCGCCGGCGGTCTCGTGTTCAAGACCTCGGTGGTGGTGATCTCGATGATCGTCGGGGTCGTCGTCACGCTCGTGGCCGGTGTGGCGCCCGCGATCAAGGCGTCGCGCGTCCCGCCGCTCGCCGCCATCCGCGACGTGGCAGTGGAGCGCACGCGTGCCTCCGTCCGGCGAGCGATCACCGGTGTGGCGTTGACGGCGATCGGCGTGGCGGTCGTGCTCGGGGCGGTGCTCAGCGGCGGCGACTCGGTACTCGGGTTCGCCGGGCTCGGCGCGTTGCTCACGATCGCGGGCGTAGTCGTGTTCGGGCCCGTGGTGGCCCGGCCGGCAAGCAGTGTCATCGGCTCGCCGCTGCGGTGGCTGCGGGGCGCGACGGGCTCCCTCGCCCGCCAGAACGCGATGCGCAACCCACGCCGCACTTCCGGTACCGCGGCTGCGCTCATGGTCGGCGTTGGAGTCGTGACGCTGTTCACGATCTTCGCCGCGTCGCTCAAGGCGGCCATCGACGACAGCGTTTCGAAGTCGTTCACGGGCGACCTGGTGGTGTCCACCGGCCGCTTCGGTGGCGGCGGAATCAGTCCCCAACTGGCACGCGACGTCGGCCAGCTTCCGGAGGTGCAGACCGCGACGGGCCTGGGCCGCGGAAGGGCGGTCGTCGGCACGGGCACCGAGAACGTCACCATCGTCGATCCGGCCCAGCTCGGGGACGTGCTCGACCTCGACGTCACGGCCGGCTCGGTGAAGACCCTCGGTCCCGAACAGCTTGCCGTCTCGAAGAGGATCGCCGACGACGAGGGCTGGAAGCGCGGCACGAAGGTGCCGATCACGTTCTCGGACGGCACGACGTCCGAGTTCACCGTCGGGGCGATCTACAAGTCGCGCGACATCGCCGGCAACTACGTCCTGTCGCGGGCGGCGTGGGCGCCCCACGCCGTACAGGACATCGACAGCACCGTGCTCATCCGTCTCGACAACGGAGTTGCGGTCGAGACCGGTCGGCAGGCAGTGGAGCGCACGGCGGATGCGTACGGAGCACCGGACGTGGAGGACCGCGATCAGTACGCGGCGTCGTTGGGTCAGTTCGTCGACATGATGCTCGGCATCGTCTACGTGCTGCTGGCCCTGGCGATCCTCATCGCCTTGATGGGCATCGCCAACACGCTGTCGCTCTCGGTGTACGAGCGCATTCGTGAGCTCGGCCTGCTGCGGGCCGTCGGCGAGACCCGCCGGCAGCTGCGGGCGATGATCCGGTGGGAGTCGGTCATCGTCGCCGTGTTCGGCACGGTCGGAGGGCTCGGCGTGGGCGTGTTCCTCGGGTGGGCCCTGGTGAAGGCCGCTTCCGAAGGGACCGGCGACATGATCGCGCCGAGCTTCGCGGCACCGATCGGTCAGCTCGTCGTGGTGCTGGTCGTCGGAGCGATCGCAGGTGTGCTCGCCGGGATCCGGCCCGCCCGTCGCGCCGCGAAACTTCCGTTGCTACGAGCGATCGCGAGCGAGTAACCCCGACCTGAGCTCCCCCCTCGACGGCCCGCCCGGGGCATCCCGCCCGGGCGGGCCGTCGCAGCCTACGAGCCGCCCGCCATCATCTCCTGCGCGCGCTTGGCCATCTCGTCGGGCGGGACGTCCTCGACGTGCGTCGCGACGTTCCACCGGTGGCCGAACGGGTCTTCGAATTGGCCGGTGCGGTCGCCGTAGAACGCATTCTCGACCTCTCGCAGGGACGTGGCACCCGCCTGCAAGGCGGCAGCGAACGTCTTGTCGACGTCCTCGACGTAGAGGCTGATCGTGACGGGCGTGCCACCGATCTTCTTCGGGCTCTGATAGCCCATGTCGGGAAACGCGTCCGCCAGCATGACCACCGAGTCGCCGAACTGGAGCTCGGCGTGTCCGATCTTGCCCCCGGGTGCGGGCATGCGCATGCGTTCGGTGGCACCGAGTACCTGCGTGTAGAACTCGATGGCCTTCGCGCCGTCGTCGACGACGAGGTACGGAATGACTCGGGGGTAGCCCTCGGGGATGGGCTTCACGGGACTCATCGTTCGCTCTCCTTCCTTACCG
>JBKOWY010000119.1:0-8890 GCA_046724655.1 Actinomycetota bacterium
CGACACCTCGTGCCATTCGTCATCCCGCCGGAGCTGTGGGCGACGCAGGCGGTCCGGATCGGCTTCCAGCTGCTTCAGCGCCGTGCCCTTCGGGCACAGGAAGCCGTGACTGAACACGTCGTCGCGGTCGCCGCGCACGAGCGTGATGTCGCGGCCGGAGAGGCGGAGCTCGAGACCGCACGTCGCCTCGCACAGGGGGCACGTCCGGTAGACGGTCCGCGTCTCGCCGTTCCCGGTCGTTGTCATGGAGGCGAGGTTACGCGGGGGTTGCGACCTTTGCCTCCTCACGCTCGGCCTCACGCTCGCCGGCGGCTCCGAGCACGAGACAGAGTGGGCATGCCGCCTCGGTCAGCGCCTGCGCGCCCCCACGCCGTCCCCGGCGCGCCACCCAGAAGATCGCGGCCACGACGACCAGGCCCACCAGCACCACGATGGCGGGACCGGTTGCTGTCTCGATGAGTTCGCCGGCGGCCTGTCCGAGGATGTAGCCGAGGAAGAGGTGCAGCTGAAGGAACACGCTGCTCCCTAACAACGAGCGCGGGGAGGGCGCGCCGCGCACACAGCCCGATGCGCCGGCGGCGACACACGTCGCGGTGCGCAGGCCGGGCATGCCCCGCCCGATGGCGAGCGCAGGACGGCCGCGCCGCTCGATGACCGCGGTCGCACGCGTCATGCGCTCGCGGGTGAGCCCGACTCGGGGGCCGAGGCGCGTGATGAGCGCATTTCCCGGCCCGCGGCAGGCGAGGAACAAGGCGGCCGTCCCGACCAGGGCCACGACCTCGAGGGCGATCACCGCGAGCCACAACCGAATCGCACCGGCGGCCGCGCGTTCGCCGACGAACAGCAGAACGAGGTCGAAGGGCAGAGGGATCGGGATCCCGGCCTGCATAGGGATAGAGGAGTGCAAGGGCGACGGGCACACCGAGCCCGCTCGTGGCCGAGGCGGCCAGCGACGTTCGCATCGCGGCTTGTTCGCCGCCGGCGTGCCGCCGGGATGAGCGGGAGGCTCGTCCCGGCTCGGTAAGGTCCAGCCCGTGAGCGACCGCCTCTACTTCCGTCAGGTTCTCGCGGGCAGGGATTTCGCACGTGACGACCTGGTCGCGCGCCAGATGGTCAACTTCGTGTACGCGCTCGGCGACCGCGAGACGGGCGAGGCGCTGGTCGTCGACCCCGCGTACGGTGTTCGCGAGCTGGTCGAGATGGTGGGCGCCGACGGCATGCGCATCACCGGAGCGCTCGTCACGCACTACCACCCCGATCACGTCGGCGGGGACCTCATGGGCTACTCGATCGAGGGGGCGCGCGAGCTGCTCGCCATGGACGACGTGTCGGCTCCGCTGCACGTGCAGCGGGTCGAGGCGCCCTGGATCAAGCGGGTGACCGGCGTCTCCGACTCCGACCTGGTCGTGCACGACAGCGGCGACGAGGTCCGCGTCGGCGACATCCCGATCCGTCTCGTGCACACACCCGGGCACACTCCGGGTAGCCAGTGCTTCCTTGTCGACGGCCGGCTCGTCGCCGGCGACACCCTGTTTCTCGAGGGTTGCGGTCGTACCGACCTTCCCGGCGGCGACGCCGAAGCCATGTACGAGAGCATCACCCAGCGGTTGGCGTCGATCCCGGACGACACGGTGCTGTATCCCGGTCACCTCTACTCTCCGGAGCCGTCGGCCACGATGGGCGACACCCGGCGTCGCAACTACGTCTTTCGGTTCCCGAACCGTGAAGCGTGGCTCTCGATGTTGGGGTCCTAACGGGACACACGATAAAGCGTCGGGGGCAAGCCGACTCGGTGTCGTCGTCACGTTCTTCGCGATCGTCGCGGCCGCTACGGTTGGATGCGGCGGCTCGAGCAGCTGAACCGATGACGGCGCCATCCCGATCCCCAACGCGCAGGTGGTCTTGGTGCGCGAGACCTTCCAGAAGAAGAGCGAACGCGAGCTCCACGTCGCGCTCGTCGACGGCGAGTACCGCTACTTCATCGACTGCGGGACGCCGCTCGTCCGGCAGTAGCGCAAAGTAGTCAGCCGGAGTCGAAGAGCACCGGGATCGCGTCCGGGCCCCGGAAGGCGAAGCCCTGGATCACGGGCGGTGCCGCGTCCGGGTCGAGGCGCAGGTTCGGCAGCCGGGTGAGGATCTCGTCGAGACCCACACGCAGCTCGAGCCGGGCCAGGTGCATGCCCAGGCACTGGTGTTGACCGGTGCCGAACGCGAGGTGGTTCTGGGGCGGGCGGTCGATGCGCCACTCGTCGGGCGCCTCGTACCGGGCTTCGTCGCGGTTGGCGGATCCCGTGATCACGCTGACCGGCGCTCCCGCCTCGACCGGGCCCCCGCCGATCTCGGTGTCGGTCGCCGCCACCCGGCTCACCTGCGTCACCGACGTCTCCCAGCGCAGCGTCTCCTCGATCACGGCCGGGAGCAGGCTGCGGTCGGCGAGGACCCGGGTCATCGTGTCGGGATGGGTGAGAAGGGCGACGAGCGCGTTGCCCATCACGCGGTACGTGGTCTCGGCGCCCGCCGGCAGGAGCAGCCGGAGGAACCCGTAGATCTTCTCGTCAGTGAGCTGGTGGCCGTCGATCTCGGCGTGGACGAGGTCGCTGATGAGGTCGACGCGAGGGTTGTCCCGACGGTCCTCGACGATGGGTGCGAGGTATTCGCGCATCGCCTGTGACGCGGCGTGACCACGTTCGGGATGGAGCGGACCCGTGTTGATCAGCTCCGCCCAGCGGTGGAACTGGGCGCTGTCATCGAGCGGCACCCCGACGAGTCCGCAGATCACCTGTACCGGGTACTTGGAGGTGATGTCACAGGCGAGGTCGCCGCGTCCGGCCGGGGCGATCGCGTCCAGCAGCCGGCTGATCGTCGGCCGGATCAGCTGCGTGTCCCAGCGCTCGAGGGCGGATGCACGGAACGCGTGAGCGACGAGGTTGCGGTAGGCGCGGTGCTCGCTGCCGTCCATGGCCAGGATGAGCTCGCCCATGAACTGACCGATGTGTTCGGCGTTGATCGACGACGAGAACGTCTTGCCGTCGCGCAGGACGTGCTCCACGTCCGCGTACCGGGTCACGTGGTACGTCGGCCGATCCCTCATCCCGCTGCCGTGCGTGTAAATGACGGGGCATTCGCGTCGCGCCCGCGCCCAGATCTCGTACGGCTGCCCGGTCGAAAAGTCGACGTCGTACTCGAAATCGGGCTCTGTGATGCGTTCGGTCGTCACGACATCTGCAGCGATTTGGTCTCGAGGTACTCCTCGAGCCCGTACCTGCCCAGCTCACGCCCGTGACCCGACTGCTTGTAGCCGCCGAATGGCGCCAGCGGGTTGAAGTTCTGGCCGTTGATGTCGACCTGACCCGCCTGGATCCGCCGCGCGACCTGCGTCGCGTGCTCCTTGTCGCCGCCGTAGACACCGGCGTGCAGCCCGTAGATGGTGTCGTTGGCGATGCGGACGGCGTCGTCTTCGTCGTCGTAGGGAATGATCGCCAGTACCGGTCCGAAGATCTCCTCCTGGGCGATCGTCATCTGGTTATCGACGTTCTTGAAGACGGTTGGCTTCACGAAGTAGCCCTTGTCGAGCCCCTCCGGCGCGTCAGGCCCGCCGGTGACGAGGTCGGCCCGTTCTTCGATTCCCTTGTTGATGTAGTTGCGCACGCGCTCGCGCTGGGTGTCGGAGATCAGAGGCCCGAGACGATTGCTCGGATCGGTCGGGTCGCCGACGGTGTACGTGTCGGCGACCTCCTTGGCCGCGGCCGCGATCTCGTCCTGCTTGTCGCGCGGGACGAGCATGCGCGTCCAGGCGATGCAGGTCTGACCCGAGTTCAGGAAGCAGCTGCCGACACCAGCCTTGACGGCGTCCTCGACTGGAGCGTCGGGCAGGATGATGAACGGCGACTTGCCGCCGAGCTCGAGCGTCACCTTCTTGACGGTCGGGGCGGCGAGCTCGGACACACGCTTGCCGGCGCGCGTCGAGCCCGTGAACGAGACCATGTCGACTCGGGGATGCGCGGCGATCGCCTCGCCGACGACGGGCCCGGTGCCCGAGACCAGGTTGAACACCCCGGCCGGGAGGCCGACCTCATGGACGATGTCGGCGAGGATGAACGCGTTGAGCGGCGCCACCTCACTTGGTTTGAGCACGACGGCGCAGCCCGCTCCGATGGCCGGCGCCACCTTGGCCACGATCTGATGCAGCGGGTAGTTCCACGGAGTGATACAGCCCACGACGCCGAGCGGTTCGCGCACGACCAGTGAGTTGCCGATCTGCTCCTCGAACGGGAATTGGTTGACGATGTCGACATAGGACCCCATGACCATCGCCGGCAGCCCGGCCTGGATCATCTGGGAAAAGACCATCGGCATGCCCACTTCGCCGGTGACCGTTTCGGCGATGTCCTGCATGCGCGCGTTGAGGCCTTCCTGGAGGCGCTGGAGGTACTTCGCCCGCTCCTCGACCGGCGTCGCGCTCCACGCCTCGAAGCCTCGGCATGCCGCCGCCACCGCCCGATCGACGTCCTCGGGAGTTCCGTCGGGGATCCGGCCCATGACCTCCTCGGTGGTGGCGTTGAGCACGTCGATCGTGCCGGGCCCCGAGGACGGTACCCATGCGCCGTCGATGTAGAGCTTGTCGCGGTCTTGCATGCGATCCCCCTGTTTCGTGATAACGGCGTACCGGTCGACGCCGACCTGCCGGCTTTCTCGAGTGGCAGTCAGGCTACCGTCGGCCGGTGCCGCCTGCGACCAGCACGACCGCTGAACGGTCCGACGTCGTCGAGACCGCGAGCGCCGCGGGTCCGGGCCGGCGATTCCGGTTGCCGGCACCGCTCGTCGACGCCGCCGGCGTCGCGCTGGCCACGGTCGGGCTGATCGTCCTGACGCTTCGTCTCTGGCAGGCGAACTTCCGCGTCCCGTTTGTGTACAACGCGGCCAACGAGCCACCGCTCGCGTACGCCCCGGACGCGCCGTACTACCTCATGCTCACCAAGGGACTGGTCGATCACGGCTCGTACCTGCGGATCCCGAACCTCGGGTGGCCGTTCAGCCTCCAGCTCTACGACAACCCCGAGAGCGGGGACAACCTCCAACTGGCGCTGCTGCGCGGCTTGGGCTTCGTGCTTCGCGACGCCGTGCTGACCGTGAACGTGTATTACATCTTCACGTTCGTCGCGGTGGCGCTCGCGGCGTGGTTCGTGCTCCGGAGGCTCGGCGTCTCGCGTCTGATCGCTGCGGTGATCGCCATCCTGTACAGCTTTCTTCCGTACCACTTCGCTCGCGGCGAAGCTCACCTGCTGCTGTCGGGATACTTCATGGTTCCGATCGCGACGCTGGTGATCCTGCAGGTGCTGTCGGACGATCCTCCGTTCACGGCGCGTCGAGATTCCCCTGAGCCGAGGTGGCGGCTGGCCGTCTGGAGCCGCCGCGCATTGCCGTGGTTCCTGGCGTGTGCGGCCCTGGGTTCGACCGGTCCGTACTACGCGTTCTTCGCCGTCCTCTTGCTCGGGGCGGCCGTCGTGGCCGATCTGATCGCGCGGCGCAGCTGGCGGCGGGTCGCGTCCGGCGCGGTCGCCGCCGGGATCGTCCTCGTGGTGCTCCTGCTCAATCTGTCGCCGTCGTTCCTCTACTGGGTGCCGCATGGGCAGAATGACCAGGCGATCCCGCGGGGGATCTCGGAGACCGAGGTCAACGGTCTCCGGATCGCGGAGCTCGTGCTCCCCCGCGTCGACCATCGCATCGACGCGTTCGCCGACGCCCAACGTAAGAGCGATCGCTTCAGCCCGGTGCGCGACTCCGAGCGGGGCCAGCAGCTGGGCCTCGTCGGCGCGGCCGGCTTCGTCGGGCTGATCGTGTTCACGCTGAGCCGGCTGCTCCGACGCGGCCGTACCGACGCGCCGGGACGCAGTCCTCCTTCGCTCGGGACGCGGACGGAGATCCTGCAGCGGTTGGGGTTGCTCACCGTGGTCGCCCTGGTCGTCGCGACGGTGAGCGGGATCTCGCTTTTGATCTCCGCGATCGGTGTGCGGTACATCCGTTCGTACAACCGGATCTCCATATTCATCGCATTCTTCGCGCTGGTGGCGGCGGCGTTCGGGCTCGAGTGGTTTGTCGCGCGCCTTCGTCGCTGGCAAGGCCGAGCGGTCCTCGCCAGTGTCGTGTGCCTCGCGGTGCTCGCGGTGGGCCTCTTCGACCAGACGTCGGGGGCCGACGTCCCCGACTACAAGGCGCTCGAACGCGCTTGGGACAGCGACGACGTGTTCATGCACGGGATCGAGAAAGAGCTCGGCCGGGGAGCGGCGGTGTTCGAGATGCCCTACGTCTTCTTCCCCGAAGCCGGGATGATTGTCGGGACCGGTCCGTACGATCAGGTACGGGGGTGGTTGCACGCCGACTCGCTTCGGTGGAGTTGGGGCTCGGTGCGCGGCCGCGAAGGCGATTGGCAGGGCGCGCTCGTGCGTCTGGCGCCGGCGGACGCGCTGGACGCGTTGACCGCGGTCGGATTCACCGGGCTCATGATCGACCGGGCCGGCTACGAAGACCAGGGCGTGCGGATCGAGCAGGCTTACACCGCGACCCTCAGTCAGGCTCCGCAGGTCAGCCCCGATGGTCGGCTGTTGTTCTACGACCTGCGGCCATGGGCCGGCAGCTTGCGCGAGCGGCTGAGCCCCGCGCAGATCAAAGAGTTGCGGCGCAAGACACTCGCGGCGCGGGCTGCGCCGCCGGGAGCCCTGACATAACGGCAGCCCTGACTACCCTGTCAGCAATGTCAACGCACGCCTCGGGCGTCGATCCCTTCGCGGAGAACGAGGATCAGCAGGCGCTGCGGAAGCTCGCGCGCGACGTCGCAGAGCGCGAGCTGGCCCCGAACGCCCGCCACTGGGACGAGACCGAGGAGTTCCCCGACGCATCGTGGGACGCGCTGCGCAAGGCCGACTTGTTCGGGATCACCGTCGGCGAGAAGTACGGCGGCATGGGCATGGGCGACATCGAGGCTGCGATCGCACTCGAGGAGCTCGCCCGAGTGGATGTCTCGAGCGCGATTCTCGTCCAGCTCATCTACAACGGGCCGCCCCGGGCGATCGAGCATCTCGGCAGCGACGCGCTCAAGGAACGATGGCTCCCGGTCGCCGCGTCGGGTGACGGGCTGTTCTGCATCGGCATCAGCGAGAGCGAGGCCGGCTCAGCGGTCAATCACATGCGCGCACGGCTCACGCCCGACGGCGACGGGTACCGGCTCAACGCGTACAAGAACTACGTCACCGGTGGGCACAAGGCGGCCGCGTGCCTCGTGTGGTGCCGGTTCCCGGGCAGTGAGGGATCGAAGGGCATCGGCGCCGTCGTGGTCGATCTGCGGTCGGATGGCGTCACCTGTGCGGGAACGCACATGAAGATGGGGCTGCGGGGCACGAGCGAGGCCGAGCTCGCCTTCGACGACGTGTACATCGCGCCCGAGGACGTGCTCCTCGAGGGCGATCCTTCGAACAGCGAGGCGTTCAAGACGCTGATCTCGCACCTGAACCACGAGCGGTGCGGGAACGCCGCCATGTGCATCGGCGCCGCGCAGGGCGCGCTCGAGTACGCGGTGCGATATATCAACGAGCGCGTGGTGGGCGGCCGGCCGCTGGCCGAGCTGCAGGGCCTGCGGTGGAAGGTGGCCGACATGGCGACCGAGCTCGACGGTGCCCGGCTCCAGCTGCTGCGAGCGCTGCACCTCGCGGGACCGGGTGGGACCCCGCCTGCGCTCGAGACGGCCATGGCCAAGGCGGCCGCCAACCTGGCGGCGAAGTTCGTGTGCGACGAGGCCATCCAGCTCCTCGGCGGCTACGGCTACAGCCGCGAGTACCCGGTCGAGCGCGCCTACCGAGACATCCGCGGGCTGTGCATCGGCGCCGGCACGGTCGAGATCCAGCGCAACTACATCGGCTCGCAGGTCGTGAAGGGCGCCACGAGCGCGAGCCCCGGCTGGCGCAACCCGCTCGCCGGCCCCTGAGTGTTTTGATCCTGCGGCCGACGTACCGCCACCCGCGGGCGCGCGAGTACCAGGCGCCGGGCGGGCCGTGGGACATCAGCTCGCTCGACGACTTCGTGTCCGGCGCTGCCCGTCGCGCGCACGGCGACCTCGTCGTCGACGACTCGGCCGGTGTCCGGCTCGACGGTGCCACGCTCGAGGAGATGGTCGCCGCGCTGGCGGGTGGTCTCCGAGCCACCGGTGTCCGGAAGCGCGATGTCGTCGCGTGGCAGGCGCCGAACTGGCACGAGGCCGTCGTCCTCTACCGGGCGTGCTGGAGGCTCGGCGCGATCGCGGCGCCTATCCATCATCACGCCGGACCGGCCGAGGTCGAGCGGATGCTCACCGCGCTCGACCCGCGCGTCTGGCTTCCGCCCGACGAGGTGCGGGGCGCGAGCGCACGCTTCTCGAAGCTGCTCGACGCGGGCGCGCCCGTCACGCGGTCGGCGGCACGCCCGAGTGACCTGGCGGCAGCGCTGTTCACGTCGGGTTCGACCGGCGAGCCGAAGGCGGCGCTGCACACCCAGCGGGGGTTGGCGTACAAGGCGCGCGTCATGATCGGCGCGCACGAGCTCAGTCCGGGTGATTCGATCCTCATGCCGGCGCCCCTGGCGCACGTCTCCGGCCTGCTGAACGCGGTGCTCATCCCGGGTGTGTTGCCCATGCGGGCCGTGCTCATGGCCAAGTGGAGCCCGCAGGTCGCCCTGGACGTCATCGAGCGCGAGCGCATCACGTTCATGATCGGGCCGCCGGCGTTCTTCGTCGCGCTGATGTCAGCCGCTGAGTTCACGCCCGAACGGGTCAAGAGTTTGCGGCTGATCTCGAGTGGCGGCGCCGGCGTGACGGCCGCGTTCGTGGACCAGGCGAGCGCGGCGTTCGGTGCGCGTGTGAAGC
>JBKOWY010000179.1:0-35564 GCA_046724655.1 Actinomycetota bacterium
AGCCCAGGGGCGCGGTGATGCAGCGGTCCCATGCCGTTGAACAAATGCGTCACGAGGCTTGCGCCGGCGTCCGCGGCGGCGAGCGCGTCCTCGTAGGTGGCCGTCGAATGACCCAGCGAAACCCTGACGCCCCGGCCGTGCAGCAACCCGGTGGCGGCGAGGTCGGGATCGGCCTCGGGAGCCAGCGTCACAACGGTGACGAGACCGGGGAAGGCGTCGAGCACGTCGCGCAACCATTCGCAGTCAGCGGTTCGAAGCAGCGGAACGGGATGCGCCCCGGGGGCACCACCGAGGAAGGGACCTTCCAGGTGGACGCCGATGATCGCAGGCAGCGGATGATCCTGCGCGTCGAGCTGCGCCTCACGCACGCGTGCCAAAACAGGCGGATAGTCCTCGAGTGGTGCCGTCGCGAGCGTGGGGCAGTAGGCGGTGACACCGTGCTCGACCTGGTCCCTCCCGGCGCGACGCCACCCGGCTTGGTCCGCGGCGGCGAAGTCGTCGTCACCGACGCCGTTGACCTGAAGGTCGACGAATCCTGCGGCGAGCAGCGCCGAGCCGAGATCCAGCGCGCCCGCCGGCGGCGCTCCCGATCCGACGTCGACGATCACGCGCTCGTCGATCGCGACCCATCCTGGCTGGGGCGTGCCCGCCGTGACCAGCCCGTCCGCGGCGACGACGTGTGTCACCGGCGGGGCCGTCCTCGCCCGAGTGTGATGCGCAACAGCACCAGACCGACGAGCGTCCGGGGCACGCGCCGCCAGATCGGCGTGCGCGACGGCCGGCGCTCCTGGGCCCGGACCGGAAGCTCGGCGACGCGGAGCCCGGCGCGCTCGGTCCGGATCACGAGCTCGGTGTCGAACAAGTCGGACGCGAACCGGCACCACACGACGAGCTCCTCGACGGCCGTGCGCCGCATCGCCTTCATCCCGTGGGTGTCGGAGCCCGAAAGTGAGAAGCCGGCGCGCAGCAGCCAGCTGAACACAGCGGTGACGAACCGGCGCGGCCACGGACGCTCGTCGCGCGAACCGGGCGCGCGCTTCGACGCTACGACCATGACCGGCGCGTCGTCGCCGGACTCCAGCAGCGCGAGCGCTTCGTCGACGAAACCGAACTCGTAGTAGTCGACATCGAACGTGACCACGAACTCGCCTCGTGATGCGGTGAGACCCTCCCGCAACGCGGCGCCGTAGTTCGCGACCGGGCGAGACAACACGCGCACGCGTTCGTAGTCGGCGGCGAGCCGGCGCGCGATCTCGGGTGTGTCGTCAGTCGACCCGTTCTCGACGATGATCAACTCGAAGGCGAGTCCGCGTGCCTTCAAGCCCTCGTGGACCTCGGTCACTGCGGTTTCGAGATATCCGGCCTCGTTGTGGGCTGGCATCACCACCGACAGCACGGGACGTGACCGGTCAGTCGAGCCGGCTGTCGGGGAACGGCGGCCCCTGCGTCGGCGCTCGGAGTGCTGTAACGCCGGTCGCGTCTTGCACGATCACTGTGCTTCCGTCGGGGGCATGAAATGTCGCGTCTGGCGCGAGCGGCAATGGTGTGCCGTCGACCGTGACTTCGAGGGGACCCGGCTTTCGCTGTGTCCACTCCTGGTACCGGTGCAGCGCCAGCCGGCAGAGCCGATCGATTGCCGACTGGCCCTCGACCAGCGCGAGATCCACGTCGAGGCCAGGCCGGGCGTCCTCGCCGCCGCCCAGCTGCACGACCGCGGGGTACACGGCGAAGCGAGGACCGAACACGACGCGATCACCGCGTCGGGCCTCGGCCCATGCGAGCAGCAGCGCGAAGGCGTGGAGCATGGCGGCTTCCGCGTCCGGCACCGCGACCTTCCCGCGCCCATCGTCGTCCCGGCGAGCAACCGGTCTGACGTTCTGAAGAAGGCGCAGCGACGCGAGCCCCGCCTCGGCTTCGACGGCGGCGCGGGCGAGCCAGGGTTGGATCTCGACGGCGAGCGGATCGTCCGGTGCGTCAGCCCAGGCGCGTTGCGCGTCGCGTGCGGCAGTGAGATGGTCGCGCAGCGCGATCACAGTGTCGGGCCAGTTGGGGCTGTCGGCCGCGTCGTCGAGGGCGGTGACAAGCGCGTGCGCTTCGAGGTGCTCGGGCGGGAGAAGCGGACCGTCGGCGCAAGCGGCCGCGAGCGCTCGGAGCGCCGGCGCGCGTGACCCACCAACCGCAGTCACGGCGCCGGCCCAAGACGCCTCGGGATCGTAGCGCTCCGGCGCGCACAGGAAGTCGGCCGCCGTCGCCAGCGCGACCTGCGACGCGTGCGCCTGGAGCATGGGATTGCACAGCACTCCGCCAATCTCGTCGGTGAGCTGGGGATCGCGTCCGCGGTACGGACCGAGGTGCAGAGAACGCTCCATCGTCCCGTCGTTGACCGGGTAGTTGTCCCAGAGGAGCGGTCGGCGCCCACCGAGCGCAGCGGCCCAGCGGCGGGCGTCGTCGGCGCGGATGACCGGAGAGCAGACGGTGGGCCCGGTCCACATGACGTCGACCTCGGGCGGAAGGCCGGCGGCGAGGCTGCCGAGGTACGACGACGGCCGGGTGCCCACGTACTCCGTTGGTACCAGCGTCAGCTGCGTGTCGTCCCGACGGGCGCGCAAGGCTTCGTGAAGCCAGCTGGTCAATTCCGCCTGATCTGTTGCCAGCCCGGGACGGCTGGGGATGTCGTCGAGCGCGAGGACGACCCATTCGACCCCGAGGTCGAGCAGCGGCGCCAGCTTCTCGACTAGCGCACGGCGATCGCGCTCGTCGCGGTAGTCGATGTCGAGCCCGGGTGACAGCGCGAACCCGAACCGGCTGCCGACACGGCTCGTGCGTTCGGCGAGCTGCGCGAAGCGCGCGGATTCGTCGGAGTCGTACGCGTCGCGCCAGTGATCTCGGTGCTTCCGATCGCTCTTCGGCGCGTAGACGTAGGCGTTCATGCCACGCTCCGCCACGAACTCGAGCACGGTGACTCGCGCCTCGGGCGACCAGGGCGGGCCGTAGAAGCCTTCGATGACACCGCGCAACGGGACCGGTCGAGCCACTTCGGTAGGCTACCGACCGCCTTACGGGGGATTTCGATGAGTTCGACGCCGGATCTGTTGCGGTTGCACGCCGATGCCGGTGGTGACCGCGTCGCGGTAATCGTCGACGGTACGGACGCCGGGCGCCCGATGGTGGTGTCGTTCGCCGAGCTCAACTCCATGGTGAACCGGCTGGCACACGCGTTCCGCGCCCTCGGCATGCGGCGGGGCGAGCGGCTCATCTGGTGCGGCCCGAACTCGCTCGAGGTGATGGCGACGACCCACGCCGCACGCAAGGCAGCCCAGATCGCCGTCCCGCTGTCGTACCGCTTCAACGCGGACGAGATGCAGTACGTAATCGACAACTCGGATGCCACGCTGGTGGTGGTCGACGCCGAACAGGCGCCGCTCGTGGCCGAGATTCGCGACCGCATCCCCAAGGTCCGCGCGGTGGTCACCTACAGGGGCGACGCCCTGCGCGGATTCGAAGCGTGGGACGACGTCATCGCCGCCGAGCCCGACAGCGAACCGGCCGACGAAGAGACCGGCGACGCGGACACCGTTGGCGCACAGATGCTCTACACGTCGGGCACCACCGGGAAGCCCAAGGGCGCCCTTCGGACGACGACCGATCCGGTGATCGTCGGCGCGCTGCTCGGCGAGTTGGGGCTGCGACCCGGAGAAGAGGTGCACATCACGACCGGTCCGCTCTACCACTCCGGTCCGCTCGCGTTCGCTGTGATCAGCCACACGCTCGGCAATCCCATCGTCATCCTGCGGAAATTCGACCCGACTGCCTGGCTGCGTCTGGTCGAGGAGCACCGGGTCACGAACACGTTCTCGGCGCCCACGCAGCTCAAACGGTTGGTCAGCCTCCCGGCCGGCGAGCTCGACCGCGCTGACCTGTCGTCGATGCGGTGCCTGATCGCCAACGCGGCACCGGTGCCGTACGCACTCAAGCAGGAGATCGTCGAGAAGCTGGGCGACGGCTTCCTGTACGAGGTCTACGGGTCGACGGAGCTCGGGATCGTGACCGTGCTCAAGCCCGCCGACCAACTGCGCAAGCCGGGCTCGTGCGGGAAGGTCTACGGCGGCATCGAAGTGAAGCTCGTGAAGGACGACGGCACCGACGCCGAGGTCGGTGAGCCCGGCGAGCTCTTCATCCGCACCGGGTTGGCGATGGACGGATACCACGGCACCGAGGAGCAGCTGGCCGAGCTGTCCGACGACGGATGGAAGTCTGTCGGCGACGTCGCGTACCGGGACGACGAGGACTACCTCTACATTTGCGATCGCAAGAAGGACATGATCATCTCCGGCGGGGTGAACATCTACCCGGCGGAGGTGGAAGCCGTCCTCTACGCGCACCCGCAGGTGCTCGACGCCGCCGTGTTCGGCATCCCCGACGAGGAATGGGGTGAAAGCGTGTACGCGGTGATCCAGGCGAAGCCGGGCGAGTCGATGGACCTCCAGGAGCTGCGCGCCTTCGTCGAGTCGCGAGTGGCGCGCTACAAGCGGCCCCGGCAATACGAGCTCCGAAATGAGTTCCCGCGTACCGACGCCGGCAAACTCCTCAAGCGCGTCCTGCGCGACGAGTACTGGCAGGGTCGGGCCGCCGCGGTGTGACCGACACCGCCACCCGCAGCCTCTCCGAATACGACTCGAAGCGTCTGCTCGCGTCGGTCGGCGTACCGGTGCTCGAGGAACGAGTTGTGACGAACGCGGCGGATGCAGTGTCGGCGGCGCGAGAAGTCGGAGCGCCCGATCACCCCGTGGTGCTGAAACTGTGCGGAGAAGGTGTGACACACAAGACGGAACGCGAGCTCGTGCGGCTTGGCTTGCGAGGAGACGACGACGTGAATGACGCGGCGAACTCGCTCCTTTCCGCCGCGAGGCCGGACGACGGCGCCGTGGGTGTCCTCGTCGCACCGCTCGCCCGCGGTAGTCGCGAGCTCATCGCAGGCGTGCATCGTGACCCGCAGTTCGGAGCGTGTGTCATGGTCGGCCTCGGGGGCGTGGCCGCCGAGGCCATCGGCGACGTGGCGTTCCGGCTCGCGCCGGTCGAACTCGTCGACGCCGAGGAGATGCTCGACGAACTCGAGGGGCAGGCGCTGCTCGGGCCGTTCCGGGGCGAGCCTCCTGTCGACCGCACCGCGGTGACGGAGATCGTGCTCGCGCTTTCTCGCTTCGCCGAAACGCACGCCGAGGTCGTCTCGGTCGACGTGAACCCGCTCGTCGTCGTGGACGGCAAGCCTGTCGCCGTCGACGCGCTGGTGGAGGTCTCGGCGTGAGCGCACCCTCGGCCGAGCAGTGGCGGGCATTGTTCGAGCCGCGTGGCGTGGTCGTGGCCGGCGCATCGAGCCACCCGGGCAAGTTCGGCTTCGTCGCGCTGCACAACATCCTTCGGCACGACTACCCGGGCACGGTGTTCGCGACCAATCCGGAAGGTGGCGAGATCCTCGGCCGGCGTGTCCTGACGTCGATCGACGAGCTGCCCGAAGGAGCGGCGGATCTCGTGTTCGTGTGCACACCGGCTTCTGTGAACCTCGATCTGCTGAAAGCGTGCGCGTCGAAGGGCGTGCGCGCCGCGTTCGTCACGTCGGCGGGGTACGGCGAGGCCGGGGAGGACGGCCGCGCCGCCGAACGCGAGCTCGTGGCAACCGCGCACGATCTGGGCGTGTTGCTCGTTGGCCCGAACGGGCAGGGCGTCGTCTCGACGCCGGCGTCGCTGTGCGCGCAGATCGTCGCGCCGTACCCGCCGGCCGGGCGTATCGCCATCGTCAGCCAGTCAGGGAACTTCGTCTCGTCGTTCCAGAACTACGCCGGCGTGACCGGTGTCGGTGTGAGCCGCGCCATTTCGGCTGGGAACGCGGCGGCGGTGACGGTGCCGGACTTCCTCGAGTACTACGGCGACGACGACGAAACCGCGGTCGCGCTCGCCTACGTCGAGGGCGTCACCGAAGGCAGGGTCTTCTTCGAGCGAATCCGGGCCGTCGCCCGGCGCAAGCCCCTCGTGTTGCTGAAGGGAGGCACGACGGCCGGCGGCCAGCGAGCGGCGGCGTCCCACACGGGTGCACTCGCGTCCGACGAGCGCATCTTCGACGGAATGTGCCGCCAAGCGGGGGTCACCCGCCCCGCCACGGTGGAGGAGGCGTTCGAGGCTGCCGCCACGTTCGCGACCCAGCCGCTGCCGCGCGGCCCTCGCGTCGCGGTGCTCACGACTGCGGGCGGCTGGGGCGTGGTCACGGCCGACGCGATCGCCCGGGCCGGACTGGAGCTGGTGGCGCTGCCCGATGACCTGCGCGCCGCGATCGACGCCAAGCTCCCGCCCCGTTGGAGTCGCAACAACCCGGTCGACCTCGCCGGCGCCGAGACGCGTGACACGATCCCAGAGGTCATGGAGCTCATCGCCACCCACGACGCCGTCGACGCCGTCGTCTACCTCGGGCTCGGCATCCAGTCGAACCAGGCCCGTCTGCTTCGCACCGGCCGCTTCTATCCCGAGCACGGACTCGACCGCATCGTCGCCTACCACGAGCGCCAAGACGAGCGGTTCGCGCGCGCCGCCGCCGACATCTCGGACGCCACCGGGAAGCCCATCCTCACGGCCACCGAGCTCGCCGTCGCCGACCCCGACAACCCGGGCCCGCGCACGGTTCGTGCAACAGGCCGGCTCTGCTACCCGTCGTCGAACCGTGCCGTGACCGCGCTCGCACACCTCTGGCGCTACGCGCGCTACCGGCAGCGGAGAGGTCTGTGAGCCCCGGCGCCGTCGCGGGGCGGCGGATACTCGCGCTCGTTCTCGTCGCTACGGCCGCCGGTTGCGCGTACTTCGGCCTGCGGGAGGACGGCGCGCCCGCCGCAACACCGTCGTCGCGTCTTGCAACGCCGTTGTGGTCGCCGCGGCGGGTGCCGCAGCCGCTGGTCGACGCCGTCGGCGCACAACACCTGCAGGCACGCCTCGATGGGCAGATCGGTGGCAGCCAGAGCTGTTTCGCCGTGGCAACGGGTGCAGGCATGATCGCGGCCCGCAACGCCGACGCGGCCATGGCACCGGCATCGACGGAGAAGCTCGCCACTGCTCTCGTGGCGCTGAGCACGCTCGGATCGGACTTTAAGTACGAGACGAAGGTCGTCGCGCCCGCCGCTCCCGCGAACGGCAGCGTGCAACGTCTGTGGCTCGTCGGGTCGGGCGACCCCGGGCTCGCCACTCCCGAGTTCCAGGCGCTGTTGGCGTCGGAGCCGAAGACGAGGGACGCGGTCACGACCTCGCTCGCCACACTCGCCGACTCGATCGTCGCGGCAGGAGTCCGAAGCATCCCGGGAGGCATCCAGGGCGACGACTCGCGCTACGAGCCATTGCGGTATCTCCCGACGTGGACGGACACGTACCGCACCGACGGGCAGGTCGGTCCGTTGGGTGCGCTGACGGTCAACCATGGATTCAGCGCGTTCAAACCGAGGCCGGTGCCCGTCGACGACCCGACGGTGTTCGCCGCCGGGGAGCTCACCCGCCTGCTGAACGACCGCGGCGTCGCCGTCGGCGGCCTGCCCGGCCACTCGAACGCGCCCGGTGAGGCGCCGACGGTCGCGACGATCCAGTCGGCGCCGCTGTCCAATCTCGTCGCGTCGATGCTGCACGTCAGCGACAACCTCGCTGCCGAGCTCGTCACGCGGGAGCTCGGTGTCAAGGTCGCCGGTCAAGGCACGACGGCAGCGGGCACGAAGGTCACCAGCGACAGGTTGCGCGAGCTCGGCATCCCGGTCGACGGGCTCGTGCTCGTCGACGGTTCGGGCCTCGATCGCGGTGACCGCATGTCATGCACGACGCTGCTGTCTGCATTCACGTTCGGCGCGCGACCGGAGTTCCGCGCCCTCTGGGAAGGTCTTGCCGTCGCCGGGCAGAGCGGCACGTTGGAGGACGAGCTGCGGGGGTCGGTGCTGACCGGGAAGCTCCGGGGCAAGACCGGCTCTCTGCAGGGCGTCACGGGGTTAGCGGCGCTCATCGACGTCGGGCGCTCGGTGCGTTTCGCTTTCATCGCCAATGGGAACTTCAGCGAAGGAAATGGCATCGCGTTCCGGTCACGAGTCGCGGAGATCATCGGCGCGTTCCCCGAGGCGCCGCCTGCCGATCAACTCGTGCCCACGCCCACGCCGCCGGGGGCTGCAGTCGCCCGTTGACTGGCTACCACGGCGGCGGGGACAATCCGCCCCCAGCCGACGCAAACCGGAGGACTGATCGTGAACGAGAGGGCGCCCAGCCCGACCGATGATCAGACGGCGCCGCTCCCGCAGGTACTGCGCGAGTTGTGGGAGCTGATCGTCGCGTACTTCCGGCAGGAGACGGTCGTCCCGCTCAAGCAGCTGGGGCGCTACATCGTCTTCGGGTTGCTCGGGGCGCTGCTGCTCGGGTTCGGAGTGCTGCTCCTCGCCGCTTCGGCGCTGCGCGCCCTGCAGGACGAGACCGGCACAACCTTTAGCGGCAACTGGTCGTGGGCGCCCTATGGCATCGTGTTCGTCGCGCTACTCGTCGGCGCCCTGATCACGTGGCAAGCGCGCGGTGCAGGGCGTGACCGGCGCGAACGAAGGGACTCCCACCGATGAGCGATACGCGTTCACAAACACGCCCCGGGGTCGACCGGCCGGTCACGCGGGCCGATCTGGAAGCGAAGTTCCAGGAACTGCGTGGCGCAACGGAACCCGGAGCGCAGAAGGCCAAGGGCGTCGGGATTGCCGCGGTCGTCGCCGGGGGTGTGCTGCTGGTCCTCGTCGCCTACCTGCTGGGCCGGCGCAAGGGCCGCAAGCGCAGCACGATCGTCGAGGTGCGGCGGGTATGAGCGTGCTCGTGCGCATCGCGCGCACCGGCCTGCGCCGCGGGCTGCGCGAGGGCTCACGACCGTGGCTGCTGACCGGCATCACCGCCGGCGCGCTCGAGCTGGTCCGTCGCGCGCTCACCGACGAACCCGAGCTCGTGTATCAGGCGGAACTCGAACCGGGTGAGCGCCTCGAGATTCGCACGATTCCGCCGGAAGCCGAGGAGAACGCGGAGCCTGCACGCTAAGCACCCTCAGTAGCCTGGGAGGCCGTGAAGGTGGTGCTGCGCAACCCGCGGCGCGAAGTCGAGGTGCCCGGACCGCTCACCGTGTCGGCGCTCCTCGATCGGCTGGACCTGAATCCCGAGTCGGTCCTCGTGATCCAGGGCGACACCCTCGTCACACGGGACGCGCGTCTCGCCGACGCCGACGTCGTGGAGATCCGGCCGGTGACTTCGGGGGGCGCGACATGAAATGCCGCGTTTGCCGAGGCCCGGCGGTGATCGACATCCGGCGGCACAACGCCGCCTTTTGTCGCCCGCACTTTCTCCACCACTGCCGCGAGCAGGTTCGGCGGGCGATCGCCGACCACGACATGATCCGCGCCGGCGATCGGGTCCTCGTGGCGGTTTCCGGTGGCAAGGACTCCCTGGCGCTCTGGGACCTCCTCGTCGACCTGGGCTACGACGCCGACGGTCTGTACCTGGGCCTTGGCATCGGCGAGTACTCCGAGGACTCGGGCACGGCGGCGCGGGCGTTCGCCCACGGCCGTGGCTTCGAGCTGCACGAGGTCGACCTGGCGGCCGACTTCGGGTACGACGTTCCGGGCGCGGCGGCCGCGACCCACCGCGCGCCGTGCGGCGCCTGCGGCCTGTCGAAACGTCACCTCTTCAACGCGGTGGCGGTCGAGCGTGGCTACGACGTCGTCGCGACGGGTCACAACCTCGACGACGAGGCGGCGGTGCTGCTCGGGAACGTCCTCCGGTGGGAGGCCGGTTATCTGGGCCGGCAGCATCCGGTTCTGCCCGAGGCCCCTGGCTTCGCACGGAAAGTCAAGCCGCTGTACCGGCTGGCGGAACGCGAGACGGCAGCGTATTGCGTCCTGCGCGGCATCGAGTACCAGGTCGAAGAGTGCCCCATGGCCGAAGGGAACCGGCACCTGGGATACAAGGACGTGCTGAACGCGCTGGAGCACCGCTCGCCCGGTGCCAAGGCCTCGTTCCTGTTCGGGTTCATCGAACGGGCGCACGACCGCTTCGTCGACGACGCCGACGACGAACGAGCGTCGCTGCAGACGTGCGCGATTTGTGGTTCACCGACGACGGGCGACGTCTGCGCGTTCTGCCGGCTGCGTGACCGCGTCGGCGCGATCGCCGAGTCCGTCGACATCAGGCCGCGCGAGCGCCGATAGCGCCATGCGCCGTCCATTCACCGCCGGTGATCGTGTGCTGCTGGTCGACTCGAAGCGCCGCCGGCACCTCGTCACGTTGACCGAGGGCGGCAGCTTTCACTCGCACGCCGGAGTCGTACCGCACTCGGCGATCATCGGTCAGGAGGAAGGCGTCACCGTCCGCACCTCGCTCGGCACGAAGCTCATCGTGGTGCGTCCCACGCTGGCGGAGTACGTCCTGAAGATGCCGCGAGGCGCGCAGGTCATCTACCCGAAGGACCTTGGTCCGATTCTCGTCCTCGCCGACCTGTTCACCGGTGCCCGGGTCTTCGAATCCGGCATCGGTTCGGGCGGTTTGACCATGACCGTCTTGCGCGCGATCGGTCCCACCGGCCACGTGACCGGATACGAGATCCGGGGCGACTTCGCCGAACGTGCCCGGCGGAACATCGAAGGCTTTCTCGGCCCCGAGGTGCCGCTCGACATCGAGGTCCGCGACACCTACGGGGGCATCGAGATCGACGAACTCGACCGGGTGTTGCTGGACCTTCCCGAACCGTGGCGTGCGGTCAAGCACGCCGAGGCCGCGCTGCGGCCGGGTGGCATCCTGCTTTCGTACCTCCCGACGATCGGCCAGGTCGCGCGTTTGTGCGAGGAGCTGGCTTCGTCGGCGTTCGGCATGATCGACACGCTCGAGGTGCTCGAACGTCACTGGCACGTCGACGGCCAATCGGTCCGTCCTGATCACCGGATGGTCGCCCACACCGGGTTCCTCACCCACGCGCGCTTGCTCGTTCCCGGCGAGTGAACGTCCTCGACGTCGTCGTCGTCGCGGCGACGGCCGCGGCGGGCTATTTCGGGTACCGGCTCGGGTTCGTGGCACGAGTCGCGTCCTGGGTCGGGCTTGCGATCGGTGTCACGCTCGCCGTCGCCTTCGTCGACGACGTGCTCGACACGTTGAGCTCGCAGCCGTCCGCGACACGGCTTCTCGTTGCGCTCGCCTTCTTCCTGTTCCTCGCAAGCGCCGGCCAGGCGTTGGGCTTCGCGGTGGGTATCGCGCTGCGTCGCCGCCTTCCCGCACGCGCCGGGGTCCATCGCATCGACCGCATCGGTGGCGCCGTCGTCGGCGTGCTCGGAGTGCTCGTCGCGGTGTGGTTGCTCGTACCGGCCTTGACGAGCGCGTCAGGTTGGCCGGCACGCGCCGCCCGCGACTCGCAGATCGTCCGCGCAATCAATCGCTACGCCCCCGACCCACCTCCACAGGCCGAGCGGCTGGGCCGAAGCGTCGCCGAAGGACCGTTCCCGGAGGTCTTCTCCCGGCTCAACGGCCCCGGCGACGTCGGCACGCCGCCGACGAAAGCCCTTGCTCCCGACGTCGCGGCGCGCGTCGCGTCCTCGACGGTCCGGGTCGAGGGCGAAGCCTGCGACCAGATCCAAGCCGGCAGCGGGTGGGTGGCGGGCCCGGACCTCGTCGTCACCAACGCGCACGCCGTCGCGGGGGAGCGCAACACGCATGTCGAAACGAGCGACGGCCGGCGGCTCGCGGCAACCGTGGTCGCGTTCGATCCGGGCCGCGATGTCGCGGTGCTGCGCATCCGCAACCTCCGCCTCTTCGCGTTGCCCCGGGCCGACGGCAGGGATGGCGTGGCCGGTGCGGTGTTCGGCTATCCGGGCGGTGGGCCCCTGGTGATCTCGCCAGCGCGGATCGCCGAGACCGTGAACGCGGCCGGCACCGACATCTACCGCACAGGGCGGACGAGGCGGCAAGTCTTCGTCATCGCCGCCGAGCTCGCCCCCGGGGACTCCGGCGGTCCACTGGTGGACCAGGCGGGTCGCGTCGTGGGGGTCGCGTTCGCGATCGACCCCGGCCAGGACGCCACGGCGTACGCGCTCACCCGTGCCGAGGTCGACGCCGTGCTCGTGCCCATGCTGAACGCGGGCGGGCGATCGGCGGTCGGCGCCGGCCCCTGCCTGGTCGGCTAGCGAGGACGCTTGAGGATTTAGTAGCCGCTACTTAGGACCGAGACGGGCCCGTGGCCTTCTTCGTGGCCTTCATCGGCGGAACCCTGGTCACGGTCGGAACGGTCGGGTTCATGTTCCGGTGGATGTCCGGCGAGGGCGATGACAACGAGTTCTATACGTCCCCGTCGCAGACAGTGACCAACGCTGTGCCCAAGACAAGGGCCGGATGGGGCGGCGACGCCACCGAAGGCTGACGCGGCGACGGCGCTTTGCCGACCGTCGCCGCAGAGCCGGAGCTTGCGACGGCGCCAGACGAACGCGATGAGGCCCGGGCGGCATGCCCGGGCCTGTGAATTTCGTGTATCGGGCGCGAGTCCTAGTCGACCTCGATGAAGATGCACTCACCCGGGCATTCCTCGGCCGACTCGATGACAGCTTCCTCCATGCCACCGGGCACGTTGGCGAGCCCTTCGGCCCCGCCCGGCTTGTCGAAGACCTTGTCGCCCTCCTTCACGTAGGCGAGGCCGTCGTCGAGCAGCGTGAACACGTCGGGAGCGATCTCTTCACAGAGGCCGTCCCCGGTGCAGAGGTCCTGGTCGATCCAGACCTTCATCGTGACGTCCGTCTCCTCGTTCAGGGTTGTTCAGAGTTGTGCAAGTCGTTCGGGTTCGGGTGGTTCCGTCCCGCTGCTCAGCTGAGCCTTCCCGGCTGAGCCTTCCCTCGCGACCAGAGTACGGAACCGAGGATATCCCGTCAATTTGTCAAGCGCCGATAGGGTAAATTTTGAGGCCTCAAAGTGCCCCGGGATCCTGAGAACCCGGGTGTAGGGTGCGCGGCGAGTGCCCGTCCGCAGTGGGAGGTGGTCACGTGGCCTCCGAGCACGAGCGACGCCTCGGAGAATACGAACGCCAGGTTGGTGAGCTCCAGCAGCAGGTGAAGGCGCTGGAGGAGGAAGTCGTGGTCCTGCGCCGTCGACTGCAGGACGCTCCGAAGCGGGTGCGGACGCTCGAGGAGCGCCTGCTCGAGACCAAGGGTCAGCTGGCTCAGGCCGTCTCCCAGAACGAGAAGCTCTCCGCCACCTTGCGCGAGGCGCGCGAGCACATCGGCGCGCTACGTGAAGAGGTCGAGAAGCTCACGATGCCGCCGTCGGCCTATGGGACGTTCCTCGCGTCGAACGACGACGGCACGGTCGACGTGTTCACGGCCGGCCGCAAGATGCGCGTCGCGTTGCACCCCGAGCTCGACGTCGAGGAGCTCCAGCGGGGCCAGGAGGTCGTGCTCAACGAGTCGCTGAACGTCGTGCTCGCGCGCGGCCACGATCTCGCGGGTGAGGTCGTCACCCTGAAGGAGCTGCTCGAGGACGGGCGCCGCGCGCTCGTAGTCGGCCGGGCCGACGAAGAGCGCGTGTGCGAGCTCGGGACAGGACTGTTCGGGGAGCGACTTCGCGCCGGCGACCACCTGCTGATGGAGACTCGATCGGGTGTGCTGGTGGAGCGGCTGCCACGTCCGGAGGTCGACGAGCTCATCCTCGAAGAAGTCCCCGACATCACGTACCGCGATGTCGGCGGGCTCGACGACCAGATCGAGCAGATCCAGGACGCCGTCGAGCTTCCGTATCTGTACGCGGATCTCTTCCAGGAGCACCAGCTGCAACCGCCCAAGGGGATCCTGCTCTACGGCCCGCCGGGTTGCGGCAAGACGCTCATCGCGAAGGCGGTTGCCAACTCGCTCGCGAAGCGCGTGGCGGAGAAGACCGGCGACAGCGCGACGCGTTCGTACTTTCTCAACATCAAAGGCCCGGAGCTGCTCAACAAGTACGTGGGCGAGACGGAGCGCCAGATCCGGCTCATCTTCCAGCGTGCTCGGGAGAAGTCCGAGGAAGGCGTGCCCGTGATCGTCTTCTTCGACGAGATGGATTCGCTGTTCCGCACGCGCGGGTCAGGCATCTCCTCCGACATCGAGAGCACGATCGTTCCGCAGCTGCTCGCCGAGATCGACGGCGTCGAGAGCCTCAAGAACGTCATCGTGATCGGCGCCTCGAACCGCGAGGACCTCATCGACCCCGCGATCCTTCGGCCGGGCCGCCTCGACGTGAAGATCAAGATCGAGCGTCCCGATCGGGAGGCGGCGCGTCAGATCTTCATTCGCTACCTGCACGACGAGCTGCCGATCTCCGACAAGGAGAGCGCCAAGCACGGTGGGAGGCGGGAGGCGGTGGCGTCCATGATCGACGCCGCGGTGGAGAGGATGTACGACGACGACGAGGACAACCGGTTCCTCGAGGTCACCTACCAGAACGGTGACAAGGAAGTCCTCTACTTCAAGGACTTCGCCTCGGGCGCAATGATCGAGAACGTCGTGCGCCGGTCGAAGAAGATGTCGATCAAGCGGCAGATCGCCGGGGGCGAGAAGGGCATCTCCAGCGCGGACCTCGTCGACGCCATCCGCCAGGAGTACCGCGAGCACGAGGACCTGCCGAACACGACGAATCCCGACGACTGGGCGAAGATCTCGGGGAAGAAGGGCGAGCGCATCGTCTTCGTTCGCACGCTGCTCGCCGACGACGAGGGCACCGGCGGTGGCCGGCAGATCGAGCGCGTCACCACCGGGCAGTACCTCTGACCTGCGGCGACCAGCACACCTTGCGAGGGGACAAGGGAAGTAGGGGCATACGGGTAGGCTGAATCTGTGGCCGTGCCCAAGGTCTGCGGGATCGAGACCGAATACGGCGTCACGCTCCGTGGGGCGACCGACGCCAACCCGGTGCTGGCCTCGTCGATGCTCATCAACGCGTACGTCGAGCACCGCAAGGTGGGCTGGGACTTCGAGGACGAGTCACCGGGCCGTGACGCCCGCGGTTTCGCACGCGAGGGAGCATCGCCGCCGGAGATCGAGACCCACCTCGTCAACACCGTCCTCACCAACGGCGCGCGCTACTACGTCGATCATGCGCACCCGGAGTATTCGACGCCGGAGTGCGCCGACGTGCTCGAGCTCGTGTGCGCCGACAAGGCGGGGGAGCGGATCCTCGCCCGTTCGATGAAGGCGGCAAGACGCCTCCTCGGCTCGGGACAGGAGATCGTCGTCTACAAGAACAACACCGACGGGAAGGGCAACTCGTACGGTTGCCACGAGAACTACCTCGTGGACCGGGCGGTCCCGTTCGCCACGCTGGTTCGGCACCTGCTGCCGTGGTTCGTCACCCGGCAGGTGTTCACCGGCGCCGGCAAGGTCGGTGGGGAGAACGGCACCGCGCACACCGGTTACCAGCTGAGCCAGCGCGCCGACTTCTTCGAGGAAGAGGTAGGCCTCGAGACGACGCTGAAGCGTCCGATCGTCAACACTCGCGACGAGCCGCACGCCGACCCGCAGAAGTACCGGCGGCTGCACGTGATCGTCGGCGACGCCAACCTGTGTGACGTCGCGACGTTCCTGAAGGTAGGAACGACCGCCGTCCTGCTGGCGATGATCGAAGACGATTTCATCGACAAGGACTACTCGATCGTCTCGCCCGTGCCGGCGATGCGAGCCGTGTCCCACGACCCTGAGCTCCGGGCGACGGTCGAGCTCGTCGACGGAGGCACGATTTCCGCCGTCGACCTGCAGTGGGAGTTCCTACGCCTCGCCCAGAAGTACGCCGACGACGTCGGACTCGAGGCGTGTGGTGGCGAGGAGCTCGGGCAGCAGGTGCTCGCCCGGTGGGAGTCGACGCTCGCCGGGCTCGAACGCGACCCGAAGACGCTCAACGGACAGCTGGACTGGGTCACGAAGCTGGAGCTGCTCGACGCGTACCGCGAGCGTGACGGCATCGACTGGGATGATCCGAAGCTGGCGCTGCTCGACCTCCAGTACCACGACGTGCGCACCGAGAAGTCGTTGTTCGAACGGCTGGTACGGGCGGGTAAGGTCGAGCGGTTGGTCGAGGAGCCCGATGTGACAACCGCCATGACCGAACCGCCTGCGAACACCCGTGCATACTTCCGGGGCCAGTGCCTGGCCAAGTGGGCCGACGCGGTCGTGGCCGCCAACTGGGACAGCCTGATTCTCGACGTAGGTAGCGATCCACTCCGACGCATCCCGATGATGGAGCCGCTGCGGGGAACGCAGGCCCATGTCGCGTCGTTGTTCGAGGAGTGCACGACCCCGGCCGAGCTGGTTGCTCGGCTGGCGTCGTAGGAGGTCACCCCGATGCCCGAACGAGAGCGCAAGCAGCGCCCGGCACCGAAGGAACGCGTCGAAGAGGAAGTCGAAGACCTCGCGCCCCCGAAGCAAGGCGAGAAGATCAAGGAAGAGCTCGACGATCTTCTGGACGAGATCGACTCGGTGCTGGAAGAGAACGCCGAGGACTTCGTAAAGAGCTATGTCCAGAAAGGGGGTCAATGATTCGCGCATTATGTGCGTGAATCGTTGATCTCACACCCCAAACGTACGATCAGCGCATGAAGCGCTGTCCCGACTGCGGTAGATACAAGCCTCTCGAAGAGTTCCCGCGAAACAAGCGGATGCGCGATGGCCGACATGCGTATTGCAAGCCGTGTCACAACGCGCGGGGACGTGAGACCAAAGAGCGTTTGTAAGGAGGGAATCGGCATTACCACTTGAAGCGTCGTTATGGCATCGGCGCTGCGGAAGTCGACGAAATGACTCGCGACCAGGGAGGCGTCTGCCCCATTTGCCGGAGACCGGATCCTGAGCACGTTGATCACGATCACGCGACGAACCGCGTCCGCGGCGTCCTGTGCTTCAACTGCAACGGGGGGCTCGGACAGTTCGAAGATGACACCGAACGGCTCGCACGCGCGCAGCTGTATGTCGAGGAGGCGCATCTCAGTCCGCGGGAGCGCGCTGTGTTATCCGCCATGATCCGGGAGCGGGCGCTCGCGTTGCGGGGGAGTGCGGCGTAAGCTGCGCGTATGGCGTTTCCCGGGCTTCCCGCTGGCGGAGTTCCACCCGGGCCGGTGGCGGGGGAGTACGCCCGGGCCCACGCCCAGGCGGCAGCGGCGCAGCATCGGTTGCCGTCGGCCGAAGTGCTGCAAGGCATGGACGACGAGCGACGCGTCCGGCGGCTTCGGCGTGTACTGCGGTTCTGGCGACTGTTCGGCCGCGTTCGCTGACACAACGCCCGTGTAGGCTCGCTCGGCGATGAACGAGCGCCCGCTTCCCGCGTTCGGGCCCGAATTCGACCCGGGACCGTCGTTCGTCGAGTTGCTGCGCCGGCTCGGTCCGTCCGAAGGAGCCGGTGCCGCATCGATCCAAGGATCGGGGAGCCAGGGACCTCAGCTCGAGCTCACGCACGGCACCACGGTCGTCGCCATTCGGTATGCGGACGGCGTCGTGCTCGCAGGTGACCGGCGCGCAACGGCGGGCACCCAGATCGCCAGCCGGCGCATCGAGAAGGTGTTCCGCGCCGACCGCTATTCGGGCGTCGCGATCGCAGGGGTTGCCGGGCCCGGGACCGAGATGGTGCGTCTGTTCCAGACCCAGCTCGAGCACTACGAGAAGATCGAAGGCGAGCCCCTCTCGCTCGAAGGGAAGGCCAACCAGCTCTCGCAGATGGTTCGGGCCAACTTCCCTGCCGCGCTCCAGGGGCTCCTCGTGGTGCCGCTGTTCGCCGGGTACGACGAGCGCCGGCGCAACGGCCGGGTGTTCAGCTTCGACCCGACCGGCGGCAAGTACGAAGAGACGGACTTCCAGGCGAATGGCTCCGGCGGGGTCCACGCCAAGAACTGGATCAAGGCGCAGTGGCGCGAAGGTCTCAGCGCGGATGAAGCCACCGACCTGGCGGTGCGCGCGCTGTTCGCGGCAGCCGACGAGGACATCGCGACGGGCGGTCCCGACCTCGTGCGGCGCATCTTCCCGACCGTCGCCGTGATCAACGGCGACGGGTACCGGGGTATGACCGACGACGAGGTCGGCCAGCGCGCCCAAGCACTGCTCGGCGGGCGTGAGGAGGGCGCGGGCCTATGACGATGCCCTTCTACGTGTCGCCCGAGCAGGTCATGAAGGACCGCGCCGACTACGCGCGCAAAGGCATCGCACGCGGCCGCAGCCTCATCGCCCTCGAAGCGACCGACGGCATCGTCATCGTCGCCGAAAACCCGTCGCGCACGCTCTACAAGACCAGTGAGATCTACGACCGCATCGCGTTCGCCGGCGTCGGCAAGTACAACGAGTTCGAGATGCTCAAGATCGCGGGCGTCCGGCAGGCGGACCTCAGGGGGTACTCGTACTCACGGGAGGACGTCAACGCCCGCTCGCTCGCCAACGCATACGCACAGACGCTCGGGCAGGTGTTCACCCACGAGATGAAGCCGTACGAGGTCGAGATCCTCGTCGCCCAGGTCGGGGAGACCCAAGCAGACGACGAGCTCTTCCACATCCTGTACGACGGCACGGTGCAGGACGAAGAGGGGTACACGGTCCTCGGCGGGCAGGCCGAGAGCATCGCCGAGATGCTCGAAGCTCGATACCAGACGGGGCTCTCTTCGTCCGACGCCATCAAGTTCGGCGCGTCCGTACTCGGGGAGAGCGACGGGCAGCCGCTCACGCCCGACCAGCTCGAGGTCGCCACGCTCCAGCGCGGCTTGCCGGGACGGGCGTTCCGGCGGATCAAAGGCGACGAGCTGGCACGCACGCTCGCCGCCTAGGCTCCGCCTCAGACGAAGCGAAGGTAGAGGATCAGCGGAGCGGCCACCGCCGCGACCAGCGACGCCAGCGCCGCACCTCGAGCCCACGGTCCGGGTGTCGTCCGGGTGCCACCCCACTCGCGTGGAGCTGCGAGCGCGGCATCCACCTCGTCGACGAGCAATACGAGCAGCGCGTCGTCCATCTGATCGGACGGGACGTACACCTCGATCCGGGCCATGTCACCGACCGTGAGCAGGTATGGCCCGTCGACCGGGCCTCGTAACTCGGTCTCGATCCCCTCGGAGTGCAGACGGGCCCGCAGGACGTGCGCCGAGAACGATCCACTCACGTAGGTCAGCCGTTGCATCCCCACCACGCACGCGATCCTACGGCGCACCGGGGGCGCACCGGCTCGGGAAGCCGCCCTCGTGCCAGTACGCTCCGCTGGGACGGCGGCTTTGCTGACCGTCGCCGCAAAGCCGGAGTTTGCGACTGCGACAATGGAGGAACGTGGAGCGCCGAATCTTCGGTCTCGAGAACGAGTACGGGGTCACGTGCACCCTTCGCGGCCAGCGTCGCCTGAGTCCCGACGAGGTGGCGCGCTACCTGTTTCGGCGGGTCGTCTCGTGGGGTCGATCCAGCAACGTCTTTCTCGAGAACGGCGCCCGGCTCTACCTCGACGTCGGCAGTCACCCCGAGTACGCCACGCCCGAGTGCGACTCGATCGACGACCTCGTCGTGCACGACAAGGCCGGAGAGCGGATTCTGGAAGGTCTCGTACGCAGCGCCGAGCAACGCCTCCGTGAAGAAGGCATTCGGGGCGAGGTGTTCCTGTTCAAGAACAACACCGACTCGGCCGGCAACTCCTACGGGTGCCACGAGAACTACCTCGTCGAGCGGGACGGCGACTTCGCCAAGTTCACCGACGTGCTCATCCCGTTCCTCGTCACTCGACAGGTCTACGCGGGCGCGGGAAAGGTCCTCCAGACCGCACGCGGGGCCATGTACTGCGTCAGTCAACGGGCCGAGCACATCTGGGAGGGCGTGTCCAGCGCCACGACCCGGTCCCGACCGATCATCAACACGCGTGACGAGCCGCACGCTGACGCCGAGCGTTTCCGACGACTGCACGTGATCGTCGGCGACTCGAACATGAGCGAATACACGACGTTCCTGAAGATCGGCGCCACGTCGGTGGTGCTGAGGATGCTCGAAGAGGACGCCAGCCCGTGGCGTGACCTCACGCTCGAGAACCCGATCCGCGCCATCCGCGAGATCAGCCACGACCTGACCTGCCGCCGCCGGGTGCGCCTGGCCAACGGGCGCGAGCTCTCTGCGATCGAGATCCAGGCCGAGTACCTCAACCGGGCGCTGCGCTTCGCCAAGCGCCGCGGACTCACACCGCTCGAGGAGCAGGCGTTGCGCATGTGGGAGCACGCCATGGTCCGTCTGCAGGACGATCCGCTGTCCCTCGACACCGAGGTCGACTGGGTCATCAAGTACCACCTGATCGAGGCGTACCGGAAGCGGCACGATCTGCCTCTGACGCACCCGCGTATCGCGTTGCTCGACCTCTCGTACCACGACGTGACGCGCGCGCGTTCCCTCTACTACCTCCTCGAGCGACGCGGGAAGCTGCAGCGGACCGTTCGGGACAGGGACATCGAGAATGCGGTGACGAGCCCTCCTCAGACCACCAGAGCGCGGCTGCGGGGCGCGTTCATCAAACGGGCCAAGGAGCGCAAACGCGACTACACGGTCGACTGGGTCCACCTGAAGCTGAACGACCAGGCCCAGCGCACTGTGCTCTGCAAGGACCCGTTCAAAGCGCGCGACGACCGCGTCGAGCGGCTGATCTCTTCCCTGTAGCGAGTCTGGGCGGAAACGGCCGCCGACGGGGCGGCGTCCGCCCCTCCTCCTGGGTTTCGCCCCTAACCTCGGCGCATGCCGTCGTTTCGGTCGGGGAAGGTGACCCAGCTGCTCGTCGAGCGGCCGGGGTTGCAGCGCGTCGATGTCGATCTCGGCGACGGCCCGGAGCGTGCGTATGTGCTCACGCAGCTGACGGGCACGGTGAACGTGGGTGATCGGGTCGTCGTCAACACCACAGCCGTCGAGCTCGGGCTCGGCACGGGTGGCTGGCACGTCGTCCACTGGAACCTCGAACGCGAGACATGGTCGGAACGCGGACCGGGGCACATCATCAAGAGCCGCTACACGAGCTTCCAAGCCGACGTCGGCAGCACCGAAGAGCACCTGGAGGAGTTGGCGGAGGTCGAGTCGGTCGACGGTATGCCGGTCGTAGCCGCAGCGCTGCACAGTCAGCTCGCGGCGGCAGCGGTCGCGTTCAAGGAGCGCGCGCCGGACGCCCGGCTTGCGTACGCGATGACCGATGGCGCCGGGCTCCCGCTTGCGCTGTCGGACCTGGTGTACGCGCTTCGGGAACGCGAGCTCATCGATGCCACCGTGACGTGCGGTCACGCCTTCGGCGGCGACTACGAGGCCGTGTCGATCTTCTCGGCGCTCGCAATCGCCCGCCACGCGGCCGGCGCCGACGCCGTGGTGGTCGCCATGGGTCCGGGCATCGTCGGCACGAACACCCGCCTTGGATTCTCGGGTATGGAAGCGGGTCCGATCCTCGACGCCGCCGTCGCCCTCGGTGGACAGCCGATCGCGTGCCTGCGGGTCTCGTTCGCCGATCCTCGGGCACGCCACCTCGGGCTCTCGCACCACTCCCGTACGGCGCTGCGGCTTGCCTGCCGCGAGCGAGTGGAGGTCGCGGTTCCGAAGCTCGGCCGCGATCAAGACACCCGCCTCCGGGCCGACCTGGTGGGCGCGGGCATCGACCAGCGGCACGAACTGATCGAAGTCACGCCACCGGACGTGCTCGGCTTGTTCGAGCACCACGCCCTCGAGGTCACCTCCATGGGCCGAGCGGCGGCCGACGACCCGGCGCTGTTCCTCGCGGCGGGGGCGGCCGGGGTGCTCGCCGCCGATCGTGCGCGCCTGTGATCGACCGGCTCGAGCGGCTCACCAATCTCGTCGCCACGCTGCTCGATACGCGGCGACCGCTCACGCTGGAAGAGATCGTCGAGCTCGTGCCCGGCTATCCGGACGACAAGGTCGCGTACCGCCGTCAGTTCGAACGTGACAAGGAGACCCTGCGCGGCATCGGGATACCCGTGCGACTCGAGTCGGTCGACGACCTCGGTCCGGAGCAGGGGTACCGCATCCTGCCTGACGAGTACTACTTGCCGGTGCTCGACCTCACGCCGGATGAGCAGGCGGCGCTACATGTCGCGGTGACTGCAGTGCGCCTCGAGGGTGGCCCCGCGCCGGCCGAGGCGCTTTGGAAGCTCGGCGGCCGCGAGGGTGAAGCCGCGAACGCGCTGGCCGCGCTGCCGACCGTGACGGCGCTTCCCGCGCTGTTCGACGCCTATCGCTCACGCACGCCGGTGACGTTCAAGTACCGCGGGGAGCTGCGCCACGTCGACCCGTGGGGAATTCTGTTTCGCCGTGGGCACTGGTACGTCCTGGGCCACGATCACGACCGGGGCGATCGCCGCTCGTTTCGCGTGGACCGGATCGAAGGCGACGTCGAGATCGCGCCGGCCCAGACATTCGAGCCACCGGCCAATCTCAAGCCGGGAGCGCTACTCCGCGACGAGCCATGGCGCTACGGCGACGAGGAGATCGTGTCCGCGCGCGTGGCAGTCGACGCCATGCAAGCCGCGGCGGTGGTGGAACAGGTCGGTGAGGACGCGGTCGTCGAACGGCGAGACGACGGGAGCGTCGTGGTGCAGCTCTCGGTCACGAACACCGAGGCCTTCAGATCGTTCGTCCTCGGGCTCCTTGACGCTGCGGAGGTCGTCGCCCCACCTGAGCTCCGCGACGAGATGCGCGCCTGGCTCGAAGAGCTCGCTCGGAGCGACACGTGAGCCCGCGACCGCTGCCGGGGCCCCGGCTGCGACGCGTGCTTGCGCTCGTCCCCTGGATCGCCGAGCACCCCGGTGCCGCGCTCACCGACATCGCGGCGCGCTTCGGCGTGTCGGAGGAAGGGCTCGAGCACGACCTCGAGCTCTTGCCGATGTGTGGGCTTCCGCCCTACACACCCGATCGGCTCATCGAGGTGGAGATCGTCGACGGCCATGTGTGGATCCGCTTCGCCGAGTACTTCGAGCGTCCGCTGCGGCTGTCGGCTGAGGAAGGGCTCGCCCTGCTCGCGGCGGGCCGGGCGCTGTTGGCGGTTCCCGGATCGGAGGAGCATGGCGCGCTCGCCACCGCGCTCGACAAGCTCGCTCGCGTCGTCGGCGCCTCCGACGGGCTCGCGGTCGAGGTGGGAGAGCCCCCGTTCCTCGACGCCTTGCGCCGGGCAACCGACGCGAACGAACGCGTCGAGATCGACTACTACTCATTCGGACGCGACGCCACGACTACTCGCCAGATCGACCCGCAGTCGGTGTTCCACGCCTTCGGCCACTGGTACGCGGCTGCCTACTGCCATCTGGCCGCCGACGACCGTCTGTTCCGTGTGGATCGGATCCGCGCCGTGTGTCCGACCGGACACCGCTTTGAGCCGCCGGTCCGTGGGGACGAGGCGCACTTCGGGAAGACCGTGTATCACCCCCGCGCCGAGGACCCGAGAGTCACGCTCGAGCTCGCTCCGGAGGCGGCTTGGGTGGTGGAGAGCTACCCGTCCGAGGAGACTCGGGAGCGATCCGACGGCTCGTGGCGGGTCGTCCTCGCCGTGAGCGAACGAGCATGGCTGGAACGGCTGCTGCTCCGGCTGGGGCCGGCGGCGCGAGTGGTGGCGCCCCCCGAGCTGCGAGCAGTCGGGGCCGAGGCCGCGAAGCGGCTCCTCACCCGCTACCGCCGGTGATCCCGCCGCGTGCGAGGATGGGCGCCCGTGAAGTTGGCTCCATGACCGAGCTCGACCAGGGCGTCGACGCGACTACGTCTCCAACCAGAGCCGAGACGATCGAGACCCCGTCGCGCCCCCAGACCGGGCAGCCGGCGAAGCCGGCGCCCGCCAAACGCAAGACGCGTCGCGCGATCATCGAGTGGGCGATCCTGATCGGAAGCGCGCTCGTCATCGCGCTGCTGATCAAGACGTTCCTGTTCCAGGCGTTCTACATCCCATCCGAGTCGATGAGGCCGACCTTGAACGTCGGTGATCGGGTGCTCGTCAACAAGCTGAGCTACCGCGTGCACGACGTGAATCGCGGCGACATCGTCGTTTTCGAGACGCCTCCGAAGGCGAAGGACGCGAACGGCAAGATCAAGGACCTCGTGAAGCGCGTGGTCGGGCTGCCGGGGGAGACCCTGGAGGCGCACGATGGCATCGTGTCCATCAACGGCCACCAGCTCGATGAGCCCTACCTTCAGAATGGTGTCAAGACGTGCGCGCTCAATTCGACCCCGGGTACCTGTGGCGACCTCCCGGCGACGACCATTCCCTCCGGTGACGTGTTCGTGATGGGTGACAACCGCAGCGCGTCGAAGGACTCGAGATCCTTCGGTGCGATCGTGGAATCGTCGATCGTGGGCCGCGTGTTCGTGCGGATCTGGCCCGTCACGGACCTCGGTTTTCTCTAGCGGTCCGGGTTGGGGTCCCGCGACCCGGCCCAGTCGGCGACGATCGCCACCATGCGGTCGACGTAATCGCAATAGATCGCATCGAGACCCATGCGCAGCATCGCTCTCAGATGGCGAACTTGCTGTACGTCCCACGCGAAGGTGCGCACCTCGAAGCGATGGAACAGCGCGACTAGACCCGCGGTCCACTCCGTGTAGTGAAGGTTCATCGCGTCGATGCCGGACTCGGCGAGGGTCGCGGCGTGACGTTCGAGCGGGGCGTCGATGTGCCGGCGCCGGCGCGAGTGCACGAGCTTCACGTCAGACATCCTCTCGCGGAGCTCGGCGAGGAAGCGTACGCTCGGATGGCACAGCCACAGGCGGCCCGGCGCGCCGGGAGCCGCGGCCCGTGCGAGCTCGACGATGGGGTCGGCCGCGGCCCGGTCCTTCAAGTCGACCGACAGCTCGAAGGCAGACCCGAGCTCGGCGTAGAGGTCGGCCAGTCGCGGTACGTCGAACCGGACGAGCTCGTCGGCGCTGGCGCTGGTGACGCTGCGGCGGCGCAGGCCCCGGCGGACCACGCGGTCGTGCGCCAACACGACCTCTCGGTCACCGGACAGCCAGGCGTCGGTCTCGAGGCCCCGGGCCCCCTGCTCGAGCGCGCGTCGGAACGCGGGCAGCGTGTTCTCGGGCGCCTCGGACCGGGCGCCACGGTGAGCGAAGGTGATCGGTGGCACAGGCGCGGTCATTGTCGACCACATGTCTGCGATCGGGCCGACGCAACCCCCAGGGGTACGATCGACGCCGGACGACCGGCCACGAAGGGAGCCCGATTGCCGCAAATCGGCCCGCTCGAGATCCTCGTGATCTTCATCGTGGCGCTCGTCGTGTTCGGTCCGAGCAAGCTGCCGGAGATCGGGCGTCAGGTCGGTCGTGGCTTCCACGAGTTCCGCAAGTTCCAGGCGGGCCTTCGGGACGACATCGAGGACGCCTTCCGCGAAGACGACGAGGATGACGCTGGCCCCGAGCCCGAGCAGCTCGAAGCCGGCCGCCCTGATCCCGCCAAGCCCGATCCGGCCAAGCCCGATCCGGGAAGGTCCACCGAGCCTCCACCAGCTGACACCACTGCATAGCGAGCTCCGTGGCCTCTTCCGAGAGCGACGGCCGCATGACGGTCGTCGAGCACCTGACCGAGCTTCGACGCCGGATCATCATCGCGATCATCGCCATCACCCTGGCCGGGATCGTCTGTTTCATCTTCTCCGAGACGATCATCAAGTTCTTCGTCGACTACTACAAGGACGCGACCGAAGGCGACCGAACCCAGCTGATCTTCCTGGGTCCGCTCGACGCCTTCCTCACTCGGGTGAAGGTCGCGACGTACGGCGGCATCGTGCTCGCGCTGCCGATCTGGCTGTGGGAGATGTGGCGGTTCATCACACCCGGCCTCAACCCAACCGAGAAACGCTACGCGATCCCATTCGTCCTCACGTCGATCGTGCTGTTCGTGCTGGGGGCGGTGGTTGCGCTCCTCACCTTGCCGAAGGCACTCGAGTTCCTCCTCAATGTCGGAGGAAACCAGCTGACGCCCGAGCTCACGGCCGACAAGTACCTGTCGTTCGCCTCCCTCATGATCGTGGCCTTCGGGGTTGCCTTCGAGTTTCCGGTCGTGCTGGTGTTCCTCCTGCTGGCCCGGGTGCTCACGACGCGGCAGCTTCGGCGATGGCGTCGACCGGCGATCGTGATCATTGTGATCTTCGCTGCGGTCATCACGCCGAGCCAGGACCCGTACTCGTTGTTCTTCATGGCGGTGCCGATGTACATCTTCTACGAATCGTCGATCATCATCGGTAGGGTGTTGAAGCGGTGACTACGACCCGTCGACGAACCCGCGGGACGTACCGGCCGCGCCGGAAGCGCAGCGAGGTGCTCACCGCCGTCGCCGCCGTCATCGGGGTGCTCGTCGTCACCGCGGCGCTGATCTGGTTCCTCCAGCCCGGCGACTCGAGCCCGAGCTCTCCGAACACTCCCGCGCCGGTCTCGGTGCCGAACACACCAAGCGCGCCGCCGGAGTCGGCACCACCGGCGCAGCCGGGCACGCCCTGAGGTCGTGACCACCGCCCCGACCGCGACCGACGAGCGTCGGAGTCGTCGCGAAGCCTTCGAGGCGAGCAGGCCGTTCCCACTCGATCCCTTCCAGTCCCGCGCTCTCGACTCCCTCGACAACGGACGAGCCGTGGTCGTCGCCGCGCCGACGGGGTCGGGGAAGACCGTGGTCGCCGAGTACGCCATCGAGCTCGCGCTCGCCGAGGGCGGCAAGGCCTTCTACACGACTCCACTCAAGGCGCTCTCCAACCAGAAGTTCGGTGACCTCACCCGCCAGCGCGGCACCGATCGGGTCGGGCTGCTCACGGGCGACAACTCGATCAACGGCGACGCGCCGATCGTCGTGATGACCACCGAGGTGCTGCGCAACATGATCTACGCGGCATCGCCTGCGCTCGTCGGCCTCCGCTACGTGATCCTCGATGAGGTCCACTACCTCCAGGATCCTTACCGAGGGGCGGTGTGGGAGGAAGTCATCATCCATCTCCCGCGCGAGGTGGACGTCGTGTGTCTGTCGGCGACGGTGTCGAACGCAGAAGAGTTCGCGGCCTGGGTCGAGACCGTTCGGGGCGATACCGACGCGGTCATCGAGGAGCGCCGTCCGGTCCGCCTGGAGCACCTGTACCTGGTGGGGGAGCGGGGCAGCGATCGCCTTCATCTCCTCCCCACCTTCATCGAGACCAACGGCGAGCTCCGGCCGAACCCGGAGGCCTCACGACTCGACGCTCGCTCGGACCGGGGCGGCGGATGGCGTGGCCGTTCGCGAAGCCGGCTGCGAACGCCGCAGCGGGTGGAGGTCGTCGAGCTCCTCGCTGAGCGGCACATGCTGCCGGCGATCACGTTCGTTTTCAGCCGCGCCGGCTGCGACCAGGCCGTCGAGCACTGCGTCTCGGGCGGCCTTCGTCTGACGACCGCCGAGGAGCGCACCGCGATCCGTCGCATCGCCGAAGCGCATACCGACACGCTCTCCGACGACGACCTCGCCGTGCTGCGGTACGGCGAGTGGATCACCGGCCTCGAAGCCGGCTTCGCCGCCCACCACGCCGGCAAGGTCCCGCCGATGAAGGAGGCGGTCGAAGAAGCATTCTCGGCCGGCCTCGTGAAGGTGGTGTTCGCCACCGAGACGCTGTCGCTCGGGATCAACATGCCGGCCCGGTCGGTGGTGATCGAGAAGCTGTCGAAGTTCACGGGGGAGCGGCACGAGTTCCTCACGCCCGGCGAGTACACGCAGCTCACGGGGCGCGCCGGACGACGGGGTATCGACGACGTCGGGTACGCGATCGTTTGCTGGAGCCCGTTCGTGCCGTTCGAACAGGTTGCCGCTCTCGCGTCGCGACGCACGTACGCGCTGCGGTCGTCGTTCCGGCCGACGTACAACATGGCGGCGAACCTGGTGCGTCGGTACCCGGCCGATGTCGCGCGCCACCTGCTGAATCTGTCATTTGCCCAGTTCCAGGCCGACCGTGATGTCGTCTCGCTCGAGCGTCAACTCGAGCGATACCGCGAGGAGCTGGCCCGGCTGCAAGAAGTCGCGCGGCGGGGGCCGGGCGACATCGATGAGTACCGCCGCCTGGCCGATGCCCTCGACGCGGAGCGGCGTGATCGCGGCGCCGCCCGCCGCACCACCGATGCGTTGGAGCGCCTCCGGCCCGGCGACGTGCTGGTGCGGGACGGGCGCCACGGTCGGTTGGTCGTGCTCGCGTTCGAGCGAAACCGTCGCGGCGTGCCGCGACTGCTGGCGCTGACCGAGTCGGGCGAGCTGATCCGGCTGGGAGCGGACGACTTCGAGGAGGAACCGCCCGCACCTGTGGCTCGCATCGATCTCCCGCAGCCATACGCCCCTCGCAGCAGCGCGTTCCGGCGGCAGGCAGCGGACCGGCTCCGTCGAATCCGTCCGCGGAAGGACGAGACCGCCACCTCGAGCACGTCGCGGCGCGCCGCCGAGCTCGAGGCACAGCTCGCCAAGCACCCCGTCGCATCCGATCGCCGGCGCGACGCGAGGGTGCGGGCCGCCAAAGCCGCCGATCGCCTCGAACGCGACATCGCCCGCCTCGAGCGTCGTATCCGCGGTCGCAGCGAGAGCGTCGCCCGCCAGTTCGACCGCGTGCTGCGCGTCCTCGAAGCCTGGGAGTTCGTCGAAGGCTGGTCATTGACCGAATGGGGCGAGCTCCTCGCGCGTCTGTACACGGAGGGCGACCTGATCGTGGCCGAGTCTCTTCGGGAGGGCCTATTCGACGGCCTGAGCGCGGCCGAGATCGCCGCGCTTGTGTCCTGCTTCACCTACGAGCGGCGCGGTCCGGAGGGCACCGGCGCCGTGCCGCCACCGCGCTGGCCCACGCGCGAGCTCGCCGAACGGTGGCGGAAGATCGATCGGATCGCCCGCGAGCTCAACCACAACGAGGACGACGCCGGCCTGCCCGAGACCCGCGCTCCTGATCCCGGCTTCGTCCCGTACGTGCACGACTGGGTTTCGGGGCACGATCTCGCTGACATCCTCGAGGGCGACGAGGAGATGACCGGAGGCGACTTTGTGCGCCACGTGAAGCAGTGCATCGACCTGTTGCGGCAGCTCGGTGACGTGGCGCCCAAGCCGGCGACCGCCGAGATTGCGCGCGCGGCCGCCGACGCGTGCTTCCGCGGGGTCATCGCCGCCTCGAGCGCCGTCGGTCAGTGACCGGTCCGATCCGCCACGGTCAGCCGTGGGGACGTCCGGCGCCCAGCGGGCCGGACATCGAGGTCGTCGGGGACGACGGCGACCTCGCGGCGGCGATGACGCGCAACCCGGGCGTGCTCGCGCGTTTTCGTCCGTCGCCGCAATCGGACATCGCACGTGCCGTGGGCCTGACGGGCGACGACGCAGGGACGACCGAGGTGGCGCTGGACGCGCTCGCGCTCGACCAGCGCGGGGGGAGGACCGCCGTGAACGTCGTCGTCGTGGGTGCGCCGCCCGATCGGCTGCGCTGGACGTCTCGGAGTGCTTCGATGACGGTAACGATCGACGGCCGGCCCTGGTTCGCCGGGCCAGCCACGACGGTCGTGGTCGCCAGCGGCCAGTTCCTCCGAGGCGTGGACCTCGTCCCGCGAGGGCATCCCGGTGACGGATGGGCCGAGGTCCAGGTGTACTCGCTGCCACGCCGCGAACGCCGCCCGATGCGTCGCCGCCTCGTGACGGGCACACACGTTCCGCACTCCTCCATCCATACGACGCGTGCACGGCACGTCGAGATCGGGCTCGACCGGCCCTTGCCGCTCGAGGTAGATGGCCGGCGACGTGGCCCGACGCGCCGCGTCGACGTGACGCTCCTTCCCGGGACTGTTCGCCTGCTCTTGTAGGTGCGGGGCCGGCGCCGGACTTATCGGCGGCGGTCAGAGCTCCGCCCTCGGACAGTGCGCTCATCGGCCGGCGCCTTTGGCGCAGCCCGATTCGCGCAAACTCGCCGCTCGCCGACGGCCCGGCACCGGCGCCTCGATCGACCTGCTGGCATCCGCCGGGGCGGCGGGGGGCGCCGGTACGATCGGCCTCCCGTCCGACGAGCCGGAACCGCCCTCATGCCGTATGTCCCGGAGCGCTTCACCGAGCAGGAGCAGGCGGTGCTGCGCCCGTACTTCACGAACCTGGACGGGCCTGTATTCGCCCTCGTGAACCTGCCCGAGGTCGTCAAGGGCGCCCTCTTCGCCCGGTACTCCCGGTCACCGAAGAGCCTGCGTCGCCTGTTCCTCGACGAGTTCGTCGGGGACCTCGACCTGACCGGCGACCTCACCGTCGACGCCACAATCGGGTTGCGCCGAGCCGAGGAGCTGTACGACCGGGTGTTCCTCGAGTACGGCGACGACTCCGTCGCGCAACTCGGGGGAGTGCATCTCGCCTGCGAGCAGGCGTCCAACCTGCTGACAAAAGTGCTCGAGTGGGGCCGGCTGATGGCATACCTCGAGCAGTCGACCCGGTACATCCCGTACGACACGCGCCTCGGCGGACGCTACCGGTACTGGCGCGACCCGGAGATCGGGCGCTCGTCGCTGGGCGCGCGTTACATCGGGGACCTGGACGCCCTCTTCGACGCCTACACGCAGATGCTGCCCGAGCTCATGGAATGGGCGCGGGCCCGCTATTCGAAGGAGTCCGACGACTCTGACTTCGTGTACAAGCAGACGATCAAAGCCAAGGCGTGCGACGCGGCGCGAGGCATCTTGCCGGCGGCGACGCTCTCGAACGTGGGCATCTACGGGACCGGGCAGGCGTTCGAAGGCCTGTTGCTCCGAATGCGGGCGCACCCGCTCCCGGAGGCGCGGCAGTACGGGGCGATGATGCTGCCCGAGTTACGCAAGGTGATTCCTTCGTTCCTGACGCGGGTTGATCGGCCCGAGCGCGGCGTCGCGTGGTCGGAGTACTTCGACGAGACGCGCCGCGCGACGGCGGGGGTCGTCAGAAGTGTCTTCGACGGCGAGGAACCGGAGCCGCGACCGGCGGTCATGCTCACCGACTACGACCCCGAGGGCGAGGACAAGCTGCTCGCGGCCGTCTGCTATCCGTACACGAACCTGCCCGAGGACCAGGTCCTGGCGCGGGTCCGGCGCTTGTCGGCGGACGAGCGGGTCGCGCTCCTGCGCGCCTACGTCGGCGAACGGGGCAACCGCCGCCACCGACCCGGCCGGGCCTTCGAGCGCACCGGCTACCGCTTCGACGTCCTCTGCGACTACGGCGCGTTTCGCGATCTTCAGCGGCACCGCATGCTGACCATCGAGTGGCAGCCGCTCTCGCCGATCCACGGCTACGACGTCCCCGAAGCCGTCGTGGAGGCCGGGCTCGCCACGGGTTTCGACGAGGCCATGGCCCGCTCGGCGTCCCTCTATGACGCCCTCGTACCGAGATTCCCGGAGCAGGCGCCGTATGGGGTGTCGCTTGCATACCGCGTGCGCTTCGTGATGCAGATGAATGCTCGTGAAGCGATGCACATGCTGGAGCTGCGGACCTCACCCCAGGGTCATCCGACATACCGGCGGGTTTGTCAGGAGATGCACCGGCTGATCGCGGAGGAGGCAGGTCACCGCGGGGTCGCCGAAGCCATGCGCCATGTCGATCACACGACGTACGAGCTCGAGCGCTTGGCCGCTGAGCGCGCGGCCGAGTATCGCCGCACCACGCCGCGCCCGGAAAAAAAGTCGGCGCCGCGCTGAGCAGCATCGACGCGCGACAGCGCTGGTCACAAGACCGGCGCCGAAGTGAACAGCTCTTGACAGGAGCCCTAATTCTCGGGCGTACTACTTCTCGCCCCTGTGCCGTGAAGCCGGTCGTGGGTCTTCCGGTGTCGATGCCGCGGAGCTCGTTCGGAAGGGACGGAGAGGGGTGTAGGGGGTTCAGGAGGCCAAGTAGAGAACGCTGGAATAACCCCGCCGCCCGAGCGGCGCGGGCCAAACAGTGGCCCCAACGGTCTCCTGGACCCCTCCGTCAACCGGCCCCCCGAATTGACGGTTTGGTGACGCCCGAGCGGGGGAATGTGCGACCGGGGCGCTTCGTTGACCAGCACCTCAGGGGCGCGGCGTTATACTCCGCGGCCCCACAGCCCCGGGAACCCGCCCCCATAGCGAGGCGCAGCGGGCTCCATCCCGGCGGGCTGGCGCCTCGCGGAGCAGACACCCATGAAAGACGACGACTTCGATGAGGAGGCAGAGCCCGAACTCGACGAGGAGTCCCTCGACGAGGAGGACCTCGAAGCCGACGAGCTCGACGAGGACGAGGAGCTCGACGGCGACCTCGCACTCGAAGAGGAAGACGAAGAAGATGATGACGACGAGGACCTCGAGGCGACCGAGGTCGTCGTAGCCGAACCGGCGGCCGCGAAGACGAAGGCCGCGACCGGTGAGGAGGACGAGGACGTCCTCGACCTCGATGAGGAGCTGCACCCCGACGACGTGGAAGAGCCGTTGGACGTGCTGCTCCAGGAACGCACGGCCGCGGCCACGCTCGAGGACGAGGAAGAAGAAGCTGAAGAAGAAGAGCCGGACACCGACGAGCGTGGCGAAGGCCCGACGAGGATCATGCCCCGACGTCCCGGCGAGTTCCTCTGTGCCTCCTGCTTCCTCGTGTTGCCACGGAGCCAGCTGGCCGACGCCAAGCGGATGCTCTGTCGCGACTGCGCGTGATTCCGCCTATCGTCTGACGCCACGGCGAGGGTAGGGCATGCGAGCATGACGCCGTGATCGGAGCGATTCGAAGACTCTTCGGCGCCGTCGTCAGGCTCTTGCGCGATCCGGCGGCGCGGCTGCGGCTCGGCGCGGCCGTGGCGTCCGGGATCCTGCTGGCGCTCGCGTTCCCTGCAATCGATCTGGGCCCGCTGGCGCTCGTGGCGCTGGTGCCTCTCCTGTGGGCGTGGCGAGGCGCGACGCCGGGACGCGCCGCGCTGTACGGGTTCGTGTTCGGCTGCGTGTTCTTCTCGATCGTCATGTACTGGCTCTGGTACTTCGGGCTCATCGCGATCGTGCCGCTCGTCGCAGGATGCGCGGCATACACGGCCGTGAGTGGATGGCTGGTCGGGTACCTGACGCGCGCCGGCTTCACCTCGCCGTGGCTCATCGGCGCGGCATGGGTGCTACCCGAGGCCCTCCGGGGCCGCTGGCCGTTCGGAGGGTTGCCGTGGGGAGACCTCGGCGTCACGCTGCACGACTTTCCACCCGCCCGCGCCCTGGCGAGCTGGGGCGGGGTCGCGCTCGTCTCGTTTCTGATCGTGGTGGTCAACGCGTATCTCGTCGAATTCGTGCTCGCAGCTCGGGCGCACGCGTCGCGCGCGTTCGCCGTCGCGGCCGTCGGGGCTTTGGGGGTCGTGGTCATCGTCGCGATCGCGGACGTGGCCCGCTTCGAGCCCCGCCGCACGGGGGAATTGCGCGTTGCCATGCTGCAAGGCAACGATCAGAATCGGGAGCTCACGCAGGCTGAGAAGAACCGGGGCTTGCTCATCGGGAAGCACATGGCGCTGGCGTCGCGCCTCCGCGGCCCCTTCGACGTCATCGTGTTCCCGGAGTCCGCGCTCGACCAGTTCAACCCCGAAGGCAACCGCGCGCTACGGAACCAGCTGGTCGCCGTGGGAGCCGCGCACGGAGCCGACGTGCTCGCCAACGCTCCGGTCCCCGCGCCCGACGGGCGCGACTTCAACACCAACCTCCTGTACGCGCCGGATGGGCGCCTGGTGGGGTCGTACGCCAAGCAGCACCTCGTGCCGTTCGGGGAGTACGTGCCGCTCCGGTCGTTGATCGACTGGACGGGGATCGTCGACCGGATCCCCAACGACTACTCACCGGGGGACAAGCGCACGATGTTCCAGGTGAAGGGGCACCGACTCGCCACGGTGATCTGCTTCGAGTCGGCGTTCGGCCCGCTGGTGCGCGACTTCGTCGGCGACGGAGCCGAGGTGGTCGTCGTGAGCACGAACAACCGCTCGTACCGGCGGTCAGGGAACAGCGCTCAACACATTGCGCACACGCAGATGCGCGCCGCCGAGACCGGTCGGCCGTTCCTCCAGGCGTCGATCTCGGGAATTACGGCCGCGGTCGACGCCGACGGCGACGTCCGCGACAAGACGCATCTGTTCCGCAACACGATCGTCACCGAGACCGTCATCACCGCGACCGGCGAGACACCGTACGTGCGCTTCGGCGACTGGGTCGTCGCGGCGAGCGCGGTGCTGCTCCTCGGGGCGGCATTGCGGGCACGGCTGCGTCGGCGCCCGTCAGCGTTCCCTAGACTCGCCAAGACGGAAGCGAAGGAACCAGTCGGGAGGATGTCGTGAGCAACGACGGTCACAAGGCGGCCGAGCGAGCGCTCGAGGTCCTCGTGTACGCGCCCGTCGGGTTGGCGATGTACTTGCGTGACACAGTGCCCACGTTCCTCAACCTGTTCGTGTCACGGGGCCGCTCCGAGATCGGCCAGCGGAAGCACCAGGCGGAGGGACAGGTGTCACAGGCGAAGGCCCTCGGCGAGTACGCCATCGGCTTTGGCGCGCCGAAGGTGCGTGACCGGGTCGAGAAGGGCATCGCCGTCGCGCTCAAAGGCGCCGAGGCCGTGCTCGGCGGGGTGGGGGAGGGCGGCAACGCAATCCCGGGGCCGGCGGCGTCTCCGACGACCCAGCCGAGCGAGCCGCCGGTCCCGTCTCCCGGCAAGCAGACCGGCAGGGACGAGGGCGGCGCGAAGCCGTCGGTGACGACGCTCGGGATCCCGGATTACGACGAGCTGTCGGCATCCCAGGTCGTCGAGCGGCTCGAGGGTCTTCAGCCGTCCGAGCTCGAAGCCGTACGCGACTACGAGGAAGCGCACCGAGCGCGTCGCACGATCTTGTTCAAGATCGAGCAGCTCAACAGCTGAGCGCGCGCGTGGAGGGCAGCCGTCCTGCCACCGTCGACGATCTGTCACGGATCGTCGAGCTCGCCCGGCTCTTGCGCCACGAGCTCGTCCCGATGAAGGGCGGGGTCCTGTGGTCGAATCGCGAGGCGCCGGGCGAGCCACTCGAAGACGAGTACGCCACGCTTCTCGATCGGGACGACGCGTTCATTGTCGTCGGTACCGTCGACGAGACCGTCGTCGGCTTCGGCGTGGTGACACTGGAACGGCTCCGGACCGGAGAGACGCTAGGAATCATGACGGACCTGTTCGTCGAGCCTGACGCCCGCGCCGTCGGCGTGGGGGAGTCGATGGCCGACGAGCTCGTGGCGTTCTGCGACGCGCACGGTTGCATTGGTATCGACACCCTCGCGTTGCCGGGGCATCGAGCGGCCAAGAACTTCTTCGAGGAGTCAGGCTTCACCGCGCGCGCGATCGTGATGCACCGGATGCTCGATCGGCGAGGCGGCGACGCGGGTTGACCGACCAGCTCGAGGTCGCCGTCGGTGCGGTGGTGCTGCGTGACGGCGAGCTCCTCCTGGTACGCCGTGGCCATGGCCCTGCCGCAGGCGACTGGTCACTCCCCGGCGGCCGCGTTCGCTTCGGTGAGGGGCTGCGCGAAGCAACGGTCCGCGAGACACGCGAGGAGACCGGCATCGACGTGCTCGTCGAACGGTTCCTCGGCTGGGTTGAGCGCATCGGCGACGAGCCGG
>JBKOWY010000106.1:0-11494 GCA_046724655.1 Actinomycetota bacterium
GAACTCGAACACCTGACCGCCGATGAACGTCGAGCCGAACAACGCGGTCGCGAGCAGCCAGATCCGAAGCCGCCGGTAGTCGCCCCGCAGGATCGCGGCGAGCGCCAGCACCATCGTGAGGCTGCTCATCAGCAGGATGAACGACGTCACCGACGTGAACGGGATGTTGTACACGTCCTGCGGCTTCGGCCCGGCTTGCGACCGGCTCCGGTAGAAGAGGTATGCGGAGATGAACGCGCCGAAGAACAAGCAGTCCGACGACAGGAACAGCCACATGGCGAGCTTCGTGTTGCTGACGCCCGTGGTTGTCTCGGGCGCGGCGTGACCGGCCTCGGCGACCTCTTGTGACGGAGGGATGGCGACCTGCTGCTCCGTCATGACGGCTCCGTCGGGGGTTCGATGGCCCACGCGTACATGCCGAACAGGAGCGGCAGCGCGCCCAGCGGCACGAGCCAGATGAGCTGGAACACGGCCGCGTAGCCCAGAATCGGAAGTCCGAGCGCGAGGATGAACGGGAAGTACGAAGGCGACGGCATGTGGATGCCATGCCCGTCGCCGTGCCCGTCCCCGCGTTCGTCGTCGCCGCCCGTCGGTCGCTCCTCGACCGCCACCGCGGCGCCGCTGGGCAGACGCACGGCGTGACCGGACTCGTCCTCGGTGTACTTGTGGTGCCAGAAGTCGTCGCGCGATTCGACCTGCGGGATCTCGGCGAAGTTGTACATCGGGGGCGGCGAGGGCGTGGACCATTCGAGCGTTCGAGCGTCCCACGGGTCGTGCCCGGAGGGCTGGCCGCGACGACGACTCACGATCGCGTTGACGAGGAACACGAGCACCGAGAAGGCGATGATGAAGGCACCGATCGTCTCGAGCAGGTTCATGAAGTCCCACCCCAAACCCGAGTCGTAGCGGTACGTCCGCCGCGGCATACCCAGCAACCCGACGAAGTGCATCGGGAAGAACGTGAGGTTGAACCCGATGAGCATGGTCCAGAAGTTGATCTGGCCCAGTCGCTCGTCGAGGAAGCGGCCGTAGAGCTTCGGGAACCAGTAGTAGAAGCCGCCGAAGAGCGCGAACACGAGCCCGCCGAACAGCACGTAGTGGAAGTGGGCGACGACGAAGTAGGTGTCGGTCTGCTGCGTGTCGGCGGGAACCACCGAGTGCAGCACACCTGACAGGCCCCCGAGCGTGAACATCGCGATGAAGCCGAGGGCGAACAGCATGGCCGTCTTGAGGCGCACTGCTCCCCGGTACACGGTGGCGAGCCAGTTGAAGATCTTGACCCCGGTCGGGACGGCAATGACCATCGTCGACAACCCGAACGCGGAGATCGCGACCGGCCCGAGCCCCGTGGCGAACATGTGGTGGGCCCAGACGCCCCAGCCGATGAAGCCGATCGCGATGCCGGAGAAGACCACGACCGCGTAGCCGAACAGCGGCTTGCGCGAGAAGACGGGCAGGATCTCTGAGACGATGCCCATGCCCGGCAGGATGAGGATGTACACCTCCGGGTGTCCGAACAGCCAGAAGAGGTGCTGGTAGAGGAGCGGATCACCACCGGCCGCAGGCTGGAAGAAGTTCGTGCCGAAGTTGCGGTCGAAGAAAACCATGATCAGCGCGGCAGTGATGATCGGCATCGCGAACAGGGTCAAGAACGCGGTGACGAGCATCATCCACGTGAACACGGGCATGCGCATGAGCGTCATGCCCGGCGCGCGCAGGTTGAGGATCGTGACGATGAAGTTGATCGCCGACGTCGTCGACGCGATCCCGAGCATGATGAGGCCGACCGCCCAGAAGTCCGGCCCGTGCCCGGGCAGGAACCCGCGGTCGAGCGGCGTGCTCGTGAGTGGGGTGTAGCCGAACCAGCCTCCGTTGGGCGCGCTGCCGCCGATGAAGAAGCTTGAGTAGATGAACAGGCCGCCCATGAGGAAGCCCCAGTAGCCGAACGCGTTCAGGCGGGGGAAGGCGACGTCGCGCGCGCCGATCTGGAGTGGGATGAGGTAGTTGGCCACGCCGACCGCGAGCGGCATCCCCATGAGGAACACCATCGTCGTGCCGTGCATCGTGAACAACTCGTTGTACTGCGCGGCCGTCATCAGGTTGCCGTTGGGGCCCGCGAGCTGCAGCCGGAGTAGCAGCGCCTCGACCCCGCCGATCACCAGGAACGCGACGGCGGTCGTGGCGTACATGATCCCGATCTTCTTGTGGTCGATCGTGGTGAACCAGCTCCAGAAGCCGGTCGTCGCCTGCGGACGGCGGAGCACGCCGAGGCGCCGCGCCGGCGCGCGCACCGCGTCCTGGACGGTCGTCATCGGCGGTCCCCCACGATCACGGTCACCTCAGCTGGAGGAGGTAGTCGGCGATCTGCTCGGCCTCCTGTCTCGTCATCGTCGGCTGCCCGGCCGGGGTGTTGCGGCTGAACGACGGCATGCCCACGCATTCGCCGGCCGCGGGCTCACCCGGGTCGCGGCACTTCTCGGACTGCATTGGTATGAGCCCGGGAGCGTTGTATACCCATTCCACCAGCTGGTCCCGGGTCAGCTTGTAATACCCGCTTGCGAACGTCGTGCGGCTCGCCAGGTGCGTGAGATTGGGGCCGTAGCTGCTCACCTTCGAGTCCGCGAGCGAGTGGCAGTTCGTGCACTGATATTTCGTCGAGATGAGCTCTTGGGTGGGACCGGCGGGCTGCTGCGCGGCGCCTGTGCCCGTCTGGAACGGCACCGCCGGGCCTCGTTGTTGCTCGGTGATCCACTGGTCGAACTCGCTCCGCTCCACCGCGATCACGCGGAACCGCATGTTCGCGTGCGACAACCCGCAGTACTCGGCGCACTGGCCGAGAAACGTGCCGGGCTTGTCCGCTTCGATCGTCGTGAACTGCTTCCGGTTCGGGACGACGTCCTGCTTCCCTGCCAGCTCCGGGACCCAGAAGCTGTGGATGACGTTGCACTTGTCCGGGAGAGATTCGTCGCAGGCGGTGAGATTGACCCGGACGGTGCGTCCGGCCGGGATCACCAGCTCGTTGGCGGTGACGACCTTCTGCTTCGGGTACTCGAACTCCCACCACCATTGCTTACCGATCGCGGTGACGTTCAACACGTCGCCCCCGGGCTCCTGGTGCAGATCGAAGATCGTCTTCACCGTCGGCACGGCGATCGCGGCGAGGATCAGGGCGGGGACGATCGTCCAGCCGATCTCGAGCGGGGTACTCCCGTGAATCTGCTTGGGATTCTCGTTCTTGCCCGAGCGGTACCGGTAACGGAGCGCGAAGACGACGACGGCGCTGATGACGAGCACACCGATGACGACGGCCACCCAGAACACGGGCGTGAACAGGCTGTCGATCTTGTCGGCGGCGGGGCCTTTGGGCTTCAGCGAGTTCTGCCGGTTGTTCTCCGCGGAGCAGGCGGCCAGCAGGAGCGTCGACACGAGGACGACCGCCGGGCCCGCCCATCGCCTCGGGCGCGGCGAGTGCTGCGTCATCCTCCCCTTCCGATCGATCCGATCCCTGCGGCGGGCGAGGCTCAGCTGGGACTCGCGCTCCGCCGTCCCCCTTGTCCCGTCGCGCGGCAGCCTACCGCCGGGTTTCCGGGCCGGAACAACCGGGACAAGCGCCCTGACCTGCGAATTCAGTAGCCGAGCCGGTCGAGGGCGTGGGCCCGGCGTTGCCAGTCGCGCTCGACCTGGACGCGGGTCTCCAGGTACACGCGCACGCCGAGGAGCGCCTCGAGCTCCTGACGCGCCGCGGTGCCGGCGTCCTTCAGGACCTGCCCGCGCCGCCCGATGACGATTCCCCTTTGCGACTCCCGCTCGACGTGGATGGTCGCTCGGAGTCGCAGCACCGGCTCGGGGGTCTGTCTGTCGGGATCGGCCGCGCGTTCGGTCAGGGTTCCACGATCGGCGTCCTCCATCTCCTCCACCGACACCGTGATCGAGTGCGGGAGCTCGTCGCGGGCGATCGCCAGCAGCTTCTCGCGCACGAGCTCGGCGGCCAGGAACATCTCGGGCTGATCGGTGACCGTCCCGTCCGGGTAGTAGCGCGGCCCCGCCGGCAGGCGGGCTTCGATCTCGTCGACGAGAGCGCCGACACCGTCGCCGGTCCGCGCCGACAACGGGATGTAGGCGTCGAACTCGCCGAGGTCTCGCGGCGCGGCCACCAGGTGCTCGGCGACCGCCGCCTTCCCGGCTCGGTCGACCTTGTTCACGACCAGCAGCTTGGGTGTGTCGACCTGCTGCACGAGGTCGGCGATGAACCGGTCACCGCTGCCGATGGGCGCGTTCGCCTCGACGAGCATGCACACGACATCGACCTCACCGAGGGTCGCGAGCGCACGTTGGTTCGTCCGCTCTCCGAGCAAGGTCCGCGGCTTGTGAATGCCTGGCGTGTCGACGAAGACGATCTGACTGTCAGGCGTCGTGCGCACACCGCGGATCGCGGCTCGGGTCGTCTGCGGGCGGTCGCTGACGATCGCCACCTTTGATCCGACGATCTGGTTGAGGAGCGTCGACTTGCCGACGTTCGGCCTGCCGACGAGGGTCACGAACCCGCTGCGGAACTCTTCCGTCACGAGGCGCGGACGGGCTCGGCGGCGCCGTCTGCAACCCGCCGGATCTGCACGGAGACGATCCGGCGGCCCTTCACCCGCTCGGTACGAAACTCGAGGCCCTGGAAGCGGACCGACTCCCCTTCCTCCGGCACGTGCCCGAGCAGGTTGAACACGAGCCCGCCGACCGTGTCCCACTCGGTGTCCGGAAGCTCGACGCCGAGCTCGTCGCTGACGTCGTCGATCGAGGTCCCCCCGGGGACGCGCAGCGCACCGCCGGGGAGGCGCTCGACACTGGGTTCTTCCATGTCGTACTCGTCGGTGATGTCTCCCACGATCTCCTCGAGAAGGTCCTCGAGCGTCACGAGGCCCGAGGTGCCGCCGTACTCGTCGATCACGATGGCCATGTGGAACTGCTTCGTCTGCATCTCCCGTAAGAGCTCGGCGACACGCTTCTGCTCCGGCACGAACACCGCCTCGCGGAGCGCCGCTCGGACCGGCTCGTCTCGTTTGCTGGCACGCGCCAGCGAGACAAGGTCCTTGAGAAAGACGATGCCGACGATGTTGTCGGTCGATCCCTCGTAGGCCGGTATTCGGGAGAACCCGCCTTCGATCGCACGCGTGATGCCGTCCTCGATCGTGTCGTCGGCGGAGATCGTCACCATGTCGGTGCGCGGTGTCATCGCCTCTCGGACGACCATGTCGCCGAACTCGAAGATCGAGTGGATCAGCTTGCGCTCGTCCCGTTCGATCGCCTCCTCTTCGGCGGCTACGTCGGCCGCGGCACGGATCTCCTCCTCGGTGACGTACGGACCTTCCTTGAGTCCGCGGCCGGGTAGCAGGACGTTGGCGAGCCCGATCAGCGCGCGAGAGATCATCCGCAACGGCGGGAAGTTGGTCAGGAAGTACAGGATCGGAGCGACGAGCAGTGCAGCCCGGTCCGTGTGCTGGACGGCGAACGTCTTCGGCGCCACCTCGAAGAACACGAAGAAGATCGCGATCTCCACCACGATGCCGGCCACGAATCCGGCAGTGCCGAAGTTGTTCTCGAGGAGGACGCCGGTGAGGTTGGCCGATGTCAGCTGGCACACCAGGATCACGAGCAGCACGGAGTTCAGCGTGCGCTCCGGATGTTCGAGCATGCGTGCCAGCTGGGCGGCGCCCCGGCGACCCTCCTCATCGAGCGCCAGTGCCCGGACGCGACTCATGCGCGTGAATGCGGTCTCGGCGAGCGCGAGCACCCCCGACGTGAGGAACAGCACGACGATCGCGCCCAAGAGGGCGAGGTCTGAGCCCGTCACGGCTGCGCGTCGCGACTACCGGTCGGACCTGGACCGCCGGTCACCGGCTCTCTTCCCGCTCGAGTTCCCGGAACCGTTCCAGCAGCTCTCTCTCTCGCTTCCTCATCGCCTCGGATTCGTCGTCCTCGGCATGGTCGTAGTTCAGCAGATGCAGAACGCCGTGCACGACGAGCAGCGCCACCTCGTCGTCGAGCGACCCGCGCCCGCCGTTGGCCTGCCGCTTCGCCATCTGCGGGCACACGACGACATCGCCGATCACGGTCGCCGCGTCGCCCGGCTCGGATGGTGAGCCCGGACCGCGCCCGCCCTGATCGGGTTGCCGGCCGCCGGGCGCGACGTCTTCGTCCATCGGGAACGCGAGAACATCCGTAGGGCCGGTGCCGCCGAGGAACCGCTCGTTGAGGTCGGACATGGCCTGCTCGTCGACGAAGATCACCGACATCTCGGCGTCCTCGGGCACGCGCTCCTCGTCGAGCACCATGCGCGCCAGGCGCATCCACTTGAGCACGTCGACGTCGATGTCCGACTGCTCATCCGCCCCGAAGACCGTCCTCATGACCCACCCGTCAGTTGTGCGGCTACGGCAACGCGGGCGGGGAGCCGGCGGTCCGACGCCGGACGATTCGGCCCGCTCGGCCGCGGCGACGGCGGCTTTGCCGACCGTCGCCGCAGGAGCCGGGGCTTGCGACGGCGACCGGAAAGGCCATACCCAGGTCGAAGACACGACCCGAGCGAGCGAGGGAAGCCGGGGCTCGGCCGGATCAGCGCTGCCGGTCCGGCGCTCGAGGCCGTCGAGTCCCCCGCCCGCTTGGTGAACGAACCACGCGTCACGCGCGGCCCTCGGTGCGTTCGTAGGCGTCGACGATGTCCTGGACGATCTTGTGGCGGACGACGTCGCCCGAGCCGAGCTCGACGAACGCGACGCCGCTGATGCCGTCGAGGATGTCGCGCACGACGAGGAGTCCGGATCGGCCCCGCCCTTCCGGCAGGTCGATCTGGGTGACGTCGCCGGTCACGACGATCTGCGATCCGAACCCCAGTCGGGTCAGGAACATCTTCATCTGCTCGGGCGTCGTGTTCTGGGCTTCGTCGAGGATGATGAACGAGTCGTTCAGCGTGCGGCCGCGCATGAACGCGAGTGGGGCCACCTCGATGACGCCCCGGTCCATCAGCCGCGTCACCACCTCGGGGTCGAGCATGTCGTACAGCGCGTCGTAGAGAGGCCGGAGATAGGGATCGACCTTGGCGAGGATGTCGCCGGGCAGGAATCCGAGCCGCTCCCCCGCCTCGACTGCGGGGCGGGTCAGGATGATGCGGTTGATCTGCTTCGCCTGGAGCGCCTGCACGGCCAGAGCGACAGCCAGATAGCTCTTCCCGGTCCCGGCCGGGCCGATGCAGAACGTCACCGTGTGCTCGCGGACGGCGTCGACGTACGCCTTCTGGCCTGCGGTCTTGGGGCGGACGGTCTTGCGGCCCCGCAGCACCTCCGTCGTGAACACGTCGGTGGGCCGCTGGTCGGCCTTCAGCATCTCGATGCTGCGGCCGACTCCTTCACGGTCGAGGCTGTGCCCCTGCTCGAGCAGGATCACCATCTCCTCGAAGAGACGGCCGACCCGCTCGGCGTCGACCTCAGCGCCCGTCACGGTGATCTCGTTCCCGCGGACGTGGATCTCGACGGGGAAGGAGGCCTCGACCAGCCGGAGCAGCTCGTCACGTTGACCGAGGAGGCCCACCATCAAGTGGTTGCCCGGAACGAGGATCTTGACCTGGGTCGGCGACGGCGTGGCCACGTCGCAGCGATCGTACCCCCGGCGCGCGTCGATTCAGCGTGGGACTTGCTCAGGCGCCCGGCACGCCGGCGCGCAGGCCCAGCTCGTCGAGCCGCCGTCCCAGATCCTCGGGACGCCGCCCCAGCACGGCGGCGAGCACGCGCAGGTCGTCACGACGGATCGTGAGGAGCCGGCCGTTGAAGTCCTGCCGCTGGAGCTGGATCGTGGACGCGTACCGGGACAACACCGAAGCTTCGGCGTCGTCAAGGCCGCGAAGGCGCTCGAGATCGATCGTGAAGCTCTCCTCGAACGCGTCGTCACGCTCGCTCAGGTCGACTTCGATGTCAGTCTCCCGGGGAAGCAACTGGTCGCCGGGGACCTGGTAGATCTCGGCCAGCCGCAGCAGGCGGGGCACCGAGATCGCACGCTCGCCCCGCTCGTACGCGCCGAGCACCGAGGCCTTGAACTCCATGCCGGAGCGCGCCTCGACGTCGTGCAGCGACAGACCCTTCTGGCGCCGGATCGAGCGCAGCCGGTCGCCAACCTTCGCCCCGCGGATATTCACGCCTGCCTCTTCCGCTCGTTCGCGGCTTTCGGGCCGCTCGGGAATTGGATCACGCTACCAGTCGCGACGAGAAATGTCACGCTGCGTGGCCGACGTCCCGTAGGAGGCGCCCAGAGGGAGTAAATCACCCGAGCTCACCGCAACGGGTCACGCGCCGCGTGGTCAACACGGCCGCGCCGGCGATCGCGGCCGTCTCGGCCCGCAGCACGTGAGGGCCCAGCCCGAGCCGGGCCGGGCCGCCCAGCGCATCGAGCTCGGCGGGCTCGAGCCCGCCTTCGGGACCGACGACGAGCGTCCACTCCCCGCTCGGCGGCGCGGGGATGCGATCGACGCCGCCACCGGCCGGGTCGGCCACCACGAGCCCGGGCCGACCGGCCAGGGCGGCCACGGGCAGCGGCATCTCGACCTCGGGGAACCGGGCCCGGCGGCACTGGGCCGCAGCCTCGACCGCGACCCGCCGCAGCCGGGCGACGGCCGCATCCGCCCGATCACGGGCCCATCGGGGCACGCTCCGCCGTGACTCCCACGGCGCGATGCGGTCGACTCCGAGCTCGGTGAGCTTCTGCACCACGAGGTCGGGCTTGGCGCCTTTCGTCACCGCGAATGCGACGGTGAGGCGTGGCTCCAGCTGCGGCTCGACGATCGGGTCGCCTGCTGCCGTCAGGTCGACGGCCCCGCGCCGAGCTTGGACCACGACGTAGGGGCGCCACGTCCCGTCTCCGTCGGCGACGGTCACGAGGTCGTCGTCTCGCACGCGCCGCACCCGGCTCAGGTGATGGCCCGCCGTTCCGTCGACGGTGAGGTCGTCGTCGAGTTCGGAAGCAAATGTGTGCGCAGCGGCCGGATAACGAGAAGCGAACCGCGTCACTACTGGAACGCGGAGCGCACCCGCTCGAAGAATCCGGGGTCGTGTGCCGCGACGTTCTCGCCTCGGAGCTCGGCGAGCTGCCGGAACAGCTCCTCTTCCTCCGGCCGAAGCTTCTTCGGGACCTCGACGTCGAGCCGGACGAGGAGATCTCCGCGTCCACGCCCCCGAAGGGACGGTACGCCGCGCCCCTTGAGCCGCAGGACCTGGCCGGGTTGGGTGCCCGGCGGCACGACCAGCTCCTCGTCGCCCTCGAGCGTGTCGATGACGACCTCGGCACCCAACACGGCCTGGGCGAGCGTGACGCGGTGGATGTGGACGAGATCATCACCGTGGCGCTCGAACTGGGGATGCGGAGCGAGCCTGATCGTGACGTACAGATCGCCGCTGACGCCGCCGCGCGGCGCGGCCGGCCCCTTCCCGGCCAACCGCAGCCGCTGGCCCTCGTCGACCCCGGCCGGCACCTCGACGTCGATATGACGAGACGCGCCGACCCGACCTTCGCCTCGACAATCGCGGCACGGCGACAGAATGCGGCTTCCGCTCGCGCTGCAGGCCCGGCACGGAGAGGCGGTCACCATCTGCCCGAGGACCGATCGCCGCACCTCGCGGACCTCGCCGGTCCCGCCGCAGACGTCGCAGCGCGACGGGTGCGTTCCCGGCTCGCATCCCGAGCCGTCACACCGCTCGCACTTGACCGGCATGCGGATCTCGATCGGGTGCACGACGCCGAACGCGGCTTCCTGCAGCATGAGCTCCATCTCCACCTCGGCGTCGTACCCGCGTGGCGGGCCGGCGGGGCCGCGACGACCGCCGAACGCGTCGCCGCCGAAGAACGCGTCGAAGATGTCGCCGAGCCCGAAGGCGTCGCCCATCGACCCGGGGTCGGGCTGCGCCGAGGCGGCGGCCCGTTCGGGACCGAACATGTCATACCGGCGGCGCCGCTCCGGGTCGCGCAACGTTTCGTACGCGACGGTGATCTCCTTGAAGCGCGCTTCGGCCTCGGCATCGCCGGGGTTCGAGTCGGGGTGGAGCTTGCGCGCGAGCGCGCGGTAGGCGCGCTTGATCTCGGCCTCGTTGGCCTGCGGCGAGACGCCCAGGAGGTCGTAATAGCTGCGAGGCACGTTCCCGTCCCCTCAGTCCACTCGGGACAACAGCCGGCCGAGCTGATCCGAGACGGCCGCGACCGCTCCGATTGCTTGCCGGTAGTCCATTCGGGTGGGCCCGAGGACCCCGACCGTGCCGGCGAGCTCGCCTTCGATCCGGTAGGGCGCGAGGACGATGGCGCAATCGCGGAGCTCCTTGATCTCGTTCTCGGATCCGATGCTCACGCTCACGCCTTGCTCGAGGAGATTGCGCACGAGCGACACGACGACGACCTGGTGCTCGAGCAGCTCCAGGAGATGGGCGGCGCTGTCGGCCGTCGCGAACGACTCGAGGTCGGCGGCGATCTTGCTCGTTCCACCAACGTAGAGGAGCTCGCTCGGCCGCGACGCCACGATCTCGCCGAACGCCTTGCAAACCGCCTGGCCCAGACGGTCGAGCTCGTCATCACCGGTCGGCCGGAATTGCGGCAGGTCGTTGAACGGGTGCCCGGTCATCTGGGCCTCGAGCGCGGCCGCGGTCGCGCGGACGCGCGCCTCGTCGGGCTGGCCGGCGAGCTCCAGCGTGTGCTTCTCCACGGCTCCGTTCGAGAGCACCGCGACCGCCAGTACGACGCCGGGGTGCAGCACGACGAGCTGAATACCCCGCACTCGAGCGACGTCCGCCTGCGGCCCCACGACCATCGCCGTGTGGTCGGTGACGCGTGAGAGCAGCTGGCTCGTCTCGTGCAGGAGGTCTTCGAGAGCACGGTGCGCCGACTCGAAGAAGTCGGTGACGGCGCGCCGGTGCGCGGTTCGCAGCATGCCCTCGCGCGTGAAGTGGTCGACGAAATAGCGGTAGCCGAGATCGGTCGGGATCCGGCCCGCGGACGTGTGCGGCTGCTCGATGTAACCCTCGTGCTCGAGCACCGTCATGTCGTTCCGCACCGTCGCGCTCGAGACGCCGAGGTTCCGGGTGCGGGCCACCCTCTGGGAGCCGACCGGCTGCGCGGTCTCGATGTATTCCTCTACGACGGCCCGCAGGATCGCGGCCTTGCGCTCGTCCATCGCCATTCCTCAACCCTGCCCGGTCGCCTGCCCGCTCGCCATGCCCTGGCTGTTAGCACTCGAGTGTACCGAGTGCCAATGTCGGTCGCCGGTCTCTCGTCAGCTCTCGGGCCACGGTTCCGCGATCCCGCTCTCGACCAGGGCGCCTGGGAGCCTGCTCAACCCCGAACGGATTCTGCTCTTCACCGTTCCCTCGGGCTCACCCAGGAGCACGGCGACCTCGCGGTACGTGTGGCCGCCGAAGTAAGCCAGCTCGATCGCGGCGCGCTCTCCCTCGGTCAAACGCGCCAGCGCATCGCGAAC
>JBKOWY010000097.1:0-13140 GCA_046724655.1 Actinomycetota bacterium
CCGAGATCATGTTGCGCGTGGTCTCGTTCCCGGCGACGAGCAGCTGGACGAGGAACATCGTGAGCTCGGCGTCGCTGAGCCGCCGTCCCTCGATCTCGACCTGCGCCAGCACCGAGATGAGGTCCTCACGCGGATCGGCGCGGCGCTCCACGGTCGTGGCGAGCAGCGTGTCGTGCATCTCGGCCTGGAGCTCAGCGCGCTTCTCTTCCGACCAGTCCGTGGCGCCCGGGATGACCGCTTCCGACCACTCGAAGAAGCGTTGCCAGTCGTCGTCAGGCGTGCCGAGGAGCGCGCTGATGATGTAGAGCGGGAACGGCACGGCCACCGTCTCGACGAAGTCTGCCGGACGTCCCGGCTCGATCTCGTCGAGCAGCAGCTTGGCCCGCCGCCGCACGTCGTTCTCCAGCGCCCGCATACGACCGGGCGAGAACCCGGGCTGCACGAGCTTGCGGTACACCGTGTGCTCGGGCGGGTCCGTGTGCATCATCGTCGGCGGCGTGTCGTATGTGGCGCCGATCTCCATGACGAGGATCCCGCGGCCCGAACAGAACGTCTGTGGATCCGTCGACACCGCCATCACGTCCTCCCACCGGCTCACGGCCCAGAACCCGTTCGTCGCGTTCCATGCCACCGGCGCCTCGTCTCGCAAGCGCGCGTACTGCGGGAACGGATCGCCGGCGTAGAACTCGTCGTCAACGAGCGGATCGGTGAGCGGCTCGTGGGTGGGCACCGGCAGACCTATGGGCGCGTGAACGCGGGGCTGTTCGAGTCGTCGGGAACGGCTTCGAGTTGTTGCGCGACCTCGTCGACTTTCGGCCCCACGCGCGCGGCCACCGGCGCAAGCGCGTCGAGGTCGAAGTCGTACACGTGCGCGGCGTTGCCGGCCAGCAGCTGCTGCAGCTCGACCGGGTCGGTTCCGGCGAACGACCGCCGCAGGCTCTCGGTCGTGTACGGGTGCGTGCCCTCGTCGTGCGGGTAATCGCTGCCCCACATGAACTTGTCGATGCCGATGAGGTGGCGGCTCTCGGCCTCGCGCGGGCTCGGGAAGCTGGCGGCGATCCAGCAGTTGCGGGCGAAGTACTCGCTCGGCTTCAGCGGGAGGCGCTGCTCGTCGGAGTAGCTGATCTCGCCCACCCGGCCCGACGCCATCTGTGCGTGGTAGCCGTCGAGCATGGCGAGCGTGCTCGGAACCCACGACGCGCCCTGCTCGGTGACGACGAATTTGAGGGTTGGATGCCGCTCGAACACGCCGCCGAGGATGAGGTGCCACAGCGCCCGGTGCGAGAACCACGACGTCTCGACCAGCCACAGCACATCCGCGACCGCGTACTTGCCGTACTTGGGCCCGGCGCTGCCCGAGTGGTGGTTGATCGGCACCTCGAGCTCCTCGCACTCCGACCACAACGGCTCGTAGACGGGGTCGACGAGCGGGGCGAGCTCAGAGTCGTCGGGACGGCCGGGCATGAGCACGCCACCCCGGAGCCCGGCGTCCTGGGCGAACCGCACGTCCTGCACCGCTTCGTCGACGTCGTTGAGGAAGATCTGCGCCACGCCGGCGCGTCGTTCGGGCGCGAGTGAGCACCAGTCGGCGAGCCACCGGTTGTGGGCGCGGATGCCGGCGAGGCGGCGCTCGAAGTCACGAGCCGATGGTGGCCGGGCGACGAGCTGCGCGGCAGGGAAGAACGGCGGCACCGTGTTCGGGAAGAGCACCTCGCCCACGACGCCGTCGGCCTCGAGCTCGGAGATCCGCCGGTCGTGGTCCCAGTTGCGGGTGCGGCCGCCGCCCTGCAGGTCGCGGAACGGGTTCTTGTACTGCTCGCGCCAGGCGTCGAAGTCGTCGCGGTACGCGGGGTCGAGGTACTCGCGGTACTGGTCCATCGACCCGCCGGCGTGGCAGTCCGCCGAGACGAGGATGTAGCGGTCGCCGGCCGGGAGCGTGGCGGCGTCGGTCATGGCGCCTTCACCCGTTCCTTGATGTTGAACACCTCCATGGCGTTCTCACGCAGGAACCGCGGCCACACGTGGTCGCGGAACGGCACCTCCGGAAGCTCACGGAAGATCCGCTCGAGCGTGAGGCCCATGGGGTAGTAGCCGGCGTACATGACCTTGTCGGCGCCGCGCGTGTTCGCGTAGTCGATGATCGCCTTCGGGTAGTACTTCGGCGCGAACGCCGACGTCATGTAGTAGAGGCCCGGCCACTTGAGCATCAGCTTCACGGCGAGGTCCTCCCACGGCTCGGCGCCGTGCCGCATGACGATCCGCAGGTCGGGGAAGTCGAAGCACACCTGGTCGAAGCGCTCGACGTGCTGGCAGGCCGACGGGAACCGGGGCCCGGCGATGCCTGCGTTCACGATCACCGGGATGTCGAGCTCGACGCACGTCGCGTACACCGGGTACGCCTTCGGGTCGTCGACGGGCACCTGCGGCAGACAGCCCGCCGGGAAGAACGTCACGGCGGCGAGGTCGTGCTCCTCCTTGGCCTGGCGGATACGAGCGACCGCGTCCATCACGTTGTTCGGGTTGACCTCGAGCGACAGGGCGAAGCGGCCGGGGTGACGATCTCGGGCCTCGAGCGTGAGTTTGGTGACGCCGACGAGCCCGACCTCGATGTCGAAGCGGTCCATCTCGGCGATCGTCACCTCGATGGGGTCCTGGCCCTCGTCCACGTTGTCGGGCACGTCTTTGAACATGTACTCGGCGAGGAAGGACATGTCCTTCGATTCGGCGTCCTTGGCGCCCTTCCGCAGGTAGTCGTAGACCGCCCGGCGGTCGCGGTGCGGGAACCCGATCATCAGATCGACGACGCCGATCCCCGTTGGCATGGCCACGGCGTCGAAACTACGGCATCGTGCAATCGACCCGCATCTTGCTAGAAGGCCGACCCGGCACGGGGAAGACGATCCTCGCCCGCCGGATCGTCGCCGGACTACGCGAGCGCGACATTCCGGTCACGGGCTTCACGACCGAGGAGATCCGTGAGGCAGGGAAGCGCGTGGGCTTCGCAGTCGAGACCGTCGAGGGTGAGCGGGACACGCTCGCCCACGTGGAGTTCGCGGGTCCGCCGCGCGTGGGGAAGTACGGCGTCGACCTGGACGCGTTCGAGCGCCTGGCGATCCCGGCGGTGCGGGCGGTGCCGGGAGCGCTTATCGTCATCGACGAGTTGGGGAAGATGGAGCTCGCGTCGAAGCCGTTCCGCGACGCGGTCGAGCAGCTCTTCGCGTCAGATGCCGATGTGGTCGCGACCGTGCACGTGTTCCGGCATCCGTTCACCGACGCCCTCAAGGCCCGCGGCGAAGTGCAACGCCTTCAGGTGACCGCAGCCAACCGGGACGACCTGGCGCGGGTGCTCGTCCGTAAGTTGGCGTCAGGGTCTTGACTCGGCGGTGGCCTTGAGGCGGAGGAGCCAGGACACCATCGACTCGTCGAGCATGGATTGCAGCGTCGACGGGTCGCTGTCGACCGGCTCGCCTGCGAACGACTCGTTCGTGGCAACGATCACGCCCTGTGTCATCTCTCTGAACGTCCACTCGTGGATGCCCGTGATCCTTTGCGCCGTGCCACCCCAGAGAGTTCGGGATTGGGCTGAGACGTCGTAGATGGTCGACGTGACCGTGAAGCCAGAGCTCGTCCACTCGAACGTTGCGCCGGGCTCGAAGGCGCCCGCTAGGTGGGCAGCGGTGATGTCGGTCTGCCATGTCGGCCATTCGTCGACGCCGATGTGAAGCCGCCAAACCGTGTCGAGGGGCGCCACGATGTCGATCTCGTGTCTGGCGATGACCGGCGCGTCACCGTCGATCCCGGTCGGAGCGCTCATACCCACCTCATTGCCTGCCCGATGACCAGGATCAAGATAACGGGTGTTCGTCCACGTCCGTAAGCTCATGGGTGTGAGCAGCGGGTGCCGGAACGGCGAACGATGACATCGCTTCGACCCGACGAGCTCGTCGCCAGCGGACGCGCTGCCATCGCCGACGGCGATTGGGCGCGGGCCCTCTCCTTGCTCCGCGAGGCCGATGGGGCTGGCACCCTCGCGCCGGGGGACGTCGAACGGCTCGGCGAGGCCGCCTTCTGGATGGGCCGGCTGGAAGAGTGCATCGAGGCCCGAGAGCGCGCCTACGCAGGTCTTCTGGAGGAAGGAGAAGTGCGAAGCGCCGCATTCGTCGCTCTGAATCTCGCCTTCCATCATGCTGGGCGAGGGTCCATTGCGGTGGCGGGCGGATGGCTGGAGAGCGCGACCGCGCTGCTGAGTGATCTGCCCGAGTGCGCTGAGCACGGCTGGCTGGCGTGGATACAAGGCATCGTGGCGGGCGAGATGCTGGGTGACCGCGAAGAGGCTGTGCTTTGCGCAGAGCGTGCGATGGACATCGGACGCGCGATTGGTGATCGAGACGTCGAGTCGCTGGGTCTTCTCGAGAAGGGCGTGTCGTTCGTCCATCTCGGTCGCGTCGACGAAGGTCTCGCGCTCCTCGACCAAGCCATGACCCGTGCGGTCAGCGGGCTCCTCGGCCCATGGGCGTCGGCGTCCACGTACTGCGGAACCATCAGCACCTGCGCGGCGCTCGGCGACTATCGGCGCGCGGCGGAATGGATCGAAGAGGTGCGGCGTAGGCCGAGAGCGGCCCACGCGTGTGAGTTTCCCGGTGATTGCCGCGTGCACCGAGGCGAGATCCTGCAGCTGCGAGGCGATTGGGCGGAGGCGGAAGTCGAGGTCACTCGTGCCTGCGACGAGCTGGAGCAATGGGATGCCGCGCACGTTGCGGTCGCGCTCTACGAGCTCGGGCTGCTCAGCCTCCGGCGAGGTGATGTGTCGGCCGCGGAGCACGCCTTTCGTCAGGTCGAGGAGCTGGGCGGCTCGACCGAGCCTGGGCGAGCAACGCTGGAGCTCCTGCGCGGCCGTCCCGAGACTGCGTCGGCGTCGCTGAAGGACTCATTGGACGCGGCTGGAAATGATCCCCTGGTAAGGGCACGGCTGCTGCCGGTCGCAACCGAAGCCGCGCTCGCGGCCGGAGACGTCGAACGTGCTCGACGTTGCGCGGATGAGCTCGAGGAGATTGCGGACAAGCTCCCAATGGTCGTCACGCAGCGGGCGCGCGCCGCCCAGGCTCGCGGCGAGGTTGCGTTTGCCTCGGGAGAGGTCGAGGTCGCACGCGACAAGCTTCGAGAAGCGACCGAAAGCTGGCACCAGGTGGGCGCGCGGTACGACGAGGCAAGAGCCCGCGTCGGCCTCGCCGTTTCAATGCGCGAGGCAGGTGACATCGACGCCGCCGATCGTCAGTTGAAGCGCGCCGCGGATGCGTTCGAGCAGTTGGGCGCGACGTTCGACGCCGTTCGGGTGGGCGAGCTGATGGGTCAGGCCGCTCCGCAGGCGCGGGTCGTACGGACGTTCATGTTCACGGACATCGAGGATTCGACGGCTCTGTTGGCGGAGATGGGCGACGATCGGTGGTCCGACGTCTTGCGCTGGCACGACTCGACCTTGCGACGGCTGTTCGAGCGGTTCGGCGGGCAGGAGATCAAGCAGCGGGGCGGCGGCGATGGTTTCTTCGTCGCTTTCACCTCGCCCGAGACGGCGCTCGACTGCTCGCTCGCGATCCAGCACGCGATGACCGAGGACAATCGCCCTGGTCGTTCGCGAATTCGTGTCCGCATCGGCGTTCACGAAGCCGAAGCCAACCGCAGCGTGGACGACTACGGCGGTCGCGGGGTCCACGAGGCCGCACGTATTGCCGCCCTCGCGAATGGCGGTGAGGTCTTGGTAAGCGTGCGAACGGTGGAGTCTGCGGGGTCACGGTACGAGATGTCCGCGCCGAGATCGGCGATCCTCAAAGGACTCGCGGATCCCGTCGCGGTCGGATCTCTCCGGGCGCCATGAGTGAGTCGCTGCCGCGGTGGATGCGCCGCATCCCGCGAACGAGCGGCGAGACCCCCGAGGCGGTGCCGGCGGCAACTGTCGTCCTCCTTCGCAACAGCGCGGACGGCCTCGAGACGCTGATGGTGCGGCGCAGCTCGAAGCTCGAGTTCGCCGGCGGGATGTGGGTGTTCCCCGGCGGTCGCGTCGATCCCGACGACATCCCACCCGACGGTGACGTGATCGAAGCGGCGCGGCGCGCCGCCGTGCGCGAGGCGCGCGAAGAGGCCGACCTCGTGGTCGACGGCGACGCGCTGGTGCCGTTCGCCCACTGGGTGCCGCCGCCGGTTACGGCGAAGCGGTTCGCGACGTGGTTCTTCCTCGGCCCCGCGCCCGAGGGCGCGGTCACCGTCGACATGGGCGAAATCCGCGCTCACCGGTGGATACAACCGGCGGACGCGCTGGCGCGACGCGACGCCGAGGAGATCGAGCTCGCCCCGCCCACGTGGCTGACGCTCCACCGGCTTGCCGACCATCCCGACGTGGCTTCGGCCATGGCCGACGCGCGCGAGCACGAGCCGGAGTTCTTCGAGACGCACATCGCGCGCGTCGAGGGTGGGATCGCGGCGCTGTGGGAGGGTGACGCCGGCTACGAGTCGAGTGACGGCGACGCGCCCGGGGCGCGGCACCGGCTGTGGATGCTGCCAACCGGCTGGCGCTACGAGCGGACGTAGGCGAGATGCGCGCCGTCAGGCACACCGAGAACGGGATCGAGGTCGTCGACGTCGTGCGCCCGAGTAATGACGACGGGCGTGTACGCGTGCAGGTGCGAGCGGCCGGGATCTGCGGGTCCGATCTGCACATGCTCACCTGGGGCCCGCTGCGGGTCACGCTCGGGCACGAGATCTCCGGCCACCTCGACGACGGCACGCCCGTAGCGATCTGGCCGCTCGCGCCGTGCGGCGAGTGTGATCGGTGCGTCGCCGGCGAGGAGAGCCAGTGCCGGCGCGTGATCTCGAGGCTCTACGGCCTCGCTCGTGACGGCGGGATGGCCGACGAGCTCGTCGTCGAGGAGGGCTGCCTGGTGCCGCTGCCCGCCGGGCTGGACGTCGCCGACGCTGCGCTCGTCGAGCCCGTCGCCTGCTCGTTGCACGCGTTGCGTCGCGCCCGGCTTCGTAGTGACGAGCGGATCGCCGTCGTCGGGGGTGGCGCGATCGGGCTGGCCGCTGCGGCCGTCGCGCGCTGGATGGGCCACACCGTTGACCTGGCCGCCCGCCACGAGGCCCAGCGCCAGGCCGCCGAGCGCATCGGCGCCGGTACCGATGCAGCGGGCGAGTACGACGTCGTGGTCGATGCCGCCGGCACCGACTCGGCCGTCGCCACCTGCTTCGAGCTGCTGCGCCCGGGCGGGACCCTCGTCCTCGTCGCAAGCTACTGGGAGCCGGTGCAGTTCCCGCAGTTCTTCACGATGACGGAGCCTGTGATCGTCGGGTCCAACATGCACGGCCACGACGAGACCGGCCGTGACATGGACGCCGCCGGGCAGCTCCTCGCGGACATGCCCGAGGTGGCGCCTGCACTCATCACGCATCGTTTCCCGCTCGACCGCGCCGCCGACGCGTTCGCGGCGGCCGCCGACCGCGCCAGCGGCGCGATCAAAGTGCTGCTCGAGCCGTAGGAGCCGCAAGGAACCGTGCTCACCCTCGACGAAGTCTCCCGCATGGCCTCGGAGTTCCCCGACGTGACCGAGGGCGAGCGTCGCGGCAACCGCACGTGGTCCGTGCGCGGTAAGGCCTTCGCGTGGGAACGGCCGTTCAGCAAGGCGGACATCAAGCGGTTCGGGACCGCTGTCCCGCCCGACGGACCGATCCTTGCCGTCCGCGTCGATGATCTCGGCGAGAAGGAGGCCGTCCTCGCCGCGAACCCCAAGGCGTTCTTCACGATTCCGCACTTCGACGGGTACGCGGGCGTTCTCGTCCAGCTGAAGAAGGTCACGAAGCGAGCTCTGCGGGAAGTGCTCACCGACGGCTGGCTCGCGTGCGCGCCGCCGAAGCTCGCCGAGCGATTCCTCGAACGATGACCGGACGCGTCGGCGTGGGCCCTCTTGGGCCTAGTCCGCTGCGACCCGAGCCGTAACCGGAGAACCCTTGTCGATGTGCGGCAGCAGGCCGCGCACGGTTACACCGAGAAGGATCAGTGCGACGAGCGCACCGGCGCCGACGAGCACGGCGCGGACCCCGACCACGTCGGCGATGACACCCATCAGGATCGTCCCGAGCGGGAACCCCGTCCCGAACGTCATCAGCCAGAGGCTCGTGATGCGGCCGCGGATGTGGTCGTCGGAGAGCGCCTGGATTGTGCTGTGGTCGATGGCGACGACGGTGACGTACGACGCGCCGAACGCGAGCATGAAGAACACGGCGACCGCGAGGCCGGGCGCGAGACCCAGGCCAGCAATCGATATGACCGTGAGGGCCAAGCCACCGCCCAGCAGACGGCTGGGAAGGACGCGTTCGTCGAGCGAGCCGATCACGAATGCGATCGCCACCGCGCCCACGCCGAACGACCCAAGCAGCAAGCCATAGGCCTCGGAGCCGACGTCGAGGACCTCGACCGACAGCACGGGGATGAGCTGCACCACGGGCGCCGCTAGCAGCGCGAACGCAGCGTGGGTGCCGATCGCGACCTCGAGGCCGGGCTCGTTCCGCAGGTAGCGCACGCTCTCCTTGAACCCGGCGAGGACCCCCGGCCGATCGCCATCGGGTGGCTCGGGTGCAGTGTCCGCCGACGTGATCAGGAGCAGCGCGATGAGCACGAGCACGAAGCTCAGGGCGTTGATGAGGAAGCAGATGCCGGCGCCGACCCACGCGATCAACAGACCGGCGAGCATCGGCCCAGCGGCGCGCGCCACGTTGAACTGGACGGAGTTGAGCGTCACCGCGTTCTGCAGGAACGAGCGCGGCACGAGCTCGGGGACGATCGACTGCCACGCGGGCACGTTCAGCGCGATCAGCACCCCTCCTGTCAATGAAAGGACGAGCAGCACCCAGTACGGGGCGAGGCCCGCCTCCCAGAGGCCCCACAGGACGAACGCTTGCACCATCAGCAGTGTTTGCGTCACGAGCAGCAAGCGTCGCCGCGGGAACCGGTCGGCGAGGGCGCCGCCGAGCGGACCGAGCAAGAGGAGCGGCACCACGGTGATGAACGCGATCAAGGTGACCTTGGTCGCGCTACGAGTCGAGACCGCGACGACCCAGAGCAGCGCGGCGAGCTGCATGTTGTTGCCGATACTCGAACCGATCGCGCCCGACCAGAAGACGCGGAAGTCGTGGAAGGCGAGCGCCCGCAGCGATCGGGGGAGCGGTCGCGTGAGGTCGGGCTCGAGCGCGGGCGCCTGGGCGTCGAAAGCTGCGTTCGTCACGCGTGCACCGGTTTACCCGGCTCGCACGCTGGCGGCCTCGACGGTTTCCGTGTCACGTCCCGAGCGGAGGAGTGTGCCCGGCCGGTCGCCAGTGAGCTCGCCGTTGCGCACAATCTCTATGCCGTTGACGAGCACGTGCTCGATGCCCTCGGCTCCGGCGTACAGCCGGCCCGCGCCGGCGGGGAGGTCGTAGCGCGTCTGGACGGGCGCCGGCGCGACGCGGCGCTCGTCGAACATGACGAGGTCGGCGTGCCAGCCCCCGGCGATGCGTCCGCGTTCGCGGATGCCGTACAGGCGCGCTGGTACGTCGGTCAGGAGATGGACGGCCTCCTCGAGCCCGACGAGGTCGTGCTCGCGCGACGCGGCGAGCAGTGACGTCGTGTAGTTGAACGTTGCCAGCATGTCGAGGTGCGCGCCGGCGTCTGAGGCGCCGACGACGGCCCGGTGGTCGCGCCACACTTCGGCCCGGCGCCGCCAGCTCTCGGCGTCGTCGCCGCCGCTCGGAGGCAGGAGGTCGGTCCGGAGGTCGTCCGCGATCACGACGTCGCACAGCGTGTCGAACGGGTGTTGGCCGCGTTGGGCGGCGATATCTCCGATGGTCTGTCCGGCCAGGCCTTCGTTCTCGGGGGCGAACGTCTCGCCTACGCGGAGCCGGTCCCAGCGCAGCAGCCGGCCGAAGAGCCCCGCGTCCGACTCCGCTGCCTCGCGCAGGCGCGTCCGCACCTCGGGGTCGGCGAGCGCGGCGCGCTTCTCGTCGAGCGGCAGGGCCATCGTCGGTCCCCAGCCCGGCAGCGCGTCGAAGAGGAACCCGGAGCGGAAGTTGAGATGGAGTTGCATCACGCATGGAACGGTGAGGGCGAGCACGCGGCCACCGCGTTCAGCGGCGCGATCCGACGCATCGAGCTGGTCGAGGTAGCCGTCGGTGCCGGACCCGACGACGAGTACGTTCCAGTTGAGGGGGCGGTTGGCGGCGAGCGACATGTCGGTCATGAGCTCGACGTGCTCGCCGGCGAACGCGCCGACGGTCGGGATGAACTCGAGGGTCGTGCCGGGGTGGTCGCCGACGACACGGGCCAGCGAGATCAGCTCGTCTCGGGTCGCCGAGCGCGATGGCACGGGGTTGCCGTCGCCGTCGTTGTGCGTAGGCGCTTGCGAAGAGGAGAAGCCCAGCCCGCCGGCGGCGATGGACTCGGAGAGGAGCGCTGACATCTGCTCCGTATGTTCGGGTGTCGCCTCCTTGCCGACAGCGGCCTCGCTCATCACGACGCGGCGCAGCGCCGAGTGCCCGACGAGGAACCCGGCGTTGACGGCGAGCGTGCCGTCGAGGCGATCGAGGTACTCGCCGAAGGACTGCCAGTTCCACGGCACGCCCTCGGCCAGCGACTCGAGCGGCATGCCCTCGACGCGCGCCAGCATCCGCATGAGGTAGTCGGCCTCGCTCGCCGCCAGCGGCGCGATCGTGAAGCCGCAGTTGCCGCCGACGATCGTCGTGACGCCGTGCAGGGGTGACGGCGTGAGCGCTGGATCCCAGAACGCCTGGGCGTCGTAGTGCGTGTGGATGTCGACGAAGCCCGGGGCGACGACCAGTCCGGACGCGTCGATCGTGCGCGCGGCCGATTCGTCGACGTCGCCGACGGCGACCACGCGCCCGTCCTTGATGCCGACATCGGCGCGCCGCCGCGCCGCCCCCGTCCCGTCGACGACCTCACCCCCCGTGACCTTCACGTCCAGCACCGTTATCTCCTTTCGATGCGTTCATGAAGCATCACTATGTTGCTCGAGGAACACATCATGGAAGGTTGAGCAACTTGTCGGCCTCGTCGCACGTGGCGACCGGGCGGCCGATGTCCTCTGCGAGCGCGGCTGCCTCGCGCACGAGCTCCTCGTTCGACGGTGTGCGGGATCCCGCGTGGTCCTCCAACCCGACGCGCAGGTGCCCGCCGCGTTCCAGCGCGACACGGGCGATGCCGCTCTCCACCACGTCGCCGCCGAGCACGGCGACCGCCCACGGCACGTCGCAGCTGTCGAGCAATTCGAGGTACGCGTCGAGAGCCGTGGGCGTCGGCCGCAGGCCGAAACCCGAGAGAAACCCCTCGTCGCCACCGAAGTAGAACTTCACCATCGCGCCCGCCGGGAGTCGCCCCGCTCGCCACCATGCGAGCACGCAACGCAGGAACCCGGGCTCGTAGATCGCCATGCTCGGACCGAGCCCGTACCGTTCGCACCGGCCGAGCTGGTACGCGATGTCGTCGAACGAGTTCGCATAGACGATCCCCGACGCGGGGAGCCCCTCTGCGCCGAGACCGCCGAGGTTCACCGACCCGGGATCACAGAGCGATATGCGCATGAGCCGGGTCTCGGCGAGCGGTGCGATGTGTGCGTATGACGCCTCGACGTCGTTGGCAGCGTTCGTGGTCGGATACAGGAGCGCGTCGGGTCGCTCGGCGAGCACGGGACGCCATCCCTCGAGGTACCGCTCGGCCGCGCTCCGTCCGTCCAGGCCGAACGCGTCGATGTGGTTGTGCACGATCGCCGCACCCGCCGCAAAGCACCGCAGCGCGTCGTCGGCGATCTCGGCCGGCTCGCGCGGCGTGTTCGGGTTCTGCTGCTTGCTCGTGACGCCGTTGATCGCGGCCTCGATGATCACCGGTTCGGTCATCGGCGTCCTCCCGAAACTGGAACCCGTTGCAGTGTCGCGAGACCTGACGGTAGCGTCCAGATTCCTGCGCATCGACCTCACCGCTGAGCAGCGTGAGCTGCAACGAGAGCTGCGCGACTACTTCGACCGCCTCATGACGCCGGCGCGTCGCGCCGCGCTTCCAGGTCCCGAAGCGGGTGGCGACGCATTCCGTGAGCTCGTCCGCCAGATGGGCGCCGACGGCTGGCTCGGCATCGGCTGGCCCAAGGAGTACGGCGGGCAGGGGCGCACGCCTGCCGAGCAGTTCATCTTTTACGACGAAGCTCAACGCGCGGGCGTGCCGATGCCGCTCGTCACGCTGAACACCGTGGGTCCCACGCTGATGCGGTTCGGCAGCGACGAGCAGAAGGAGTACTTCCTGCCCCGCATTCTCGCCGGCGAGGTCCACTTCGCCATCGGCTACACGGAGCCCGGCGCCGGGACGGACCTGGCGTCGCTGCGCACGCGCGGCGTCCGCGACGGCGACCAGTACGTTGTGAACGGGCAGAAGGTGTTCACGACCGGCGGGAACGACGCCGACTGGGTGTGGCTCGCCTGCCGCACCGATCCCGACGCCCCGAAGCACAAGGGGATCTCGATCCTGCTTGTCGACACCATGTTGCCGGGTTACAAGCACACACCGATCCATCTGCTCGGCGGCGGCTTCACGAACGTCACCTACTACGAGGACGTGCACGTGCCGGCGTCCGCGCTCGTCGGCAAAGAGAACGAAGGCTGGAAGATGATCACGACCCAGCTCAACCACGAGCGCGTCGCGCTCGCCCCCGCCGGAATGATCGACCGGCACCTCCAAGCCGTCTTGCAGTGGGCGAAGGAGACCCACTTGGCCGACGGCCGTCGCGTCATCGACCAGGAGTGGGTGCGCGTGGCGCTGGCGCGTGTGCACGCCCACGTCGACGCGCTCAAGCTCGCCAACTGGCAAGTCGCCGGCGCGCTCACGGACGGCGACCTCAATCCCGCCGACGCGTCCGCCATGAAGGTGTTCGGCACGGAGCTGCGCGTGAGCGCGCTGCGCACCCTCATGGACGTGGTCGGCCAATCCGCTTCGGTGCGGGGCGACGGTGCCGGCGCCGTGTTGCACGGCCAGCTCGAGCAGGCCTACCGCCAGGCGCCGGTTGGCACTTTCGGCGGCGGCGTCAACGAGGTGCAACGCGAGATCATCGCCCTCGCCGG
>JBKOWY010000152.1:0-13093 GCA_046724655.1 Actinomycetota bacterium
GGCCCGCAAGCCCAGGTCACTCCGGCGAACGACGGGACCGGCCGCATGCTCGGCGAGACGTCGGGAGGCAAGGAGGTGGCACGCAGCGCGTCGATGCCCAAGATCATGGCGGCGTGGGCGAAACGCAACCGCTGTGCCGCCAAACCGACGGAGGCGAACGTCGCGTCCGACGTGACGCTCGTCCGTTACGTGTGCCCGAAGCACGCCGACGTGCAGCTCTACCGGATCACCGGCGGTGGCCACACGTGGCCCGGGAGCGAGTTCTCGCGGCCGATCGAGTCGGTGCTCGGCCCGACCACGTTCTCGATCAATGCGAACGGCGTGATGTGGGAGTTCTTCCAGGCGCATCCATTGCGCGGGAAGTAGGCACGGTTGCCGTCGCGCCGTGGAGACGCGAGCGTGCCGGTCAGCAGCACCACGGATAGGAGGGGAACCATGCCGAAATATCTCTTCCGGGCGTCGTTGTCGCCCGAGGGCGTCGCCGGAGTTCTGGCCGAAGGGGGCACCGCCCGCCGCTCGACGGTCCAGCAGGCCGTCGAGACCCTGAACGGCAAGCTCGAGGCCTTCTACTTCGCGTTCGGCGAGGACGACGTGGTCGGCATCTGCGAGCTGCCCGACAACGAGACCATGGCCGCGTTCGCCCTGGAGGTCTCGTCCTCGGGGCGGGTGTCGGTAGCGACGACCGTGCTCGTCACGCCCGAGGAGGTCGACCGCGCGCGCGAGAAGAAAAGTGGCTGGCGCCCACCTGGGGGCTGACGACCGCAAGCGCGCGCCGGGTCTTCGTTTAACCCAAGTGATATGTCCGGTTCCCATCGCGCCGGACCCGGCGTACGCTGCGCGCACGCAAGCATGCGACAAAAAGGGAGGGGCGACATGGCGGACTACGGCGTCGCTGTGACGTGGGGTGAAGCAAAGCCCGGACGTGAACGGCAGGCCCTCGAGGTGTGGGCCGACGCCATCACGCTGAACGACAAGGTTGTTGCCGACGGTCGGGTCGAGCGGTGGGACGCGGTCGTCTTCGAGCCATCCGGCGGGCCGCCGCTCGGTGCGATCCGGTTCTATGGCACAGCGGAGCAGATCGACGCGCTCGTCCGCGCCGACGACTTTACGGACATCATCCTGCGGGCACAGTTGACGGTGAGCGCTGTCGGCTACCGGCGCTTCACCACGGGCGACGCGCTCGCTGACGGGTTCGCGCGACTCAGCGCGGCGGTGGAGTCCCTCTGAGACAAGGGCGTGCGTTGGGTCACAAACTGGGTGTATAGCGCCGGTTTCTGACCCAACGCGCCTGGGCGCTGTCCGCGCACTACGACGGAGCCGGAGCCGGGGCGGGCTCGACGCGTTCGCGTGCGGCGGTCCGCTCCAGGATCTCCCGCTTGACGAGCCCGCGCGACACCCAGTTACGCCGGTCAGCCCACACGAGCATCGGCGGGAGCACGACGAGCGCGCTCAGCAGCGCGACGGCCACGTTCATCGCGACGATGATCCCGAAGTCGCGCAGCAGCGGCAGGGACGACGTGGCGATCACGGCCACGCCGGCGATGGCTGTGAGTGCCGACACGATGAACGCCCGCCCGGTACGCGACGCGGCCACCTCGACGCCCTCCTCGGGCGTCAACCCGCGGCGGCGCTCCTCGACGAACCGCAGCAGGATCAGCGACGTGAACTCCGTGCACGCGGCGACGACGAGCGGCCCGCCCACCGCGGTCATCGGGCTCAGCTTGAGGCTGAACGCGTAGGCGGCGAGCGACGCGGTGCCCACCGCGATCAACACGGGGACGAGCGACAGCAACGCGCGGACGATGCTCCGCAGTCGCACGGACAGGAAGAGGAACACGAACAGGATCGCCAGGTACGTGAGCAGGATGCGGTTGGCCTCGAGGTTGTCGAGGAGGCCGACACCGACCACAGCAAGACCCGAAGGAGTGGCGCTCACACCCGCGGGCGGATCGACAGTGGAACGGATCTCCTTGACGACCGCAGCCCGTCGCTCGAGCTCGCTCGGCCCGGTCCGGAACACCAGGTTCAAGGCCTTGGCGTCACTGCTGACCGTGGACTTCTGGATGTCAGGCGGCGCGACGTCATACGCGGCGCGTGCTTCCGCACCCGTAGGCGCGACGTGTGACGCGCCCGGGATGTCGTTCACGGCGTCGCTCACCGTGGTGACGATCCCGGCCGCGGTGAGAAGCGTCTCGGGATGCTCGGCGAGCTGCTCCGTCGTGAAGCTGTCCATGAAGCCGACGGTCTCGTCCGTGAACACGTCCGGTGACTGCACGAACATTCCGAGTTCGCTCGACGAGCCCGTCTCCTCGTCGAGGGTGTGGAGGTCGTGGATCACCTGCGAATCCTGGTTGACCCACTTGATCGGGTCGGTCTGGAGTACCAGACGGTCCTCGACGATGATTCCGCCCGCGAACACGATCACGCTGATGAAGATGAGCGGGACGGCGATGCCGCCCGGCAGGCTTCCGAGCCACACGACGAGCCGCCCGAGCGGGCCCTGGCGAAAGTCGCGGCCCTTGGTCGGTGACTTGTACTCACGGATCCCGAGGATGGCGAGCGGGGCGACGATGCTGCAGAGGCAGATGACCGCGATGCCGACGGCCAAGAGGAGACCGAACTGTCGCAGCATCGGCACTTTGGCGAAGCGCAGGGCGGTGAAGGCGAAGATGGCGTCGAAGGTGACGACGAGGAGGGCGGGGCCGAGGTTGCGAGCGGTCTCCTGGATGGGGTGCGCCTCGCGGTCGATCACCACTTCTTCCTCGACCCGGGCGTGCATCTGGATCGCGTAGTCGATGCCGACACCCAACATCACCGGGAGGCCGGCGATCGTGACGATCGTGAGCGGGATGCCGATGTAGCCGGCCAGGCCAAATGCCCACACGATGCCGATGAGGATGACGGCCAGGGGCAAGAGCCGCCAGCGCACGTCGAAGAGGACGAGCAAGATCACGACCATGATCGCGACTGCGATCGCGCCGAGCGTCAGCATCCCGCCGGTGAGGTAGTCGTTGATGTCCTTGAGCAGCACCGGCGCGCCGGTCGTGATCACCGACGCGTTGTCGAACTTCAGGCGCTCGCCGGCGGCGACGACGTGGTCGGACGCCGCCCCTTCCTCGGTGATCGAGGCGTTGCCGACGAGGCGTGTGACGATCTGCGCGTGCCGGTCGTCCATGATGAACGTCGCGTGCGCTTTGCGGATCTTCCCCTGGTTGTCACGCAGGAGGAAGTCGACCCATCCCGGGTTCTCGAGCGTGCGTTGGTCCGGCGGCACCGCGTTGAGGCGCTGGAGCGTCGTGGCGGCGTCGGCGTTGCGGGCCTGCTGGCCTTCGGGCGACGGATCGCGCGCGGTGGCGGCAAGGAGCGCCTTGCCGGCGACGCTCTGGGTCGGGTCGCCCGACGGGCTCGCCACCAGCCGGTCGCTGAACTCGAGCACCGTGCGAGGGCTGATCACGCCGAGGACGCCGGCGCTCTTGCGGATCTGGTCCTCGATGGCGCGCCACTTCGCCTGGTTCTCGGGCGTGAACAGCTCGTTCACCGTGTGGCCCTTGTCCATGGTGACGAGCGTGAGCATCGCCTGACCGCCGAAGAGCTTCTGGTAGGCGACGTTGTCCTTGTAGACGGTGTCGCTCTTGTTGAGGTAGCTGTCCTGGCCGGTCGAGAAGTCGAGGCGCGTGATCCCGAACCCGAGGATCAGCGTGATCAGCAGCCCGATGACCGAGACGAGCCCGGCGTGCTTGCCGAGCTCGACGGCGATGAACCGCCAGAACTTCTCCACGGTCTGCCCCCTCCGGCTCGCTGAGACGGACACTACCGAGACCGTTCTGCGCTGTCGCCGCGTCCTGTTCGCGCACTTCTCGAAACCGTCAAACTGACGCGCGGTGCGCTACTCGCTTCGACGCGCAGGCGTCGACGACGTCGACTTCCTGTGGGCGATGCTCTACGAGGCGTCGTACGCGGCCGAGCTCGGGGTACCGAGTCCCGCCGCGCTGCGGGTTCACCCGGTGCTGGCGCGGTACGTCGACGGCTGGGGCCGCCCCACCGACCTGGGCGTGGTCGCAGTTGAGCCCGAGACCGGCGAGCGCGTCGGCGCGGCGTGGCTGCGCCTTCTCACGGGGGACGTCAAGGGCTTCGGGTACGTCGACGACGACACGCCCGAGTTAGCTATCGCGGTGCTTCCGACACATCGCGGCCGAGGAATCGGAGCCCAGTTGCTTCGTTCGCTGCTCGAGGCCGGCCGCGGCAACTTCCGAGCGGCATCGCTCAGCGTCCGCACCGACAACCCGGCGCGCCGGCTCTACGAGCGCATCGGCTTCCGAGTCGTTCATCCGGCCGGTGCGTCAGTGACGATGCGGATCACCACATGATGCGTTCACTGGGTGACATATAGAGACCCAGCGCACGCATCGAAGCGGCTCACTCCGCCGCGAGCACCTCGGTCGCGGCGCGCTCACCGGAACGGATCGCGCCGTCGATCGTCCCGTGCGACACCGTGGCGGTCTCGGTGCCGGCCCAGTGGATACGCCCCACGGGCGTCCGCAGCGCGCGCCCGAACCGGGTCAGGACGCCCGGCGGCAGGTGCGCCATGTAGCACCCGCGCGACCATCGCTCTTCGGCCCAGTCGAGCTCTTCGTAGTGCGCCGGTTGGCCGGCACGCGGGCCGAAGCGATCGACCAGCGTCGCCAGCACCAGGCGGCGCCGCTCCTCGGCGTCGAGCGCGCCGAGCGTGCAGGCGTGAGGACCGAAGCCGAACGCCGCGAGCACGCCCGGCGTGCCCGAATGCGGCGACGCGTCCAGCGTCATCTCGATGGACGACGCCGTCGCGACCGACTGTCCATTGAGCCCGCCGGCGCGCCAGAACGGCTCGTCGTACATCACCGAGATCTTGAGGACGGAGCCCGCCGGCATGCTGTGCACGAGCAGCGCACGCTCCGGCGGGAGCTGGGGCTCGTACGACACGGCTTCGGAGAGGCAAGGCGGAATGGTGACGATCACTCTGCGCGCCCGCACCTCCACCCCATCGCCGCGCACGACGACACCGCCGGCGTCCTGGCTGATCGAGCGCACCGGCGTCCTCAGGCGAATCGCGTCACCGAGCTCGGCGGCGACGCGATCGGCGATCGTCTGTGCCCCGCCCGTGACGCGGTCCTGTTGGTAGCCACCCTCGATCGTGAGCAGGCGGTTGAAGCCGTTCGCGGACCGGATGAGGTACAGCACGTGCAGCAGTGAAACCTCGGAGGGATCGCAGGTGAAGAGGCCACGAACAGCTGCGCCGAGCAGAGCACGCGCGTCACGGGCCGGTACGTTGCCCGCCGCTCCTATCCACTGTCCCGCGCTGCGCGCGTCCCAGGCCGCCGCTCGCGGCCCGCGCCACGGCTCGTCGAGCAGCACGCGTTTAGCCATCCGATCGAGGCGCGCCATGCCGAGCGTCAAGCTGGCCAGCGCGATCGGGTTGATCGGTGGCACGTTGCCAAAGCGCTTCACTCCGCGCCGGCCCGCGAACACGTTCTGACCCTCGGCCCACGTCGGATAGGTCGTGACGCCCATCTCGGCCGCGAGCTTGTAGGCGGCGTCCTGCCCCGGCCCCAACCAGGTGCCGCCGGCGTCGATCGGCGTGCCGTCGGGCGCGTGCCGGGTCCACACGCGGCCGGCCACGCGGTCGCGCGCCTCGAGCACGATGACGGTCGCGCCGGCCTGGGCCACCCGGCGCGCCGCAGCGAGCCCCGCGTAGCCGGCCCCGACCACGCACACGTCGGCATCCATCGCCGGCACCGACCCCTTTCGTGGCGCCCGGTTGCCCAGGACGCTAGCGGCGTGTGGTCCGCGGCCCGATGGGGCAGCATGCCCGAATGCGCTTCGTGGACGTGGAAGGCGCCCGGCTGTCCGCCATCGGGCTGGGCTGCTGGCAGTTCGGCTCCAGCGACTGGGGCTACGGCGAGGACTACGCACGCCGGGAGGCAGGCGCGATCGTCAACCGGGCCCTCGACCTCGGCGTCAACCTCGTCGACACGGCCGAGATCTACGGCTACGGCCGCTCCGAACGCATCGTGGGCGAGGCGATCCGGGGCCGGCGCGACGAGGTGTTCCTGGCTACGAAGCTGTTCCCGGTGATGCCGATGGCGCCAGTCGTCCAGCAGCGGGCCCGGGCCAGCGCCCGCCGGCTCGGCGTCGACACCATCGACCTGTACCAGGTGCACTGGCCGAACCCGGTCGTCCCGAACGGCCCGACGATGGAGGGCATGCGGCGCGTCATCGACGACGGTCTTGTCCGGTACGCGGGCGTCAGCAACTTCCCGCTCACGCGCTGGCAGGACGCCGAGCGTCGTCTCGGCCGTCCCGTCATCTCCAACCAGGTGCAGTACTCGCTCGCGCAACGCAAGCCGGAGCGCGATCTGCTCCCGTACGCGCAGCAGGCCAGTCGCGTCGTGATGGCGTACAGCCCGCTCGCGCAGGGGCTCCTGTCCGGCCGTTACGACGGCACGAACCCGCCGCAGGGGCGAGTCCGGCGCGGCAACGCCCTGTTCCTGCCCGAGAACATCGCCCGCGCCCGGGAGCTGCTCGACGCGCTCCGCAACCTCGCCAAGCGGCACGAAGCCACGCCCTCCCAGGTCGCGCTGGCCTGGGTCATCCGCCGGCCCAACGTCGTCGCCATCCCGGGCGCGAGCAGCGTGGCCCAGCTGGAGTCGAACGTCGCTGCCGCCGACCTCGAACTCGACGATGACGATGACGCGCTGCTGACGGGCGCCGCCGATCGGTTCGCGCCCCGCACCGGCCCGTCCACGTTCCCGGCGCTCGCGCGCGCCGTGTTCGGTCGCTGACCATGCTCGAGCTGCGCACGTTCGGCACGCCACCTGCCGCGCCGCCCCGCCTCGAAGGTGCGGTGCCGCTGCCCGACGGCCGTCGCCTCGGGTACGCCGAGTACGGCGACCCCCACGGCACCCTCGTGCTGTGGTTCCACGGCACACCCGGCGCGCGCCGGCAGGTGCCGCCGGTGGCGCGCGACGCCGCCGAGCGCCTCGGGCTCCGCCTCGTGTGCGTAGAGCGCCCCGGCGTCGGGGTGTCGAGCGACCACGCCTACCGCCAGGTGCGTGACGCGGCCGCCGACATCGGCGTCGTCGCCGACCACCTCGGACACGACCGCTTCATGATCCTCGGCCTCTCGGGCGGCGGGCCGTACACGCTGGCGTGCGCGCACGAGATGCCGGACCGTGTCGTGGCCGTCGGCATCCTCGGCGGGCTCGTCCCCACCACCGGGGAGGAAGCCGCCGCGCACACCGGGATCGTCTCGCTCACCCGCCCGTTCAACCGGCTGCTCAGCGTGTTCCGCATCCCGCTCGGTCTCGGCTTGTGGAGCTTCATCCGCGTATCGAAGCCGGCCGGGCACTATCTCTATCGGGCCTACGTGCGGGTGCTGCCGCACGGCGACGACAAGGTGCTCGACGACCCCGCGCTCGAGGCGATGTTCGTCGACGACCTCACGACCGGCGGCCGGCACCAGTTCCAGGCGTTCGTCAACGACCTCGTGCTCGCGGGCCGCCCGTGGGGATTCCGCGTCGCCGACGTGCGCGTGCCGGTCCGCTGGTGGCACGGCGACGCCGATCCCTTCGTGTCACTCGAGCAGGCCCAGAAGACCGTCGCCCGGCTGCCCGACGTGGAGGTGCACGTGCGCCACGGCGAGAGCCACCTCGGCGGCTTCGCCGTCGCCGACGAGATGCTGACGACCCTGGCCGAGCTGTGGCGGGAGCGCACCTAGAGTTCACTGCCGACAGCCGGTGGGTAGCGAGGGGGAGTGAGCCGGGCCGGAGTTCTCGTCGACGTCGACGGCACGCTCGTCGACAGCAACTACCACCACACGATCGCCTGGTCGCGTGCGCTGCGGGACCACGGCTGCAACGCCCGCCTCGCCGCCATCCACCGGCTCGTCGGCATGGGCGGCTCACAGCTGCTGCAGACGTTGATCGGCCGCAGCGACGACGCGATCGAAAAGTCGTGGCGGGCCCACTTCGACGAGCTGCTGCCCGAGGTCTACGCGTTCGACCGCGCCGCCGAGCTCCTCCGTGCGCTGCACGCGCGCGGGCTCGTGGTCGTGCTGGCGACGTCGTCACCGAAAGACCTTCTCGACCGGTTCCGGGAAAGGATCGGCGCCGACGACGCCGTCGACGTGCTCGTGACGGCCAGCGATGTCGAGGAGGCCAAGCCCGAGCCCGATGTCTTCGAGACCGGGCTCGCGAAGGCGGACCTCCCGCGCAACCGCGCCATGGTGTTGGGCGACGCCGTCTGGGACGTCCAGGCCGCGGCGCGTGCGCGGGTGCCGTGCGTCGCCCTCGAGACCGGCGGCTTCAGCCGCGCCGAGCTCGAGCACGAGGGCGCCGTCGCGGTGTACCAGGATCCGCCCGAGTTGCTCGAGCACCTGGACGAGAGCCCGCTCGGCCTCCTTGCCCGTGAAGGCGCTGGCCAGAGGCATCGCGAATGAACGTCCTGGGTACGCTTCCGCAGGCAGGTCGCCCTCCAGGGGCAGAAGCGGCAGGAGTGGTAGGAGCCGTGGAAAAGGTCTTCCGGGTCGCGCTGCAAAGCACCGACGGAGCACAGGTCGTCGTGGTCACCGGCGAGCTCGACGTCGCGACGGTTCCCGAGCTCGAACGCGTCCTTGCCGCGCTTTCGGGACGCGTCGTGATCGAGTGCTCGGCGCTGACCTTCATGGACGCCGGCGCGATGGGCGCCCTCGTACGGGCGTCGAACCGTTTGGACGACCTCACGCTGATCAACGTCGATCCCTTCATCCGCAAGCTCTTGGAGCTCGTCCAGCTGCACACGTTGCTGCTCGAGGCGGAACCGGCAGATATCGACGAGTCGGACGTCCCGACGCCTCCACCGGTCGCACGGTCGAGCGAGTGACCATGACCACTTCGGCGCCGGCGACGGAAAGCTCCTTCCGGCACGAAGCGCTCCTCTACGCGGGTGAGACAGAATTCGTCGACAGCACGCTGCCGTTCATTCGCGACGGGCTCGAGTCCGACGAGCCCACGTTGGTCGTCGTCGATGCCGACAAGATTCGACGCCTGCGCGCCGAGCTCGACGGCGACGCCGAGCGCGTCAACTTTGCCGACATGACCACAGTGGGCCAAAACCCTGCTCGCATCATCCCCGCCTGGCGCGCGTTCGTCGATGAGCACCGCGGCACCGGCCGGCGACTCCGCGGCATCGGTGAACCGGTCTCCGCCCGGCGCGGGCCGGCGGAGCTCGTCGAGTGCCAGGGCCACGAGTCATTGCTCAACGTCGCGTTCGCCGGCACGGCGGCCTGGTGGCTGCTGTGCCCTTACGACACGCAGGCACTCGACGCCGACGTCATCGAGGAGGCACGGCGCAGCCACCCGCACATCTGGGAGCGCGGCCGGCACCGGTCGAGCCCCGAGTGTCGCGATTTGACGGAGATGGCCGCGCCGCGCGCGGCGCCACTCCCGGAACCGGAGGCGACGTCACGCACGTTCAGCTTCGAAGGCCCGGGCTCGCTGCCGCTCGTGCGGAATTTCGTCGCCGACCAGGCCGCCGCGGCCGGGCTCGACATGTTCTCGACCGTGGAGCTCGTCGCCGCTGTCCACGAGGTGGCCGCCAACAGCGTCAGTCACGGTGGCGGGGAAGGCGTCCTGCGCGCCTGGCAGAACGGCGACTCTCTGATCTTCGAAGTCCGCGATCGCGGCTACCTCGACCAGCCGCTCGCGGGTCGCGAGAGCCCCGCCCTGGACGCCGAGGGCGGCCGCGGCCTGTGGCTCGCCAACCAGTTCTGCGACCTCATGCAGATCCGGTCCTCCGAGGCCGGCACCGTCGTCCGGCTGCACAAGAGCTCCCGCTCGCGGCCTGCATGACCTCGGTGCAGTCCCGAACGCGCGAGACGGACACCAGCGCGCCCGCGCCCCCGGCGCACCACGACGCGGCCCGAGCGCTCCGAACCGCGCCGCCCCCGGTCCGCGAAGAGCAGATGCGCATGCGCCGCCTGCGCGTCATGAAGTCCCGGGCTACCGGGCTGCTCGTGCTCATGGCCGTCGCGTTCGTCCTGCTGACCAGGTTCGGCGACGACACCGGATGGATGGGCTACGTCCAGGCGGCAGTGGCGGCGTCGCTGGTCGGCGGCATCGCCGACTGGTTTGCGGTCACCGCCGTGTTCCGCCATCCCCTCGGGCTGCCCATCCCCCACACCGCGGTCATCGTCGCACGCAAGGACAAGTTCGGCGAGACGCTCGGCGCATTCGTCCAGGAGAACTTCCTCAGCCCCGACGCGATGAGCGCGCGCCTGCGCGAGGCGCACATCGCGGCGCGGCTCGGCGACTGGCTCGCCGACCGCGCCCACGCCGAGACGGTCGCCGGCCACGTGGCCGACGTCGCCGTCGAGCTCGCCGACACGCTCCGGGACGAGGACGTCCACAACGTCGTGCAGGAACAGGTGCAGCGGGGCCTCGAGACCGTGCCCCTCGCGCCACTGGCCGGGAAGGCCCTGCGCGCCGCGACCGAAGAGGGCCGCCATCAGGAGCTCCTCGACGCCGTGCTGGGCGGCCTCGGGCGCTTCCTCGTCGAGAACAGGGAATCGCTCAGGGAACGGTTCGAAGCGGAGACGCCCTGGTGGTTGCCCAGCGCGATCGACCATCGCATCTTTGACCGTCTCCTGGACGGTCTGTGCGACTTCTTCTCCGCCATCAACGAGGACCCGAACCACGAGGTCCGGGCGCGACTGGACGACTGGACGGAGCAGCTCGTCGACCGCCTCGAGAGCTCTCCCGAGTACCGGGCGCGCGGCGAGCAGCTCAAGCGCGAGCTGCTCGAGCACCCCGAGCTGCGGAAGTGGTCGGCGTCGATGTGGTCCGACCTCAAGGCGGCGCTGCGATCCCAGGCCGCTGACCCGCACTCGGAGCTGCGTCAGCGCCTCGCCGACGGGATCGTCGCCGCCGGGCGCCGGCTCCGCGAGGACCCCGCGCTGTCGGCGCGCGTCGACGACGTCATCGAGTGGGGCGTCCGGTACATCGGCGGGCACTTCCACGCCGAGATCGCCGGTCTGGTGAGCGGCACGCTGGCGCGATGGGACGCCGAGGAGACGTCACGCAAACTCGAGCTCCTCCTCGGCCCCGACCTGCAGTTCATCCGCATCAACGGGACCGTGGTCGGAGGTCTCGTGGGCCTCGGCATCCATTTCGTCGCCAACATGATGACGTAGCGGAAGGAAGAACATCTAATGCGTACGTCAACCGGAATCATCCCGATCCAGGGGATGCATCGACGGAAGGAGAGGAGGCTGCGATGCCGGTCTGCGACACCTGCGGGAACGACTACGACAAAGTGCTACGCGTGACCGACGCCGGCGGCGGCTCGTACGTGTTCGACAGCATCGAGTGCCTTGCCCACCGCTTGGCGCCGCTGTGTGACCACTGCGGTTGCCGGATCCTCGGCCACGGCATCGAAGGGGACGGCAAGATCGCCTGCTGCGCGTACTGCGCGCGCGAGCTGGGCGTGACGGCCGCCGTCGATCGCGTGTAGCACGGCGGCCGTCCACCCGTGGTCACGCGAAGATGCTGACGCCTCCCGGCCCGACCAACAGGCCGACGATGATGAGCACTACCCCCCATATCACCTCGCGTCGCAGGATCGCGGCGATCCCGAGCACCACGAGAATGACCGCGATGAGCCACAGGATGAATGTCATTGCCTCCTCCGTTTCCTTACGGGTTCGGTGACGAGGTCTGCCCTTGGCGCGCGGCGTGTAAACGGAAGCGAACAAATCGGGCAAAGTTGTTTCTCACTCAGTAGTCAGTTCTGACGGAGGCGCGCGAGCCCGCGCTCGGTGACTTCCTCCGGCGTGCCGTCGATCGGAACGACGATCCCGTCTTCAGGGATCTCGAGCGTCGCAAGCTGCGAGTCCAACAGGTCCGGGTCGAAGAAGTGTCCCTTGCGCTGCGCGAGGCGTTCCCGAAGAACCTCGCGCTCGCCGAGGAGCACCACGAACCGAACGTTGTCCAGGCCGGCAGTGAGGCGGCGACGCGCTTCTTCAGTGAGCGCCGAGCACGCGAGCACGACGCCCGTCGCCGTGTGGCGATGTAGCTCGCGGTTGAGGCGGTCGAGCCACGGCTTGCGCATCTCGTCGGTGAGCGGCTCGCCCCGGGCCATGCGCTCGAGGTTCTCCGGGTCGTGGAAGTCGTCGCCTTCGACGAACGGCACCCCCAGCACCGCCGCCAGGCGCCGGCCGATGGTCGTTTTGCCTGATCCGGCCACCCCCATGACCACGACCAGAGGCCGCTCCGGCGGCACTTGCCTGCTCACAGTGGCCTCATTAGCATCAACTCCTCACTCAACCAACTTTGGCCTCAGATGCGACTCATGCGCTGGTTCGTTGCGGGGGCGCTCCTCGTCGCCCTCATCCCCGTGGGCACGGCCCGTCGCGCCCACGCCGATCCGATCGACGACAAGCGGGCGCAGGCGAAGGCGCTCCAGGAGGCCATCGACGCCAACGGCATCAGGATCGGCGCCCTCTCCGAGCAGTACAACGGGGCGCAGTACCACCTGGAGCAGGCGCAGGCGGCGATCGCCGATGCCCAGCAGAAGCTCGACGCCACGAAGGCAGACGCCGCGCGGCTCGAGGCGCTGATCGACGAACGCGCCGCCGCGGCCTACCGCGGCGCCGGTCAGTCCGGCCCCGTGACCCTCGACGTGTCGAGCAAGAACGACGTCATCAAGCAGTCGAAGTACTCCTCCCTCGCGACCGAGCAGGACAACAAGCTCGTGCAGGAGTTGCACCGCGCCGAGGTCGCACTGCGCCAGCAGCAGGCGGACGCGGAGCAGGCCCGATCGGATGCCGAGCACGAGAGGGACCGGATCAAGAAGGCCGCGTCCGCCCTCGAGGCCGCGAACGCGCGTCAGGAGCAACTGCTGTCACAGGTGACCGGCGAGATCGCGCAACTCGTCGCCGAGGAGCAGGCGCGCAAGGAAGCGGAGGCGCTCGCGGTGGCACGGGAGAAGTTCGCCGCTGCAGCCGCCGCGCCCGCGCCCGCCGACGAGGCACCGGCGCCCGCGCCCGCGCCCGCCGACGAGGCACCGGCGCCCGCGCCCGCGC
>JBKOWY010000007.1:0-4312 GCA_046724655.1 Actinomycetota bacterium
TCGTGCTTCGCGACGCCGTGCTCGAGTACCCGCGCCCACACCGCGGGAATCAGATAGATACGCGTCGCGCCCCGCCGCTCGACCGTCTCGAGCAACGTCTCTGCGTCGGGGACGTGCACGAAATGGATCGGCCGGCGGCTCTGCCAGCAGCCGAGGCCGAGGGACCAGCCCGCCATGTGGAACAGCGGAAACATGCACACCGTTCCGCCGTCGCTGTCGGCGGCCAGGGGCGGGAAGCTGCGCAGGCAGCTTGCGCGGTGGGAGAGGACGACGCCCTTCGGCCGTCCCGTGCTGCCGCTCGTGAAGAAGATGACATGCGGATCGCGTTCGTCGAGCGCCGGGCTCTCGATGTCCCCGGCCCGGGCCCGCGTCGCCTCGTCGAACAGATGCGCGTGCGTAGCGGTCGGAGTGTCGATCGCCTGGACCAATTCGGCGTGGGCGTCATCGGTGACGAGCACGCGGGGCCGGGCGTAGCCGATCACCGCGGCCGCCTCCTCCGGGCCCAAACGAGCGTTCACCGGCGCGAAGACGGCGCCGAGCTTCGCCAGCGCGAAGAAGATCGGCAGCGCCTCGAGGGATGTATCGCCCCACCACGCCACGCGGTCGCCGTGACCGACCCCCATGCCCGCGAGGATGTGGGCGACACGATTGGCACTCTCGTCGAGCTTCACGAAGGTCAACTCAGCGTCGCCGAGCGTCGCCGCCAACCGCCGGGGTGTGTACCGGGCCGCGTGCCGCAGCACGTTCCCGATCAGCAACGCCATCAGCCGCGCGCGGTGTGCTTGAATTCCACGAGCACGTTCCGGTACGGCTTCTGACCTACGTTCAGCGCGGTCTCGACGCTGCCCTGCTTCAGGAAGGTCGTGTGCCCCTGCTCGACGGGGGCCTCGATGTAGTCGCCGTACTCCATCGGGTAGCCGGGCACGGCCTTGGCGGCGATCTTGTCGCCGGCGACATCGACGATCACGTAGTCGCAGGTGTGCCGATGGGGCACCGACTCCTCCCCGGGTGAGAGGCACAGGTCCCAGATGCGGATCTCGTCGTCCTCGTAGAGGAGGTGGGTCCCGATGTCGCCCAGCGGGATCTTGTCGTCGTCGGCCATGGCTTGTCTCCTCTCGCCGGCCACGCGGCATGATGACGGACATGTCAGAGACGGGCAACCACGACGCGGGACTTCTTGCGCACGCCCGTGCCCGACCGGATCACGTCGCGCTGCGCCTGGGAGACAAGGCGCGGACCTACGCCGAGCTCGACGACCGGGCCCGCCGTGTGGCGCACGCGTTGACGGTGCTGGGAGTGCAGCGAGGCGACCGCGTGGCGGTGATGGTCCCGAACTCGTTCGAGTTCTTCGAGGCGATTCACGGCTGTGGCCGGGTGGGCGCGGTCGTTGCCCCCGTCAACATCCATTTCAAGTCGGACGAGGCGGGCTGGATCGTCATGGACTCGGGCGCGACGGCCGTGATCGTTGCCGAGGAGCTCGAGTCCGCGCTCGACGGCGTGGCCGATGTACCACGGCTCGTCGTCGGAGCGGGCGGCGACTACGAGAAGGCGCTGGCGGACGCGCCCGACCAGGGCGAGGTCGAGCCGCCGGAGGCGATCGGCGACGGGTGGCCCACGATCATGGCGTACACCTCGGGCACCACCGGACGGCCGAAGGGCGTCGCGATCGGCGAGGACGACTTCCGGCGCCGCGCCGCCGGTGTCGCCGTGTCCGGTGAACACTGGGGGTTCACGACCGACGACGTGCATCTCCTCGTTGGTCCCTCGTACCACATGGGGCCGCTGTTCTGGTCGCAGATGCACCTCGCGTTCGGCGGGTCGGTGGTGATCATGCCGAAGTGGGACGCCCGCGAATGCCTCGAGCTCGTCGAGCGGTGGCGCGTGACGAACGTGCACATGGTGCCGGCCAACTTCACCCGGATCCTCGCCCTCTCCGAGGACGAACGGGCCAAGTTCGACCTGTCGTCGCTGAAGATCGTCGTGCACGCGGCGGCGCCGTGCCCGGTCCCGCTCAAGCGCGCGTTCATGGATTTCGTCGGGACCGACAAGGTGTGGGAGTACTACGGAGCGTCCGAGGGCGGCGGCACGGTCATCAGCCCGCAGGAGTGGCTCGAGCATCCCGGGAGCGTCGGCAAGCCGTTCCCCGGCAACGAGTTCGAGATCGTCGACGACGACGGCAACGCTCTCCCGCCGGGCGAGGTCGGCACCATCTACGCCAAACCGGCGGCGTCGAGCTTCGAGTATCACAACGATCCCGGGAAGACCGCGGCATCGCACCGCGGCGGGTGGTTCACCGTGGGAGACGCCGGCCACCTCGACGAGGATGGCTACCTGTACCTCACGGACCGCAAGAGCGACATGGTGATCTCGGGAGGCGTGAACATCTATCCCCGCGAGATCGAGGACGCGCTCTACCAGCATCCCGAAGTGGTCGACTGCGCGGTGCTCGGTGTGCCCGACGATGACTGGGGCGAGATCCTGTACGCCGTCGTGCAGCGACACGACGGGTCGACCCTCGATCCCGCCGGCGTCGTCGCCTGGTGCCGCGAGAAGCTTGCCGACTACAAGCGGCCCCGCGCTGTGGAGTTCGTCGACGAGCTTCCGCGCGACCCGAACGGGAAGGTGCGCAAGCCCAAGCTGCGAGAGGCCTGGATCGCCGAGAACCGCGAGGAACCGAAGTGACGACCATCTTCCATGACGACGATGCCGATCTGGCGCCGCTCGCAGGTGCGAGTGTCGCCGTCATCGGCTACGGCAACCAGGGTCGGTCCTGGGCGCTGAACCTGCGCGACTCGGGCTTCGACGTGGCGGTCTGCGTGCGCGCCGACGCGTCGCGTGACCAGGCCGTCGCTGACGGCTTCGACGCGGGTGATCTATCGGACGCGTCGACGGCCGACGTGGTCTGCGTGCTTGTTCCCGACGACGTGATCCCGTCACTGCCGCTGGGGCGGCCCGACGACGGCCTCACGATCGTCGCCAGCGGTTACACGCTCGCGTTCGCCCGCTTCGACCCCACTGGTGACGTCGGCATGGTCGCGCCTCGGATGCTTGGTCCCGAGGTACGCCGTTGCTACGAGGAGGGGATCGGGTTCATCACGGCCGTTGGCGTGCACCGCGACGCAACCGGACGTGCGCGCGAGCGCACGCTCGCCGTCGCGAAGGCGATCGGTGGTCTCCGCCAAGGCGCGGTCGAGCTCACACCGATGCAGGAAGCTGTCCTCGACCTCGCGGTCGAGCAGGCGCTCTCGCCCGCGCTCACATCGGTGCACACGACGTTCGTGCAGGTGATGCTCGAGCAGGGGATCCCGCTCGAGGCCGTGCTTACCGAGCTGATCCTCTCGGGCGAGGTGGAGCGGACGATGCGACTCGTGCGTGAGTCCGGATATGCGGCGCAGTTCGGCTTCCACTCGCCGACGAGCCAATACGGTCAGCTCACCCGCCGAGGCGCGTACGACCATCTCGACCTGGCGACGACGATGCGCCGTCTCGTCGACGACATCGCGTCCGGCCGTTTCGCCGACGAATGGGACGCCGAGCGCGACGCCGGCTATCCGCAGCTGACGGCGCTGCGCGAGCAGCACGCCGGCCCCGCTGTCGAGGAGTTCGAGACCGCGCTACGCCGCGAGCTGGGGGAGGGGGCGCCCGCTAGCCGCCCCCTCCTTCGCTCGCTCTTCGAGCGGTGTCGGGTGGAGCTACCCGGTGACTCGAGGCGCAGCTTGGACCGCCGCGGCTGCCGCAGGGGCAGGGGCCCTTGCCGGTGCAGCCGCCGGGCCCTGAGGTGCAGCCTTCGGGGCCTGAGGTGCAGCCTTCGGGGCCTCGGGTGCAGCGGGCGGGACCGGAGCAGCAGGGCAATCGTCCGCGTCGCTCGTGTCCTTGGGGTTGCCGGGACCGTTGTCTTCGCCGCCGGCTCCCCGCATCTTGGATCCGGTGTGACAGTTCGAATGCACGTCGCCGTTGTCATCGGGGTCGGGGGAAGGCGTCGCCGAAGCGACCGAGATCCAACCCACCGGCGCGGCCAATGCGCCCGCTGCGACGAGGCTCACGAGGAGCCTTCTGACTCTCCCAGTATTGCCGGCCATGTCTTGACCTCCTGGTGTTGCGTTTGGCCTGAGCCGGTTTCGCTGTGGCTTCCCGACGGCCAGGCGACCATTTACAGTCGGCGGTTCCGCGCCTCCCCAGACACTTGGTCCCGTAAGTTCCCCCAGCCGCGAGCAGAACAGCGCCGCGACATCGGGGTAACCCTCCACGTGTCGCCGACGGTGAGACCGGCCACGCATTCGGGCACTTCGACTTCCTCGCTGAAGTCGGCGAC
>JBKOWY010000184.1:0-23286 GCA_046724655.1 Actinomycetota bacterium
GCCGACTACCGCGAGTTCGAGGAGGAGATCGCCCAGGTCCGCAAGGACAAGGAAGGCGCGATCGAAGGCCAGCAGTTCGAGCAGGCGGCCAGCCTGCGCGACCGCGAGAAGGAGCTGCTCGACCAGCGTTCCGCGAAGGAGAGCGACCTGCGCGCCGAAGGCGTCGACCTCTTCAACGAAGTCACCGAGGAGTCGATCGCCGAGGTGCTCGCGATGTGGACGGGCATCCCCGTCTACAAGCTCACCGAGGAGGAGACGGCCAAGCTGCTCCGCATGGAGGACGAGCTGCACAAGCGGGTCGTCGGCCAGAACGACGCGATCAAGGCGGTGTCGCAGTCGATCCGCCGGACGCGCGCGGGCCTCAAGGACCCGAAGCGGCCGTCGGGGTCGTTCATCTTCCTGGGCCCGTCGGGCGTCGGGAAGACCGAGACGGCCAAGACGCTCGCCGAGTTCCTCTTCGGCGACGAGAACGCGCTGATCCAGCTCGACATGAGTGAGTACATGGAGAAGCACACCGTGTCGCGGCTGGTCGGCTCGCCGCCGGGGTACGTCGGTTACGACGAGGGTGGGCAGCTCACGGAGGCTGTGCGGCGTAAGCCGTTCTCGGTGGTGCTGTTCGACGAGATCGAGAAGGCCCACTCCGACGTCTTCAATACCCTGCTCCAGATCCTGGAGGACGGGCGGCTGACAGACGCCCAGGGCCGCACGGTCGACTTCAAGAACACCGTGATCATCATGACGTCCAACCTCGGGACCGCCGACCTGCGCAAGGCGGCGATCGGGTTCGGCCCGACGAGCGAGGCGATCACCTACGAGAAGATGAAGGAACGCGTGATGGAGGAGCTCAAGCGGAGCTTCCGTCCCGAGTTCCTGAACCGCATCGACGAGGTGATCGTCTTCAACGAGCTGAGCCAGCAGGAGGTCGTCGAGATCGTCGACCTGATGATCAAGCGGGTGCAGTCGCAACTCGAGGGCCAAGGCCTCGGCCTGGAGCTCACGCCCGAGGCGAAGCTCTTCCTGGCCAAGAAGGGCTACGACCCGCAGCTGGGCGCGCGGCCGCTGCGCCGCGCCATCCAGCGGCAGGTCGAGGACCCGCTGTCGGAGAAGATCCTGTGGAAGGAGTTCCACGCCGGCGAGACGGTCGTGGTCGACGTCGAGGGCGAGGGCGACGCCGCCGAGGTCGTGTTCCGTGCCGTCGAGGGCATCGAGCCCCCGCCGGTCGAGCTGGCCGGGAGCGGTCCCTCCGAGAGCTGACCGACGCGCGGCCGTCGGGCCGCGCTGATGCGAGACTCGGCGCCCGATGCGCCGCTTCCTCCTCGTAGGCGTTCTGTGCCTGCTGGTCGCGGGCTGCAAGGTCGACACGACGGTGACCATCGCCGTGCGCGACGACGGCAGCGGGTTCGTACGCGTCAACGTCGCGCTCGACGCCGACGCGGTACAGAACGCGGAGGCCGGGGGCGGCCGGCTCGAGGACCGCGTGCGCCTCGGCGATCTGCAGCCGGCCGGCTGGAAGGTCTCGACCTGGAAGCGCGCGCCGGACGGGAGCGCCACGCTCGCGCTGCAAAAGAACTTCGCCGACCCCGGCGACGTGGCGCGCGTCTTCGAGGAGCTCAACGGCAAGAACGGACCCTTGCGCGGCGTCGCGCTCGAGCGTGACCACAAGCTCGTCTTCACCCGCTACAAGGTGACGGGCGTCGCCGACCTGTCGCAGCTCACGGCGGGCATCGCCGCCGACCCGGAGCTGGCCGCGCAGCTGTCGGGTCAGCGCGTCGACCTCACGCAGATCGACCAGCAGCTCACGCAGGAGATCCGCGACGCGTTCCACGTGCGCATCCGGATCGACCTTCCCGGCGGCACCAAGGTGCTCTCGCCCGAGCCCGGAAAGCAGGTGAGCCTGGCGACGTCGACGACCCGTGTCGACACGACACGCGCCCTGCTGCTGGTCGCCGCAGTCGTGCTCGGCGTCCTCGGGATCGTGGTGTTCGGGCGCGGCGAGCTACGGAGGCGACGCCGCTACTAAACGGCGTTGGGTCGCAAACCGGTGCTCTACGCGAGCTTTCCGACCCAACGCAGGGAACGCGTAGTTGTCACACCCCCATGCGATCCTGCGGGCATGGCAAAGGTCCGGACCGTCCACCGCTGCACCGAGTGTGGGGGCATCGCAACCCGCTGGCTCGGTCGCTGCCCCGACTGCGGCGCGTGGGGCACGCTCGTCGAGGAGCAGCTCGCCAGGCGAGCGAGTGGCGCCGTGGACCTGCCGGCTGCCGATGCACCGGTGCCGATCGCTGAGGTCGACCCGATGGGTGCGGCGCGCCGCGCCACCGGGATCGACGAGCTCGACGGGGTGCTCGGCGGCGGCCTGGTCGCCGGTTCCGTGACGCTGCTGGGCGGCGAGCCCGGGATGGGCAAGAGCACGCTGCTCCTCCAGGTCCTCGCACACTTGGCGCAGGCCGGGGCGCGCTGCCTGCTTGTCACGGCTGAAGAGTCACGTGAGCAGGTTCGGCTCCGGGCCGAACGGCTCGGTAGTCTGCCCGACGGGCTGCTCCTCGTCTCCGAGACGTCTCTGCCTCGGATCCTCGCCCACGTTGACGCGGTGATGCCCGGCGTGCTCGCCGTCGACTCGATCCAGGCCGTGGCCGACCCCGACCTCGGCGGCGTTCCCGGGTCGGTCACGCAGGTGCGCGAATGCGCGCACAAGCTCGCGCAGCTCGCCAAGGCGCGCACGCTGACCACGCTGCTCGTCGGACATGTCACGAAGGACGGGACGCTCGCCGGCCCGCGCGCCCTCGAGCACGTCGTCGACACCGTGCTGTCGTTCGACGGCGAGCGCCACCACGCGTTGCGGATGCTCCGTGCGCTGAAGCACCGCTTCGGTCCCACCGACGAGCTCGGACTGTTCGAGATGGGCGAGCGCGGCCTCGCCGCCGTGCCCGACCCGTCGGCGCTGTTTCTCGCCGACCGCCGAGCGGACGCGCCGGGCTCGGTCGTCACGGCGACGCTCGACGGGATACGCCCGCTGCTCGTCGAGGTACAGGCGCTCGTCGTGCCCAGCCCGGCGCCGCGCCGGTCGGTCCAAGGACTGGATGGCGCGCGTCTGCCGCTGTTGCTGGCGGTGCTCGAGCGCCACGGTGGCTTCGAGACCGCGGGCGCCGACGTTTTCGCCAGTGTCGCCGGAGGCGTGCGCGTGCCCGGCGCTGGGGCCGATCTCGCGGTGGCGCTGGCGGTCGCGAGCGCAGTGGTCGGGCGACCGGTGCCGGCCGGGACCGTCGCGATCGGCGAGATCGGGCTGGGCGGCGAGGTGCGCCAGGTGCCGCAGGCGCACCGCCGTCTCCGGGAAGCGGCTCGCCTCGGGTTCACCGCCGCGCTGGCGCCGCTGTCGACGCCCGCCGTTGCCGGCGTCGAGGTGGTGCCGGTGGGCGACGTCGCCGAAGCCGTCCGAATCGGCTTGGCAGCGTCTATCGCAGCCGCCTGAGCGGCAAGCGGGTAGCTCGCGATCGGCCAGACCCTCCCGAGCCGGACACCTGTCGTTGTTGGTATCGTTTGGAGTTCTCGAACGAGTGGGCTCGAACCGTTCGAGACTGGAAGGACCCACTGCAGTGCCTGCCCAGCCACGTTCCGAAGCGATGCTTGCGGCCCTGCGCCTGGTGGCGCCGGGTACCCCGCTGCGAGAGGGACTCGACCGCATCCTGCAAGCCCGGATGGGCGCGCTCATCGTGGGCGGCGACGGCCCCGACGTCCTGCGCATCTGCTCGGGCGGGTTCCTGCTCGACGCCGAGTACACCCCGCAGCGTCTCTCGGAGCTGGCCAAGATGGACGGCGCCATCATCCTGGCGTCGGACTCCTCCCGGGTCGCGCGCGCCAACGTCCACCTCGTGCCCGACCCGAACCTCCCGACGTCCGAGACCGGCACCCGGCATCGCACCGCGGAGCGGGTGGCCCGCTCGATCGACGTCCCGGTCATCACGGTGTCCGAGGACATGTCGGTGATCGCCATCCACCGCCGCGGCTTGAAGCGCACGCTCGAGCCGATCCCGCGGGTCCTGGCCAGCGCCGACCGAGCCGTCCAGATCCTCGAGCGCTACAAGGGGCGGCTCGACGCGGTGAGCAACTCGCTGTCCGCGCTCGAGGTGGAAGACCTCGTCACGGTGCGCGACGTCGCCACGGTGCTCCAGCGGGCCGAGATGGTCCGCCGCATCGCCGAGGAGATCGAGGGCTACGTGATCGAGCTCGGCGCCGACGGCCGGCTCGTGCTGCTCCAGCTCGAGGAGGCAATGGGCGGCGTCGAGGACGACCGTCGCCTCGTCGCCAAGGACTACTTCGTCGAGGGCCCTGACTGGGAGCTGCTCGACGTGATGGTGAAGCTGGCCGATCTCGACACCGAGCAGCTCGTCGACCTGCGCGAGGTGGCGTCGTTGCTGCATCTCCCGGCCGACATGACCCTCGACAGCCCCCTCCAGCCCCGCGGCTTCCGACTCCTGCACAAGATCCCGCGCATCCCCGAGATCGTCGCCGACCACATCGTCGATCGGTTCTCGAACCTCCAGAAGATCATGCGGGCCGGCGTGACCGACCTGGTCGAGGTGGAAGGAGTGGGCGGAGCCCGCGCCCGCTCCATCAAGGAAGGGCTGTCGCGCCTGGCCGAGACGTCGATCCTCGAGCGTTACGTGTGACACCGCCGGGAGCTGATGCACGCGACGTCTGCAGCGCGAACGCCGGGGCCCCCGGCCGAACCTCTGGTTCGGCTGGGGTGATCTAGGCCGTGGGGCTACTCGACGAGGGGCCCTACGGAGCGAGCGTCGAACGATTCGTGCTCGACGCGCGTGACGGGACCCGTGTGGACGCCATTCACGCCCGACCCGACGGCCAGGCGGAGGCAGGGCTCGTCGTGCACCCGGACATGGGAGGCATCCGTCCCCTGTTCGACGACCACTGCCGGCGCCTCGCCACCCACGGCTTCGCCGTCGCGTGCACCGAGCCGTTCGCGCGCTTCCCTCGCGAGGTGCGCGTGGCATCCGACATCTCGGTACGCATGGCGCAGATGAAGGACATGGACGACGACCTTCAGCTCGGCGACCTCGCCCAAGCCGCCGAATTCCTCGTTGAGACCGATGGCGTGCAGCCCGCCTCGATCATCGGGTTCTGCATGGGCGGCATGTACACGCTGAAGGCCGCGGCGACGGGCACGTTCGCTCGCGCGGTGCCCTTCTACGGGATGATCCGAGTGCCCGATGACTGGCGCGGCCCCCGCCAGCGCGATCCGCTCGCGACGGCCGCCGACGTGTGTCCGACGCTGGCGATCTTCGGGGGCAAGGATCCGTGGACGCCACCTGACGACATCGAAGCGCTGCGCTTCGCGTGGCTTGACCGCGACGACTGCGAGATCGTCGTGTACCCCGAAGCCGACCACGGCTTCGTCCACGCTCCCGACCGCCCGGCGCACCGCCCCGACGACGCGCGCGACGCGTGGCAACGCGCGCTCGAGTTTCTTCGCCGCTCGGCGCGGTGATCGGCGCCGACGCCGGACGCATCGGCGGCGGACTCAGACAGTGCGCTCATCGGTCTTCGCGTTCGGCGAAGCCCGATTCGCGCAAACTCGCCGCTCGCCGACCTTCCCGGTCGCCGTCGCAGGCTCCGGCTTTGCGGCGACGGTCGGCAAAGCCGCCGCTCGCCGCGGGCCCGGCATCGGCGCCTCGCGACCGTCGGGCCCGGCGTCTTCTACACCGTGGCGCGATCCTCCAGCGCGGGGCGGTCGAGGAACTTGTACCGGCCGCGGCCTTTCACTTCTAACCATCCCAGACGGGCGAACAGTGCGAGCGCCTTGTTCACACGCTCGCGGGAGGCGCCGACCATGCCGGCGAGCTCCTCTTGCGTGACCGGCAGCTTGAACTCGTCGCCGTCGCCGGCCAGCTCGAGCAGTCGCTTGGCGGTACGGCCGGGAACATCGAGGAACACGGCGTCCGCCAACGCCTCGTCGGTCGCGCGCAGCCAGCGGGCGAGGAGGCGGGTCACGGTCCACAGCAGCTCGGGCCGCGCTTGGAGCACGTCGCGGACGGGCTCGTACGAGAGCACGATGACCCGGGATTCGGTGAGCGCACGAGCGTCTGCCGAGCGGGGAGAGCCGTCGAACAGCGGAAGCTCGCCGAAGAGTGCGCCGTTCTCGAGCACCGCCAGCACGGACTCCCGACCGTCCGGGGCCTTGGTCGCGATAGCGATGCGCCCGTCTTCGATCACGAACAGCTCGGACGCCGTGTCACCCTGGCTGAACAGCAGCTCGTTGCGTTCGTACGCGCGCACGGCGGCGCGTTGGCGCAAGTCGCCGAGCACGTCGTCCGGCAGCGAACTGAAGAGCTCGGTGGTGTCGAGCAGCTGGCGCTCGGGCACGAAGCCTGCACCTCCTCATCTCGCGCTCATCTCGCGCTCGCGTTCGCGGCGGAACGAGGCTACTCGCGAGGAAAGACTCTGCTTCGCGTCTGGTATCCTTGAGCCTTCTGTAAACCCTCCGAGGAGCGTCATGTCCTTCCGCGTCGGTGACAAAGTCGTATACCCGCACCACGGGGCTGCGGTCATCGAAAAGAAGGAGAAGAAAAACGCCTTCGGAGAGAAGAAGGACTACCTGATCCTTCGCCTCGCGTACGGTGACCTCACGCTGATGGTCCCGGCCGACAACGCCGAGGAGATCGGCCTGCGCGACGTCATCAACGACGAGGAGGTCGAGGAGGTGTTCGCTGTCCTCCGCAAGAAGGAGGCGCGGATGCCCACGAACTGGTCCCGCCGGTTCAAGAACCACGTCGAGAAGCTCAAGAGCGGTGACATCTACCAGGTCGCCGAGGTGGTCCGGAACCTGTCCATCCGCGAGAAGGACAAGGGTCTGTCGGCAGGGGAGAAGCGGATGCTCGCCAAGGCACGCCAGATCCTCGTGTCCGAGCTCACCTTCGCCCTCAACGTCGACGAGGATGCGGCCGAAGGGCGCCTCGACAAGGCGCTCGGCAAGTAACCCGCCCCGCGCGGGTGCCAACCTGTCGGCGTGAGCACCTGGGGCATCGTCGTCGCCGGCGGCACCGGGAGCCGGTTCGGCACGGCGAAGCAGTTCGAGTCGATCGCCGGCGCCCGCCTCGTCGACCGGGCGGTCGAAACTGCAACGGGCGCGTGTGACGATGTCGTCGTCGTCCTCCCGGACGGGTTCACGTGGGATGGCGCACGCGTGACCGCCGCGGTCGTCGGTGGCGCCACCCGTTCGGCGTCGGTACGCGCCGGACTCACCGAGGTACCGGCGTCGGCGACCATCGTCGTCGTCCACGACGCCGCCCGGCCGCTGGCGTCGCCCGCGCTCTTCGAAGCGGTGATCCGCGCGGTGCACAGTGGCGCCGACGCCGCCGTACCCGCCGTACCGGTGCCCGACACTATGAAGCGCGTCGACGGCGACCGCGTCGTCGAGACCGTCGCACGCGACGAGTTCGTCGCGGTGCAAACACCGCAGGCGTTCCGCGCCGACCGGCTGCGCGCCGCGCATGCCTCCGGCACCGACGCCACCGACGACGCGGCGCTGATCGAAGAGGCCGGCGGACAGGTCGTCATCGTTCCCGGTGACCCCGCCAACCTGAAGGTGACGACACCAGCGGATCTCGCCGCCGCCACCGCGCTGGTCGCCGGCGCGTCCTGGGAGCACTTATGAGCGCGTCCCGCGTGGGACTCGGCTTCGACGTCCACCGGTTCGCGGACGAAGGCACCCTCGTGCTCGGCGGGGTCGAGCTCGAGGGGCCGGCGCTGGCGGGGCACTCCGACGCGGACGCGGTCGCACACGCGGTCGCCGATGCGCTGCTCGGCGCGGCCGGTCTGCCCGATCTCGGAACGCTGTTCCCGGCCGGTGACGAGCGTTACCGCGACGCGTCGTCGATCCGGTTGCTGCGCGACGTTGCCGGGCGAGTGTCGGCCGCGGGCTGGCAACTTGCCAACGTCGACGTCGTCGTCGCCGCCGAACGCCCGTCGCTCGCCGGCCACGTGCGCGCGATGACGAACAACCTGGCGAGTGCGCTCGTCGCGATCTTCCCGGAGCCGGGCGCGCAGCAGGTCGTGTCGGTGAAGCCGAAGCGGGGCGAAGGTTTCGGCGCGATCGGGCGGGGCGAGGGAATTGCGGTGTGGGCGGTCGTACTCCTCGATACCGTCGAAACCGGATGATCCGCCTGCACGACACGCTTTCCCGCGAGAAGGTCGAGCTCGTCCCGCGCGAGCCAGGGAAGGTCTCCATCTATGTGTGCGGGCCGACGGTGTACGAGGTGCCCCATGTCGGACACGGTCGCGCTGCGCTCGTCTTCGACATCATCAGCCGGTATCTCGAGTGGCGCGGGTTCGACGTCACGTACGTGACGAACATCACCGACGTCGAGGACAAGATCATCGCCCGTGCCGCCGAGGAGGGCAGCACCGAGCCCGAGGTCGCCCAGCGGTACGAAGCGGCGTACTGGGCCGATATGGATCGCCTCGGTGTCCGCCGACCGGACTCCTTGCCTCGCGCCACCGCAAACATCGAGCGCATGGTGAAGCTCATCGCCGAGCTCGTCGACTCCGGCCGCGCGTACGTCATCGAGGGTGAAGGCGTCTACTTCGACGTCAAGGCGTTCCCGGAGTACGGCGAGCTTGCCCACCGGCGGATCGACGACATCCTCTCCTCGGCGGGCGCGCGCGTCGACGTCGACGAGCGCAAACGCAACCCCGTCGACTTCGCGTTGTGGAAGGCCGCGAAGCCGGGCGAGCCGGCGTGGGATTCGCCGTGGGGGAAGGGCCGTCCGGGCTGGCACATCGAGTGCTCGGCGATGTCGCTCGACCTGCTCGGCGAGGGCTTCGACATCCACGGCGGGGGCGACGACCTGATCTTTCCTCACCACGAGAATGAGCGGGCCCAGGCCCAGGGCGCCGGCCATCGCTTCGCCCGGTACTGGGTCCACAACGGGATGGTGATGGTCGGCGACCAGAAGATGGCGAAGTCGCTCCACAACTTCACGACGTTGAAGGACGCGCTCGACGCCCACGGCCCTCGGGCCATGCGCATGGCCGTGCTCCAGAGCCACTACCGCAGCCCGGTCGAGATCGGCGACCGCGAGCTCCGCGCCGCGGGCGAAGCGGTCTCGCGCCTCGACGCGCTCGCCCGTCGCGCCCGGGTGGCGGGGATTTCCGCGGACGCGCCGCTGGACGAGTCGGCCGTGGCCGCCTTCCGAGACGCGATGGACGACGACTTCGGCACGCCGGAGGCCATGTCGGCGGTGTTCACGCTGGCCCGCGACACCAACACGGCGATCGACGAGGGCGACCGGGAACGCGCTGCGGCGGGGCTGGCGACCGTGCGTGAGCTGGTCGGTGCGGTGGGTCTCGAGCTCGATGACGGCGGTGCAGCTCCGACGACCGCTGAAGACGCCGACGTGGACGACCTCGTTCAGCGCCGCGACGCGGCCCGCAAGGCGGGGGACTTCGCCGAGGCCGACCGCATCCGTTCCGATCTCGCCGCCCGCGGCATCACGCTCGAGGACACGCCCAGCGGCACGATCTGGCACCGGTGACGCGGCGGCGGGCTGTCTCCGCCCTGGGCGGTGAGCAGGTCGAGGGACGGCGGGCGGTGCGCGAGCTGCTCACGGCCGGACGCCGCCGGGTGCGGACCGTCTGGCTTGCGGGCGACAGCGCAAGGGACCTCGCCGAAATCGTGGAGCTCGCGGGCGCCCAAGGCGCCAAGGTGCGCCACGTCGACCGTGACGAGCTCTCCGAGATCGCCCGGACCGAGTCACCGCAAGGCGTCGTGGCGCACACCGATCCGATCGAGCCGGCGCGCTTCGAGCTGCTGCTAGCGGCACCGGCGGCGTTTCTCGTGGGGGTCGACGGCGTCACCGATCCGCAGAACCTTGGCGCCATTTTGCGGACCGCGGAGGTCGCGGGCGCGTCCGGTGTGGTGCTCCCGCGCCACCGCGCCGCCCGCGTCACGCCCGCGGTCACCAAGGCGGCGGCAGGTGCGATCGAATATCTACCGGTGGCACAAGTGCCGGGTATCCCCGCCGCGATCGCGCAAGCGGCGCGTGCCGATGTGTGGACGGTCGGGCTCGACGCCGGCGGCGACGTGAACATCGAGGATCTTCCCATGGCCGACCGTCCGCTCATGGTCATCCTCGGCGCGGAAGGCCCGGGTCTGTCGCGTCTCGCCCGCGAGCGCTGCGATCTCGTCGCCCACATTCCGATGCGCGGGCACGTCGCGTCACTCAACGTCGCGGCCGCGGCCGCCATCGCATGCGCGACAATCGCGCGCCTTCGCCACTACGCTTGACACGGTCGTTGCCGGAGTAGCTCAGTCGGCAGAGCAGCTGATTTGTAATCAGCAGGCCGTCGGTTCGAATCCGACCTCCGGCTCTGGACCCCAAAAGCTCGAAATGCTTGCTCTTCGTGTGATCAGCGACCAGGATCGGGACCTAATGGGTCTGTCGGCGCGTGATCGCGCGATCCTCGACTTCGAGCGGAGGTGGCGTCAGCTCCCCGGCCCGAAGGAGCTCGCCATCCGCGAGCACCTCCGCATGTCCGCGTCGCGCTACTACGAGTTGTTGAGCGCGCTGCTCGACGACCCCGACGCGCTCTCCTACGACCCTCTCACGGTCAAACGCGCCCAGCACGTGCGCAGCGATCGCCGCCGGGTCCGCATCGAGGGCCGGCGCGCGGACCCGGGCTCGCGGTGACCGCGATGTCGACCGGAGGCGGCGTCGGTCGGCGCGGTGGCGCGCGGCAAGGCGGCCGGATCAACTCGGCCGTCCGCGGCGCCGGACTGATCGGCCTCGCGGTGATCCTCGGCATCGTCCTGCTGCAAGTGATCGACAAGGGCCCGTCCGGCAGCGGCACCCCGGCGTCCGACCGGCGGGGCACCACGGCGACGACCGCCGGCGGCGTCACCCCTCCGTCGCAGCCGGCGACCACCAAGGCCGGCGAGGCCGCCAAGCCCCGGGGCGAGGTGCGCGTGGTCGTGTACAACGCCGGCTCGGCGTCCGGAGCAGCCGCCAACATGACCAACAACCTGCGCACACTCGGCTATCAGCTCGGCGAGGCATCGAACACGGCAGCTCGCAGTGGGAAGGCCGTCGCCTGCAGGCAGGGCTTCGAGAAGGAGGCCGCGCAGCTCCAAGGCGACGTCGGCGCCGGAACAACCGTCGAGCCGTTCCCGGCCCAGGCCCCGCCGGGCAGCGAGAACGTGAACTGCATCGTGCTGCTCGGCCAATAGACGCGGCCGCGAACGGGAATCGCGTGGGCCTTCCCGAGGCGCTGCTCCCGTCGGCGACCCGGCCCGAGGAGGCCGCGGTCCTCGTCGACTTCGACGGCTCGATCTCCGAGATCGTCGACGATCCGGGTGCCGCACGCGCGCTCCCCGCGGCGCGCGCCGCGCTCGCGGCGCTCGTCGGCAAGGTGGCACGGGTGGGAGTCGTCAGCGGACGCCCGGTCGAGGTGCTCGCGCGCGCCATCGACCTCCCGGACGTCACGCTCGTCGGCCAATACGGGCTGGAACGGATCGTCGACGGGCGCGTCGTCGTCGACCCCCGCGTCGAGCCCTATCTCGCGGCGGTCGCGGCCGCGGCCGACGACGCCGAACGGGACCTCCCCGGCCTGTTCGTCGAGCGCAAGGCCGGCATCGCCGTCACCGTCCACTGGCGTACCGCGCCCGACCGCGAGGCCGACGCGATCGCAGCGGTGGACCGCATTGCGCAGCGCCACGGCCTCGCCGTGTACGCCACACGCATGGCGCGCGAGCTGCGCCCACCGATACCGGTCGACAAGGGCACCGCAGTGGAGACGCTGCTCGACGGCGTGACGGCCGCGAGCTTCGCCGGCGACGACCGCGGCGATCTGCCCGCCTTCGCCGCTCTCGAGCGCGCCGTCGAAGAGCACCGCCTCCGTCACGCCGTCCGCATCGCGGTCAACTCGAAGGAGGCGCCGCCGGAGCTGATCGCCGCCGCGGACGTCGTCGTCGACGGGCCGAGCGGCTTGGTGACGTTGCTCGACGAGCTCGCAGCGGCCCTCACCGGCACGCCACGTTGATCAGCTCCTGGAGCCAGCTCGCCGGCGTTGTCGCGGCGGCGAGGTCGCGCAAGCGCGAACCCTGCTCGCGCCGAGCGTCGTCCGGCATTGTGAGGGCGGTGTGCAACGTCGCCGCGGTCTGGTCGAGATCGTACGGGTGCACCGGCAGCACCGCGGAATGCAGCTCGTCATACGCGCCCGCCTCGGTCGACAGGCACACGATGCCGTCACGTTGGTTGACGAGCGGTCCTTCCTTGGCCACGAGGTTGAGCCCGTCCTTGATCGGGTTCACCAATAGGGCGTCGTAACGGAGGTAGCCGGCCACGCTGCGCGGGAAGTCGTCGCGCAAGTCCATGAGGATCGGCACCCAATCGCCGCGCGCCCAACGGTCGTTCACCCGGGCTCCCGCCTGTTCGACCTCCTGACCATAGGCCTGGTACTCGGGCAAACTCTCACGCGATGCGTTGAGCATGGCCGCGAACACGACGCGCTCGCGCCACTCGGGATGCTGTTCGAGGAAGCCGTCGAAGGCAAGAAAGCCGCGCACGATGTTCTTCGACGGCTCGACACGGTCTATGCGAAGCACGAGGCGTCGATCACCGATGCGCTCCTCGAGTGCCTGGATTGCAGCTCGACCCTCGGGTGATTCGGCTGTCTCGCGGAGGTCGGTGGGATCGGGGCCGAGCGAGGCGGCGAACACCTGCGCTCGCGGGTGCTCGACGCCGAGCACTGTGGCCGCTGACGCCTCGAACGCGTCGGCCCAGCGGTGGGTGTGGAATCCGCTCGGCACGGTTGCCATCGAGCCGCAGATCGCGCGGGCCACGTCGTCCGGAAGGACGCGGATCGAGTTCGGGCCGCAGAACGGCGTGTGCGTGAAGTGCACGACCCGAAGGTCGCGGCGTCGAGCGGTCACGAGCCCCGGCACGAGCGCGAGGTGGTAGTCCTGCACGAGGACGACGTCGTCGGCGGCGGCGACCTCTGTAACACGGTCGGCGAAGGCGGCGTTCACGGCGGCGTACGCCGCCCACGCCTCCCGGAACCGAGCATCGAACCGCGGCCGGCGGGGAAGGTCGAAGAGGCCGTGGTGCAGGAACCACAGCGTGGCGTTCGAGACGATGTCGTAGTGCAGGCTGTGCTGGCGAGGATCGAGCTCGAGCAGCTGGAGGTCGACGTCCTCGAGCTTGGTTGCCCCTGCGGCCGCGGCGGCGCGGTCGGCTTCGCTCATGGCGGCCGCCACCCACGTGACCGGACCACCGTCGCCCTTGTGATGCATGAGGAGAGGGCCGAGCGTTCCGGCGAGCCCACCGGCGGCGCGGCGCGCCTTGAATGCGCCACGCTCGTCGCGGACGAACGTGACCGGGCCTCGATTGGCGGCGATGATCACTCGCGCAGGTCCGTCAGGAGACGAAGCCAGTCCTCGAGCTCTCGAGTCGCCAGGAAGTTGGCGCGGACGTGCTCCTGGCCCTGCACACCCATGGCGTCGGCGCCGACCGGATCGGCGAGCAAATCGATGATGCGGGCGGCGCACTCCTCGACCGAGCCGACGAGATAGCCGTCGAAGCCGTCACGGATCTGGATCACGATCCCTCCGGCGCGTCCCCCGACCACGGGCCGGTTCTTCCACAGCGCCTCACTGACCGTGAGGCCGAACCCTTCCCGGACGGACTTCTGCACGGCCACGTCCGCGCACCGCTGAAACGCGTTGATCTGCACGTTGCCGACTTGATGCAGGTTCGAGAGCGTGTGGATGTCGGGGTCTCCCGCCCGTTCTTCCTGGACGCGCTCCCAGACGCGGAAGCCCTCGGGATCGTCGGTTGCCATCGACCCCGCGAGGAGCAGCTGCGCGTCGGTCACCTTCTCACGAACGACACGGAACGCCTGAATGACGCCGACCGGGTCCTTCCAAGGGTCGTACCGGCTCACCTGGCACACGATCGGACGGCGCACGTCGATGCCGTACTGCCGGCACAGCTCCTCGGCGAACGGCAGGGGCAGGTCGAGGTTCTTCACCGACAGCGGGTCGATGGACGGCCAGGCTTCGACCACACGATCCATCGACAGCGAGTCAGGGGCGAACTCTTTCAGGGTCCAGATGGACGCATCGTGCATCTCGACATAGGGCCGGAAGAACTCCCAGACGCCGGGGTTGGCGTCGGTGAGGTCGATGTGGCATCGCCAGATCCACTTCGCGTCAGACGGGCCGACGGGCAATTCGCGCACGAAGCTTCGGAGCGCCAGCGGCTGCGGGTCGTGCGTGACGATGAAGTCCCATTCGCCTTCGAGCCGGGTGGCGTTGTCGAGAATGTGCTCGAGATAGATGCGCTGCTTGCGACTTGACCAGTCGACCTCGGCGCCCTGGAGTGCGTTGTGGACTTCCTTCGTGATGCCGAAGAACTCGTCACTCGCTCGGATGACCTGCCATTCGGCGTCGATCCCTACGCTGCGCAACAGAGGTACGTGCGTCGCGAGCACCTCGGCCACGCCCCCGCCGTACGCGGTGGCGTTGATGTGCAGGACACGACATCCACGCATTGGCGCAGCGAGCGCCTCGATCCGCTCGACCGCGTCCGCCCCTGCGATCGGCGCGTAGTCGCCGAGGCTCTTCTCGAGGAGGGGCACGCGCTCGAGCACTCAGTGCAATCTATCTACCGTGGCACTTGCGATAGTGGCTCCTGACAAGTTCCGCGGATCGCTCACCGCAGCCGAGGCCGCCGCCGCGATGGCCGCCGGCCTCGAAACCGCCGGCTTCGAGGCGCGACGCATCCCGCTCGCCGACGGCGGAGATGGCACCCTCGACGCGCTGGTCGCCACCCGCGGCGGTTCCCTTCGTACCGCCCGTGTGACCGGCCCCCTCGGCGATCCGGTCGAGGCGCACTGGGCGTTACTCCCCGATGGCACCGCGATCGTCGAGATGGCGCGCGCCAGCGGGCTCGCGCTGGTGGACACTCGCAACGATCCGCTACGCGCATCAACGCGGGGGACAGGAGAGCTCATCGGCGCCGCGCTGCGTTCCGGCGCCCAGCACGTGGTGGTCGGGGTCGGCGGCAGCGCGACGACCGACGGCGGGCTTGGCGCCGTGGACGCACTCGATTGGTCACTCGCCGGTCACGACGTGACCGTCGCCTGCGACGTGACGACCACGTTCCTCGATGCGGCCACCGTGTACGGGCCGCAGAAGGGCGCGACGCCGGCCCAGGTGTCGCTGCTCACGCGTCGGCTCGCCCGCCTTGCCGATGAGTACCGGAACCGCACCGGCGTCGACGTCACGGTTCTCGAAGGAGGCGGCGCGGCCGGCGGGCTCGCCGGCGGGCTGGCCGCGATCGGTGCCCGGCTCGAGCCCGGCTTCGACGTCGTCGCCCGCGCCGCCGGCCTCGACAGCGCGCTCGCAGTCGCCGACCTCGTGGTCACCGGCGAGGGCCGGCTCGACCGGACGAGCTTCGAGGGCAAGGTCGTGGGCGGCGTGCTCGAGTGGGCCGCGGAGGAAGGAACCGCCCGGCGCGCGGTGATCGTGGGGCAGGCGACACCCGAGGGGCGCGAGGAGCTGTCGGTGCTCGGCGACGTGCACCTGCTGACCCTGACTGACCGCGCCTGGCAGGCGGGCGAGGCTTTCGCACGCGCCGCGCTCCTCGTCGAAGAAGCCGCGCTGGAAGCGGGACGCGCGGCGATGCGTATCTGAACAGCGCTATGCGCGGTTCAGATACGCATCATGCGATCAGGCCGTCTGCTCGCGGCCGAACTTGGCGCGGTACTCGGGGATCGTTATGATCGGCGGGCGCTCGCTCACAACGACCGGGACGCGCACTGGCGCCAGTTGATCGTCGTAGCGGACCAGCTCGGCGACGATCGGCGGATCGCACGCGTCGATGCCGGCGCGCCGTAGGACCGTCGCCAGTATCGCCAACGCCTGGGGACCGAGCTCGTCCAGCGGTCGGTTGCGGTGCTCGCGCACGCCGAGGTCGACCTGGGTGACGGATTGGACGCCGAACCGGAACACAATGTCCAGGAGCAACCCAATCTCGACGCCCCAGCCCTCCACGAAGGGCACCGTCTCCACGAGCGATCGACGCGCTGCGTACTCGCCCGAGAGCGGCTGCACGAAACTCGTAAACATCGGGAACAGGTATGACAGCACGGGTCGGGCCATGAGCTCGGTGACGCGACCGCCGCCGCTCGGCTCCCCGTGCAGCGGACGCCGGTAGTAGCCCTTGACCATCCCCACGTCCGAATCGTTGAGCAACGGCGCCAGGAGACGAGTCACGAAGTGGGCGCGGAAGTTGCGGATGTCCGCGTCGATCCAGCACAAGAGGTCTCCCTGCGACACATACAGCGACTTCCAGAGCGCGTTGCCCTTGCCGCTGCCTGGCGGGAGGTGGGGAAGCACCTCGTCGGCGGTCAAGACGTGCGCGCCTTCCGCGCGGGCGATGTCGGCCGTGGCGTCCGTCGAGCCGTCGTCGATCACCACGACCTCGTCGACGAGTGGCAGGCGCTCCATGAACACTCGTCGCACGGTTCCGACCACGCGACCAACCGTTGCTTCTTCGTCACGCGCCGGGAGGCACACCGACACCGTGTGGCCGTGACGTGCCTTGGCCTCGACCAGCGCGCTGAGGAGTCGCGGCTCCCGGGACCTGCGCACCCCGGCAGCCTACGCACGGCGTAACGGCTCGAAGGCCGGTGCGACCGCCTGCTACCGTGAACGGCCGTACGCGCTCATCAAGAGCGGCTGAGGGACAGGCCCAGTGAAGCCGCGGCAACCAGCGGACAAGCCGTCAGGTGCCAATGCCTGAACGATGAGTAGCCGATGAGCGGATCTCCGCTCGAGGCGCACTCGAGAGCGCGTCGAGAGGGGCGGACCCCGCCCCACGGAGAACCCGAAAGGAGCATCGGCATGTCGTACGTGCAGGGTCTTCGATGTCGGGAATGCGGTCGCGAGTACGAGGTCGCGCCCATCTTCACCTGCGAGTGGTGCTTCGGTCCGCTCGAGGTGAACTATGACTACGACGCGATCCGCTCGGCCATCAGCCGCGAGAAGATCGCCGCCGGGCCACATGCGATCTGGCGGTACGCCGACCTGCTACCGGTCGACTACAGCCATGCCGTCGATCTCGGCGCCGGGTTCACGCCCCTGGTGCGCGCCGACCGGCTGGCGGGCGAGCTCGGGCTGGGCGAGGTGTGGGTGAAGAATGACACGCTCAACCCGACGAACTCGTTCAAGGACCGCGTCGCGTCCGTCGCGCTGTCGAAGGCACTGGAGTTCGGGTTCAAGACCGCCGCCTGCGCCTCTACCGGCAACCTCGCGAACTCGGTGGCCGCGCACGCCGCGCACGCGGGATTGCGAAGTTTCGTGTTCATCCCCGCTGACCTCGAGCACGCCAAGGTCGTCACCACCGCCGTCTACGGCGGCAACGTGGTCGCCATCGACGGCAACTACGACGACGTGAACCGCCTGTGCGCGGAGCTGGCCGGAACGCACCGGTGGGCATTCGTGAACGTGAACGTGCGCCCGTATTACGCGGAAGGCTCGAAGACGCTGGCGTTCGAGACGGCCGAGCAGCTCGGCTGGGAGACGCCCGACCACGTCGTCGTGCCCGTCGCCAGCGGCTCGCTCCTCACAAAAGTGCGCAAGGGCTTCGACGAGTTGCACAAGGTCGGGTTGCTCGATGAGCCGGCGCGCGTGCGGGTGTCAGGGGCCCAGGCCGAAGGCTGCTCGCCGGTGGCGACTGCGTTCTTGGACCGCAGCGACACGATTCGACCAGTGAAGCCGGCCACGATCGCCAAGTCGTTGGCGATCGGGAACCCGGCCGACGGCTATTTCGCGCTCGACGCCGTGCGCCAGACCGGCGGTGCGCTCGCGGCCGTGACCGACGACGAGGTGGTCGAAGGCATTCGACTCCTCGCCCGCACCGAGGGCATCTTCGCCGAGACGGCCGGAGGGGTGACGGTTGCGACGCTCGCCCGGCTCGCACGCGACGGTGTCGTCCGGCCCGACGAGCGCGTCGTGGTGTACATCACGGGCCACGGGCTCAAGACGCTCGACGCCGTCGAAGTCCACGTCGGCCCGACGGCGGTGATCGCCCCGACCCTCGACGCGTTCAACCAGGAGTTCGGGCCCGGCGAGATCGAGGAGTAGGAGTACGCGCATGGCGGTGAAGGTTCGGATCCCCACACAGCTCCGCGAGCTGTCGGGCGGCGCGCCCGAGGTCGAGGTCGACGGGGCGACGGTCGCCGAAGTGCTCAAGCAGCTCGAAGCCCGTCATCCCGGCTTCGCCGAGCGCCTGTACGACGACCAGGGCCAGTTGCGGCGCTTCGTGAACGTGTTCGTGGCCGACGAGGACATCCGGTTCCTGAAAGCGCTCGACACGCCGGTGGCCGAGGGCCAGGTCGTGAGCATCGTCCCGGCGGTCGCCGGCGGCTGACTCGGCCTCCCAGGAGGCCGGCCTTGACCGGTCTCCGGCACCCAAGTTAGGCTGCCCTAACTAGCTGACGAGCTGTCAGGTCGACCCGATCGAGGGGACGCGTGTCCGGAGCACAGATCCTTCTCCTCGGTGCCATCGCCGGGTTCACCATCTACCTCGGCCTGCCCATCGGGCGGATGCGCAACCTGTCACTCCGTATGCGGGCGTTCCTCAACGCCGGCGCCGCCGGGATCCTCGTCTTCCTGCTGATCGAGGTCTTCAACCACGGCTTCGAGCCCGTCGAGCACGCGGTCGAGGACGCCGAGTGGGCCACGCTGATCGGCAAGGGGACGTTGTTCGCGGCGCTGTTCGCGCTGGGCCTCGTCGGGCTCGTCTATTACGACCGGCGACTGACGGCTCGCCCACCGGAGCGCCCGATCGGCCCCGGCGCGGCGACGGCGGCGTCGATCCGGCTGTCGTCGCGGGTTCATCGCCTTTCCGAGCCGAAGCGCCTGGCCCTGCTCATCGCCGTCGGCATCGGCTTGCACAACTTCTCCGAGGGCCTGGCCATCGGGCAGTCGGCCGCGAGCGACGAGATCAAGCTGGCGCTGCTCCTTGTGATCGGCTTCGGCCTCCACAACGCCACGGAAGGGTTCGGCATCGTCGGTCCCCTGTGCGCCGAGGCGGACCGGCCCAGCTGGGGCTTTCTCGGAGCGATGGGCCTCATCGCGGGAGGCCCGACGTTCCTGGGCACCCTTGTCGGCCAGTCGTGGGTGAACGAGACCCTCGAGATGGCGTTCCTCGCGCTGGCCGCGGGCTCGATCCTCTACGTCGTCGTGCAGCTCCTGAACGTCGGCTTCAAGCTGGCGCACAAGGAGATGCTCTTCTGGGGTCTCCTTGCCGGCGTCGTGCTCGGCTTCAGCACTGAGCTCGTCCTGGTCGCCGCGGGCGCGTAGCTCGAACGGGGGCGACCGAGATAGCGCCGCCGAAAGGAACGGTCACAGTCGAGCGGCGCGCTCGTCTCGGCGCGACCGCGGCGGCCGTCTGGCGGCGAGCCACGATGCCCGCGGGCATCAACGCGGAGGTCGGGCCGTGGATGCGGATGACCGTCCCGCGGCGACTTCGCGGGACGCTCGACGAGGTCGAGCTCGGCGTTCGAATCTGTCGCAGCTGGGTGCTGCTGCTCGGTGTCGTTCCGTTCGAGTACGACGACCTCGTGCTGTTCGAGCGAGGGCCGGGATTGCGATTCGTCGAGCGCTCATCGACCCTCATCGCACGGACAGGGCAGCACGAGCGCATCGTCGTGCCGCGCGGCTCGAGCTCCGAGCTCACCGATCGCGTCGTCGCGGAACTTCGGCCCATGGCAGCGCGCGTGCCCGGGGCGGCGGCGATGTTTCAGCGCGTGGTGCGGGCGATCTTCGCCCATCGTCACCGCAGGCTCGGGGCGATGTACCCGGGGCGCGCTACGCCGGCGACACCCACGTGAGCTCGGCCAGGCGCGCCGGGACCGTGTGCTCACCAGTACCGCTCTTTACGGCGACGCCGCCCGCGACGGGCCCCACGACCACCGCTTCCGATCCCGGGGTCAGCTGAGTCGCAGCCAGGAACGTAAGCGCGTCGTCGTCGAGCTCGAGCTTCTCGCTGATGCGCGCCACTCGCACCGGGCCGGCTGTCGCACGGACGAGCGGCTGGGCGCCGCGGGTATCGGGCCGGTGCTTCGACCCCGGGATGGGGTTGCCGTGCGGGCACGTCGCGGGGTCGCCCAGCAGGGCGACGAGCTTCTCCTCGACGTCGGCCGAGATCGCGTGCTCCCAGCGGTCGGCCTCGCGATGGACCTTCTCCCATTCGAGGCCGATCACATCGGTGAGCAGACGCTCGGCCAGCCGGTGGCGGCGCACGATCGACACCGCCAGGTCTCGCCCCTTGTCGGTGAGCCGCAGCGTCCGGTCGTCGAGAAGCTCGGCGTAGCCGTGCTCGACGAGACGCTTCACCGTCTCGGAGACGGCCGGCGCCGAGATGCCGAGGCGCTCGACCAGCCGGGCCCGGATCGGCGGGATGCCCTCCTCTTCGATCTCGAGGATCGTCTCGAGGTACTCCTCGGTGGCGTCGTGCAACTCGGCCATCGACCGAAGGATACGGCCGGCGTCACCCGGCCCGGCGGCGATGGCGCGGAACTCACTTGAGACGGCCCGCAGAGGCAAGGCGCCGGCTGCCCGGGGAGGCGCCGGGCCACGACGATGGCGGTGCCCGACCCTGCACCGCTCTCCGGCCGAGCCCCTGCTCGCCTCGCTCGCTGCGCTCGCTCTGCTCGGGTCTCCGACCGGGTCTCGGCCGGGCGGGCAGGACTGGTCGGGCGCGCCACCATCGGACCCGGCGCCGGTCAGAAACACCTGCGCGGACTTGCACTCGCGGGCGGGGAGTGCCATATGCTGTTAGCACTCGAATCCGAGGAGTGCTAACGACGCCGCCCTCGCCGGAGGGCGCTGTGCCAGGGGGTATCTACGTATGCCGAAGCAGATCGCCTACAGCGAGCAGGCCCGCCGCGCCCTCGAGACGGGGATGAACCGGCTCGCCGACGCCGTGCGGGTCACGATCGGCCCCAGGGGCCGGAACGTCGTGCTCGAGAAGAAGTGGGGCGCCCCGACGATCACGAACGACGGGGTGTCCATCGCCAAGGAGATCGAGCTCGAGGACCCGTACGAAAAGGTCGGGGCCGAGCTCGTCAAGGAAGTCGCCAAGAAGACCGACGACGTCGCCGGTGACGGCACCACGACCGCGACCGTGCTGGCGTGGGCGATGGTCCGCGAGGGCCTACGCAACGTGGCCGCCGGCGCCAACCCGATGGGCCTGAAGAAGGGCATCGAGGCGGCCGTCGACACCGCCGTCGACGAGATTCAGAAGGGCGCCATCGAGGTGAAGGCGGATCAGAAGCAGATCGCCAACGTGGCCGCAATCTCGGCCGCCGACCAGGAGATCGGCCAGATGATCGCCGAGGCGCTCGACAAGGTCGGCACCGACGGCGTGATCACGGTCGAGGAGAGCCAGACCTTCGGCATGGAGCTCGACCTCGTCGAGGGGATGCGCTTCGACAAGGGCTACATCTCGCCGTACTTCGTGACCGACCCCGAGCGGATGGAAGCGGTCCTCGACGACCCGTACATCCTCCTCGTCAGCAGCAAGATCTCCGCGGTCAAGGACCTGCTGCCCGTGCTCGAGAAGGTCATGCAGGGCGGCAAGCCGTTGCTGATCGTGGCCGAGGACGTCGAGGGCGAGGCGCTCGCCACGCTCGTCGTCAACAAGATCCGCGGCACGTTCAAGTCGGTGGCGGTGAAGGCGCCCGGCTTCGGTGAGCGGCGCAAGGCCATGCTCGAGGACATGGCGGTCCTCACCGGCGGCACCGTGATCTCGGAAGAGGTCGGCCTCAAGCTCGAGAACGTCGGGCCCGAGCTGCTCGGCACCGCGCGGCGGGTCGTCGTCACCAAGGACGAGACGACGATCGTCGAGGGTGGCGGCTCCGAGGCCGACATCCAGGGCCGGATCAACCAGATCAAGAGCGAGATCGAGAACACCGACTCCGACTACGACCGCGAGAAGCTCCAGGAGCGGCTGGCCAAGCTCTCCGGGGGCGTGGCGATCATCAAGGTCGGTGCGGCCACCGAGGTCGAGCTCAAGGAGAAGAAGCACCGCATCGAGGACGCCGTCCAGACCACGAAGGCCGCGGTCGAGGAGGGCGTCGTTCCCGGCGGCGGCGTGGCGCTCCTGCGCGTACAGGACGCCGTGCTCGCCACCGCCGGCAAGCTCGACGGCGACGACTCCACCGGAGCCAAGCTGGTGTCCCGCGCGCTCGAGGAGCCTCTCAAGCAGATCGCGGTCAACGCCGGCTTCGAAGGCGGCGTGGTCGTCGAGAAGGTGCGTGCGCTCAGCGGCCCCCAGGGGCTGAACGCGGCCACCGGTGAGTACGAGGACCTCGTGAAGGCGGGTGTCATCGACGCCGCCAAGGTGACGCGCTCTGCGCTGCAGAACGCAGCCTCGATCGCGGCGCTGTTCCTCACCACCGAGGCGGTGGTGGCCGACAAGCCCGAGGAGAAGCCCGCGATGCCCGCCGGCGGCGGAATGCCCGACGGCATGGGCGGCATGGGCGACTTCTGAGTTCGTCCACCGGTCCACGACCGAGCGAGCAGTGGGGCCGCCCTTCGGGGCGCCCCACTGGCGCGTTGGGTCACAAACCGGCGCTCTAGGCCAGGTTTCTGACCCATCGGCGCGGGGCAGGGCGGGCGATACCCTCGCCCTCGTGGAACCGCTGACGCCGTCCGAAGGTTGGGGCGTCCTCCACCTCCTCTACAACGTCGACCGCGCGCGCGTTGAAGCCGAGCCGGGTGGCGCCAAGCGCGTGCTCGATGCCGTGGCGTCGCTGGAAGCCGACGAGCATCAGGCGATCGTGTTCGCGGTGCTTGGCCACAAGGCCGACCTCGGCGTGATGGCCTTGGGCCCCGATGTCGCGCGGCTCCAGGCGTTCCAGCAGGAGCTGGCGGCCGCGCCGCTCTCGCTCGAATGGTCGTACGTGTCACTCACCGAGCGCTCGGAGTACACGGACGACGAAGAGCGCGCTCGCGCCCGCCTCTACCCGAAGCTGCCTCCCAAACGAGCGATCTGCTTCTACCCGATGTCGAAACGACGCGACCGCGGCGCCAACTGGTACGCCCTGCCATTCGACCGGCGCAAGCAATTGATGGGCGGGCACGCGCGGGTAGGGCGCGAGTACTCGGGGCGTGTCCTCCAACTGATCACAGGCTCCACCGGGCTCGACGACTGGGAATGGGGCGTCACGCTGTTGGCCGACGACCCGACGGCGCTCAAG
>JBKOWY010000047.1:0-8095 GCA_046724655.1 Actinomycetota bacterium
CTCGGCGTCGGCGTCGTACCGCTCCTCGAGCTGACCGACATAGGTGCTTACGTCGTCGTCCTGCGACACGACCTCGTCGACGCGCGCTCGCCACGCCCGCGCCTCCTCGTCAAGCGCGTCCAGCTCGAACGGGGTCCCGAGCAGCTGCCCCAGCCGGTCGAGAAGCGCCCGCATGGCGAGCGGGTTGGGCGGCGTCGACACGTAGTGCGGGACGGGCGCCCACAGCGACGCCGATACGACCCCCGCGGCTCGGGCGGTGTCGTGCAAGACACCCACGATGCCGGTCGGGCCCTCGTAGCGCGAGCGCTGCAGCCCGAGGCGCCCCATGAGGTCGGGATCTGTCGTCGCGCCCGTGACGCGCATGGGTCTCGTATGCGGCACGTCGGCGAGCAGCGCCCCCAGCGTCACCACCATCTCGCAGCCGGTTTCGGCGGCCACATTGAGTACCTCGTGGCAGAACGCCGACCACTGCAGGTTCGGCTCCACGCCTCGCAGCACGACCAGATCGCGCGTGCCGACCGGTACGGCAAAGAACTCGTTGGCCGGCCACTTCAATCCGCGCGTCACGCCGTCGACGAGCTCGACCGTGGGCCGAACGGACTGGAAGTCGAAATGCTCCTCCGGGTCGATCGAGGCGATCTTTGTTGCCCCGAACCGGCCCGTCAGCCAGCCGCCCGCCTGGGACGCGGCGCTGGCGGCGTCGTTCCATCCCTCGAAACCTGCGACCAGAACGGGATGGCGTAGCGCCGGCTTCTGTTCCCACGCGAGCCCTGCCATCGCCTGAGCTTAGGACCGCGGGAAGCGCTCGCTAGCCGCGTGTCCCGCGCAGCTTCGAGAAGTCGACGGGGTAGCCGCCACCGTCGACGATCGTCTTGGCCATCGGCTGCATCAGCGAGAACAGCTCGTCGGCGCGGTCGCCGAGTCGGCCGATGACCTCGCGTTCGGCGAGATCGGTGTCGTGCTCGATCTCGGCCCGAAACTTCTCGCCCGCCTCGGTCAGCTGGTTGTCGCCGTCGAGCAGCCCGCGTGCCCGAAGCCGTTCGCGAGCCGCGTCGACCTCTTCCTCGTTCCAGCCCCGCGTGAACACGTACGCGCCCGGCTGGAGGCCCCAGGTCAGCTCCGTGAGCACGGTGATCTCGCACGAGTCGGTGCACGAGACCCACGCGGCGATGTGACCGTCGCCGCGGTGCTCGCGGACGAGGTCGGCGGCGCGCCACAGGCGTCCCATCGGGGTGTCGGGGACGGGCAGGACCGAAAGCCCGGAGTAGAGCATTCGGCCCGACGGGTCGACGCCGTCGGTGAGCGAGACCAGGATCTCGGTCGCCTCCTTCACCTCGGGCCCGGGCTCGCCCAGCAAGCGCGTCAGCTGCTCGGTCGCGCCGGCCAGCCGGGCGTCGAGCAGCGGCTCGGGGTCGGTCTTCGACCACCCACCGGTGACGGCCTGCTCGACCACCGCCGGCTTGAACGCCCCGAACGCAGCGCAGATCACGCTCCAGGGCGCCTTCCCCAGGCACGCGCCCCGGCTGCAGAAGTAGCCCTCGAAGTAGTTGAGGCCCTGCTCCTCGTAGCGCTGCTGGGCCTCGGGCGCGAAGTACACGCCGGCGGCGATCGGCTCGACGAGGTTCCGGAGACGCCGCGCCGTCCCGTGCAGATCCATGCCCATGTTGCCCCCTATGTCGGCTTCGTACGGACGGGCTCGCTCCCGCATCTAGCGGCGGATGACCCGGTTCCGGAGCGTACCGATCCCGGCGATCGTGATCTCCACGACGTCGCCATCCTCGAGCCAGCGCTGCGGTTTGCGTGCCATGCCCACGCCGCCCGGCGTGCCGGTGAGGATGACGTCCCCGCGCTCGAGTGTGAGCCCCCGCGAGAGGTGCGCGATGAGCTGCGGGACGCCGAAAACGAGCTGGTCAGTGTTCGAGCACTGCAGCACCTCGCCGTTCACCCGGGTTTCGATGGTGAGATTCCCGAGGTCGAGCTCGTCCGGGGTGACCAGCACGGGTCCGAGCGGGCAGAACGTGTCGAACGACTTCGACCACGACCACTGGCCGGTCGTGAACTGGTGGTCCCGGGAGCTCACGTCGTGCGCGCACGTGACGCCCTCCACCACGTCGAGGGCTTCGTCCTCGGGCACGTCGCGGGCGCGCTGTCCGATCACGACCGCGAGCTCGCCCTCGTAATCCGGCTGGGTGACGTGAGGTGGGATGAGGATGTCGTCGCCATGACCGACGACCGACCCCGTCGCTTTCACGAACACGACGGGCTCCGACGGCAGGGGCGCGCCGGTCTCGGCTGCGTGGTCGCGGTAGTTGAGCCCGATCGCCCACACCATGCGCAAGCCGTCGACGGGCGGATCCAGGTTCAGGCTCGCCGCGATCGTGTCGGCGTCGGCGGCGTCGACGTCCTGGCGTTCACCTTCATTCCAGATCCATCGCATCGGTCCTCCTTTGTCGCCGTCGCAAGCTCCGGCTCTGCGGCGACGGACGGCAAAGCCGCCGTCGCCGCGGGATCCTAAATCCCGGTCCCTGGTCTGACCGCCGTCTGTCATGCTCGTGTCATGCCCTCCATCGACGGCGACATCCTGCGCGCACGCGGGCTTGTCAAGCAGTACAAGCGCGTCCGTGCCGTCGACGGCGTCGACCTGACAGTCGCCCCCGGTGAGCGCGTCGCGCTCCTCGGGCCCAACGGCGCCGGGAAGACCACGACGCTGCTGATGCTGCTCGGCGTCGTCACGCCCGACGCGGGCTCGGTGGAGATCGCCGGCCACCAGCTCCCGCGCCACCGCAGCGCCGCCGCCGCCCACGTAGGTTTCGCCGCCGGGTACCTCCCGCTCCCCGAGCGGCTACGGGTCCGCGAGTTCCTGCGCCTGTTCGCGCAGCTCTACGGGCTGCACGACCCTGGGCCGCCGGTCGACGCGGGCCTGACCCGCTTCGGGATCACACACCTCGCCGACGCCATGGGGAACGAGCTCTCGTCGGGCCAGCGCACGCTGGTCGGCGTCGTGAAGGCCGCGCTGCACTCGCCGGCGCTGCTGATCCTCGACGAGCCCACCGCGTCGCTCGATCCGGACGTCGCGTTGAAGGTGCGCACCGGGCTCAACCGCTTGTGCGCCGAGGACGGCACCGCGCTGCTGGTGACCAGCCACAACATGGTCGAGGTGGAGCGACTCTGCGATCGTGTCGTGTTCATCTCCCAAGGGCGGGTGGTCGCCGACGGTCGCCCCGGCGATGTAGCGGCGCGGTTCGGTCGCGATGACCTCGAAGGTGTCTTCTTGCACCTCGCCGAGGAGCGGCCGGAGCGCCGCCACGAACGCCGCCATGCGCGCGCTTGGAGGAGGAGGGGAGTATGAGCTGGCTGCGCATCCGCGCCGTCGCCCGCCGCCACGCCTATGTGCTCCAGCGCGCGCCGCAGCGCTGGTTCGACGTCGTGATCTGGCCCGTCGTCGACGCCGTGTTGTTCGGCGCGATCGGCGTCTACTTCGCGCGCCAGTCGGGCGCCGGCGCCGCGGGCGCCGGATTCCTCCTCGCCGGCATCTTGCTCTTCCACGTCGTGTTCCAGGCCGAGGTGAGCCTGGCCACGGGCTTCATGGAGGAGACGTGGTCCCGCAACCTGTTGAACCTGCTCGTCACGCCGTTGCGCGAGGGCGAGTACGTCGCGGGGGTGGTGCTGTTCGGCCTGGCCAAGCTGGCGATGGGCGTAAGCGTCGTCGGCCTCGTCGCGCTCGGGCTCTTCGCGTTCAACATCACCGACATCGGGTTGGCGCTGGTACCGATCATCGCGTTGCTGCTCGTGGTCGGTTGGGCCGTGGGGCTGATCGTGATCGGCCTGATCCTGCGGGTCGGCCAGGGTGCCGAGATCCTGGCGTGGGGGTTGCTCGCCATGCTCATGCCGCTGTCGGGCATCTTCTACCCGGTGAGCTCGCTCCCCGGCGTGCTGCAGCCCATCGGCACCGCGCTGCCGATGACGCACATCTTCGTCGCCGCCCGCACGGTGCTCGAAGGCGACGCGCTCCCATGGGACGAGCTCGGTATAGCCGCCGCCGGCACGCTCGTGCTCGGGGTCGGGGCGGTGTGGTTCGTGGTACGCATGCTCGCTGTGTTCCGCGCCCGCGGTTACATCAGCCGGCACGTCTGACGTTCACGGCGTGGCGCGCCGGCTCAGCCGCGCAGCGCCGGGATCGAGGATCGGTTGGCCTGCTCGAGCGCCTCGTCGACGAGGCTCTTCACCATCTGGCCCATGTGCTCGAAGCCCTCTCCGAGCGTCTTGCCCATCCGGTACCGGGCGGCGATTCCTTCGACGATGATCGCGAGCTTGTAGAACGCGAAGACGACGTAGAAGTCGAGGTTGTCGACGTTCCGGCCCGTCTCCTTGGCGTACAGCTCGACGACTTCGTCGCGGCTCGCGAACCCGGCCTCCTCTTCGATCGCTTGGCCGGTGGCGATGATCTGCGCTTCGGACTGGCCCCAGTACAGGAGGAACAGCCCGACATCGGCGAGCGGGTCACCGAGCGTCGACATCTCCCAGTCGAGCACGGCAGCGATCGTGCCGGGGTCGTCCGGCGCCAGCATCGTGTTGTCGAGCCGGTAGTCGCCGTGCACGATGGTGGGCGGCCCGGACTCGGGCAGCGCGTTGCGCAAACGCCGCGCCAGGTCGTCGATCGCGGGAAGCTCGTCGGCCTTGGAGCGTTCCCACTGCTGATTCCACCGGCGCAACTGGCGTTCCATGAACCCGTCGGGGTGACCGAACTCGCCGAGCCCGACCGCCTCGAAGTCGACCCGATGGATGCGGGCGAGCACGTCGACGAGCTCGCGGGAGCACGCTGCCGCCTCGTCGTGCGTCAGAGTGGCCAGCTCTTCCCCGGTGCGAAGGATCCGGCCATGGACGCGTTCCATCACATAGAACGGCGCGCCGTTGACATCGGTGTCGTCGCAGAGCGCGAACGTCGTCGGTACGGGGACATCGGTGTCGGCGAGCGCGGTGATGACCCGGTACTCGCGCGCCATGTCGTGCGCAGTCGGCAGCACGTGACCGAGGGGCGGGCGGCGCAACACCCACTCGTGCTCGCCGTCGGTGATGACGTACGTGAGGTTCGACCGTCCGCCTGCGATCAGCTCCGCCGACAGCGGCCGCCCGTCGGCTCCCTCGACATGCTCGGCGAAGTACGCGCCCAACGATTCGAGATCGACGCCTTCCGGAGCCTCGTCGGCCACGGCGCGCAGCCTACGGTGCGTATCTGAACGACGCCTGGCGTCGCTCAGATACGCATCGGGTGCGTTATCAGGCGACGCGCGGGGTGCGAGGCTTGACCGGGCTGCCCGCGCCCTTCGGGTACCGGGCGACGCGGCCGACGGGCATGTCGACGCGGAACCCGGCCGCAGCACGCTCCTCCTCGGACTCGCCGCCCCAGAAGCCGTACTCGCGGTTCTCGCGGGCCCAGTTACGGCATTCCCGGATGACCGGGCACATCGCGCACACGGCACGAGCATTGTCCTCGCGTACTTCCCGGGCCTCGGGGCGCTCGCCGGCAGGAGCGAAGAACAACTCGGTGCGACCCTGGCACGCCGCGTCGGCGGTCCAGGCCAACGGCCCGCTGAAGATCAGGTTGGAGACGGACTCCACGACCGCCACGGCCAGCCTCCCCCGGTCTGTGCCTCAGCAAGAAGGAAGAGCTCGGGGGGTCGGTGGGGGGCTACCGGCCCTCCGAGTCCTCCAGAGCCTCATCCTGACCGCTGACGTCGAATCTGTCCAACAGGTAGGATTGATAGGATCCATCAGTGCTAAAGATGGCAAGTCGGCGAGTACGGAAGGATTGGGAGATCATGGAGCTGCGCCACCTCGATACGCTGCTGGCCATCGCCGACGAGGGGTCGTTCACGGCCGCCGCCGACGCCCTGTCGACCGTGCAGTCCAACGTCTCGGCCCAGGTTCGCCAGCTCGAGGAGGAGCTCGGCGCCGAGCTCCTCGTCCGGGGCCGCCGGGGGGCAACGCTGACCGACTGCGGGGTCGCCGTCCTCGAGCGCGCCCGCCGCGTCCGGCGTGAGCTCGAAGCGATGCGCGCGGACCTGTCGATGTTGCAAGGGCTGCGCACCGGGCACGCCAGCCTCGGCATCGTCGGAACCGCCAGCCGGTGGATGATCCCCGCGCTCGTCGCCGACCTGCGCGCCGAGGCGCCCGGTGTGCAGTTGCGCATCAACGAGGGCGCGTCGGAGCGGCTCGCGTCCGAGGTCCTCGGCGGCGAGCTCGCGCAGGCGATCGTCACCGAGCCGATGACCTCGCCTCGCCTCGCGGTCGAGCACCTGCTCGACGAGACGCTCCTCGGCTTGGTGCCGGCCGGCGCGTCCGACCTCGGGCCCGAGCCCGTCCCGCTGTCGCGCCTCGCCGAGCTGCCGATCATCCTTCCGCCGGTGGGGAACCCGCTCCGTCGCGAGGTCGACGAGGCCGCCGCCGCGGCCGGGTTGACCCTCTCGGTCCCGGTCGAAGTCGAGGGCATCAGGCTCATCGCCGACATGGTCGCCGCCGGCGGCGGGGCTTCGGTGCTGCCGGAGACGGCCATCCCACCCGAGCTCGGGGGAGTGCGGCGCGTCGAGTTGCGGGAAGTTCCACCCCGGCGCCTCGGTCTCATCACCGCCCGTGAGTCATATCTGTCACTGGCCGACCATGCGGTGCGGGACGGCGTACACCGGTTGGTCGCGCGTCACGAGCAGGAGAACGCGAAGCGCAAGATTGCGGCCGGCGCCGCGGGCTAGCGTCACATACCGCCGCAGGGGAGCGCACATGGCCGACCAGCCGCCGAGGCAACCGCCGAGCCGGCAGAACCAGACCCGACTCATCGTCGCGTTGGTCGTCGCGGTGTTCATCGTGGTTTTCGCGCTCCAGAACCGCCACCAGACGCGCGTCAGCTTCCTGTTCTTGCACTGGGACGGCCGCGTCGTCTACGTGATCCTCGTGTCCGCGATCGCGGGCGCGATTGCGACCTGGCTCGTGCAACGGGCGCGACGGAGCCGGCGGGAGCGACGGGGGGATCGTCCCAGGGAGTAGCGATCGGCAGCGCCGGCGTCAGCCGGCGAACCAGAGTCGCTCGGCATTGCCCCGAGCAACGAGATCGCGAGTCGCGGGCTGGAGTGCCTCGAAGAGCGGGTCGAACTGGCGGATGCTGCGTTCGAATTCTTCGAAGCCTCCGAGGGTGTCGGTTCCCAGCACCAAACGCTCGGGGTGCCGGTGCAGCACCTCGAGCCATTCGGGGTTGGGTTTGCCCGGGCACACGGCCTGCTCGAGCAGCCCACGACAGGTCGAAATGGAGCCGGTCGTAACGGCTGGTCAGCTCCGTGACGATCTCCGTGCACCGATAAGCGTCCAGGCGGCGGTCCGCCCCGACGTGGCACCACACGACGGTGGTGTGCGGGTGGCGATCGAGCGCTTCGGTGAGCTCGACCAGGTACTCCCGGTCGCGCGGGCGCCCGGGTGCGCTCAGGTCCTGATGCACCGACACCGGCCAGTCGTGCTCGCGACAGAACTCGAACACGTCCTCGAGCGCCGGATGGTTGATCCGTGCGGGCTCGCCGTACGTGAGGTTGGTGAGGTCATCGTGGCGAAGCAGGAGTTCTCCGACCCGCGCCAGAACGGATACTTCTTCCACATCCGCTCGATGTCGTCGACTGCAAGCCGGTCGGCGGGGTCGATGCCACAGATGAGCGGCGCGAGGCGACGCTGATCCTCCGGAGGAAGGTCGACGACGAGATCGGCGACCAGCTGATCCGTGAGCGAAAAGTGGATGCAAGGGGCGTTGTCGTCGAGGTAGTAACCGGGCTTCTTCGGCTCGAACGCCGGCCATGTCTTCTTGATCGACATTCCGAAGACGACTGCGCCGTCGACGCCGGCGCCATCCACGGCCGCGATGACGTCCGCTCGTGATGGCCTCCGCTGGCGGAAATCCACCAAGTGGACGTGGCTGTCGATCATCGCCGCTCGCCCACCGGCGGTTCGAGGAGCAGCCGGGTGCCGGCCACGATCCGTTCGCCGAGGCGGCCGTCACCGGTGACGTCCGCTTCGAGGCGGTCGACGCCGGGCGGCAGATCGGGACGGTGCTCGAGCTTGA
>JBKOWY010000029.1:0-12330 GCA_046724655.1 Actinomycetota bacterium
ACGGGCGCTCCGGCGCACGGTCATCGAGAAGATCGAGCACCGTCATGGCTGAGACGCGGGTGTGCTCGGTGAAGGACGTCGACCCCGGCTCGAAGAAGTATGTCGCCGTCGACGGCTTCAAGCTGTGCGTCGTGCGCATCGACGACGACTTCTACGTGATCGACGACACCTGCTCGCATGCCAACTACTCGCTCTGCGAAGGCGACCTCTGGGAGGACGACCGCGAGATCGAATGCCCCAAGCACGGTTCGACGTTCTCGCTCGAAACCGGCGAACCGCAGACGCTGCCGGCCACGGCTCCCGTGCGCGTGTACGAGGTCAACATCGACGGCGACGACGTGGTGGTGACGCTGCCGTGAGTGTCCGAGGGTTCCTGATTTTGGCGTCGTTGCTCCGGGATATAGGCGGTGCAGCGACGCCAAAACGACAGGGAGGTGTGCCGTGAGCGTGCTGCGCATCGAGCGGCTGCGGGTCGCCGTCGAGGGGCGAGAGATCCTGCACGGGATCGACCTCGAGGTCGCCTCGGGCGAGGTGCACCCGCTCATGGGCCCGAACGGGTCGGGCAAGTCGACGCTCGCCCACGCGCTGATGGGCCGGCCCGGCTACGAGATCGTGGACGGCTCGGTCACCTTGGATGGCGAGGAGCTGCTCGGGCGGCCGACGTGGGAGCGGGCGGCCACAGGGCTGTTCGTCGCCATGCAGTACCCGATCGAGGTGCCGGGTGTGCGCATGGTCGACCTGCTCGAGGCCGCGCTGCGCGGTCGTGGTGCCGAGCCGAACGGCCTCGGAGACCGAGTCCAGACCGAAGCGGCGCGTCTCGAGGTCGCCGAGCAGTTCCTGCGGCGCGGCGTGAACGTCGAGTTCTCGGGGGGCGAGCAGAAACGCGCCGAGACCCTCCAGCTCGCCGTGCTCGAGCCCAAGTTCGCAGTCCTCGACGAGATCGACTCCGGGCTCGACGTGGACGCGCTCCGCGACGTCGCCCGGCGCGTCGAGGCCATGACCGAGGAGCGCGGCCTCGGTGTGCTCGCGATCACGCACTACGCGCGCGTGCTCAGCGAGCTGCGCGCCGACCGCGTGCACGTGCTCATGGCGGGACGCATCGTGACCAGCGGTGGGCCTGAGCTCGCCGACGAGCTCGAACGGGTGGGCTACGAGGGCCTGGCCGAGGAACTCGGCGTCGAGACGCTCGCGGTCGAGGCGCCGGCCGAGGCCGACCCGTTCAAGGACACGACCACCGAGTCGAGCCCCTTCGCCGACCCACTGGCGTAGACCTTCGCGAGACGTCTCATCAAGGACCGTTCAGGACGTCGAGCATGGCCGGGGTGTCGATGTAGACCTGGAAGCGCACGATCTTCCCGTCCCGGAGCTCCCACACGTGGACCTCGGGGATGTCGAATGACGCGCCGTTCTCGAGCACCTTCCCTCTGGTGCGCCCGGTCTGAACCACGTGGTCGCCGGCCGCGAACAACGACTCCGTGGTCACCTGCGATTCGATGTGCTCGACCAGCTTCAAGAAGAAGGTGAAGGCGCCGTCCATGCCTTCGTACTCACCGCCCCAGGGGACCTCCGGGCTCTGCCGGACCACGACGTCCTCGGCGAACAGCTCCTGCATGACAGTCGCGTCGCGGTTCTTCATCGCGTCGTAGACGCGCTGGATGATGGCGATGTTCTCGTCGGCCATGGATTTACTGCGGCGGAGGCGATGGCTCGCCTGGCCCGGGGATCGGCTCGGGCGACGGTGGCGGCTGCGGGGTCGGCTCCAGCGGCGTCACCGATGTGATGTTGGCGGGCTCGCCCCCGATCACGTGCACCACGTCGCCTCGGTTCACGAGGTCGTGGAAGTACTCGGAGATGTGCATCGGGATGCGCACGCAGCCGTGCGACGCAGGCCTGGTCGGGACCGATTCGTAACCGTGCACGGCGATGCCTTTGTTGAAGTAGTAGGGGTTGTACAACTGGCCGAGCGGCGATCTGTCCCACCCTCTGCGGAACTCATAGAACGTGAAGCGACCTGACGGCGTGTTCGCGTCCTCGCACACTTGGCTCGTCGGGTTGTCGCGCGGGGTGTCGTAGCAGTAGTTCTCGCCCGAGCCCGACGAGATCGTGGTGAGGAGCTGCGGCTGATACGTCTCGTACAACGTCAGCGTCTGGTTGGTGATGTCGACCTCGGTTCGGTTCGGTTCGGGTGCGTTCACGAGCGGCTGGCGGTACTGGAAGAAGGTCAAGGCGAACACCTCGCCGTCGGTGATGCGGCCCGTCGGGGAGGCGCCGATCAGCTTCTGGAGCGTGTGCACGGCGTACACCGTCCGTTGGTCGTAGACGCCGTCGACCGGTCCCGGATCGAAATGCAAATCCGCCATGCGCTGCTCATACGCCTGCACCTCGGGCCCCCGTGAGCCGGAGCCCACGACGCCGCCGGGCGGAAGCGGCAGCGCCGACCACGGCGGCTGGACGATATCGGTCGGGGGCGGCGGGGGCGGCGGCGGCAGCGTCGTGGTCGTCGTCGTCGGTGCCGCGGTCGTCGTCGGTAGCGCACGTGCCGTTTTCTTCTCGACCTCGGTGTCGCGCAACGCCGTGCCGGCGACGGCGACTCCCGTCACCAGCAACGCGGACGCGAACAGCGACACGATCACGGGGAGACGGAAGATCCTTCTCAGCCAGGAGCTCCTCACGTCGCCGATGCGGCGGTCATCGTACGGGCCGTACCCGCCATCCGGCGCGCACGAACTCTGCGACCTGCGGCGATCTGCCCGCCGGAAGTCCACTCGAACTTGACCGAGCAGTCAAGGGTAATAGGGTGACGCCGGAGCCACGAACGACCGGGGGTCGCGGTGCGGTTCTTCTCGTTCCATCTGATGCCGTACACGCAGCTGGCGCCCGACTACGAGGGGCCGGCCTGGGTGACGTGCCCCAACGAGCTGTACGACCCCCAGGTCGGCACGGAGCTCTACAACACGTACCTCGACGAGCTCCTCTTCGCCGAGGAGGTCGGCTTCGACGGCGTCTGCGTGAACGAGCACCACCAGAACGCCTACGGCAACATGCCGTCACCGAACCTGATCGCGTCGATCCTCGCTCGCCAGACGAACCGCATACGGATCGCCGTCGTCGGCAACGCCCTCCCCCTGTACGACCCGCCGACGCGCGTCGCCGAGGAGTACGCCATGATCGACGTGATCAGCGGCGGGCGCCTCATCGCCGGCATGGTCGTCGGCGGCGGCCCCGAGTACTACTCGTTCTCGGTGAACCCGGCGCACGCGCGCGAGCGGTTCCAGGAAGCGCATGACCTCGTCAAGAAGGCGTGGACGACGCCGGGGCCGTTCGAGTGGGTGAGCAAGCACTACCGGATCCGGTACGTGAACCCGTGGCCCCGTCCTCTGCAACAGCCCCATCCGGAGATCTGGATCCCGGGCGCGGGCTCGCTCGAGACGATGGAGTTCGTGGCCCGCAATCGCTACGCGTACATGGGCATCCCGTACTTCCACCTCGACGTGTTCAAGCGGTACTTCTCGATGTTCCGCGACGCGTGCGAGGCCGAGGGCTACGAGGCCGACCCGCTCCAGGCGGGGTGGCTCGTGCCGATCTACGTGGCCGAGACCGACGAGCAGGCGCGGCGCGAGTACGAGGAGCACCTCTGGTACTTCGTGAAGCGGTTGCTCCCGGGGATCACGATCCAGCCGCCCGGCTACACGTCGGTGCGGTCACTGGCGAGCATCCTCAAGTCGGCCGGGACGTTCATGCTCAACGTGGAGACGTGGGACCAGATCGTCGACGGTCGGTACGCGATCGTCGGCTCGCCCGAGACGGTCACCGAGCAGCTCGTCGATGCGCTGTCGTCGCTCGGCACCGGCAACCTGCTCGGCTTGTTCCAGCTCGGCAGCCTGCCCGACCACCTGACCCGCAAGAACATGGCGCTGTTCGCCGAGCAGGTCATGCCCAAGCTGCGAGCGGAGTTCCCGGAAGGGAAGCCGGTGTACCGACCCCAAGCGGCGGTGGCGTAGTGCCGCAAGCGCTGGCGGAGGAGCGCGTCGACGCTCCCATCGGCAAGGTCCAGGTGTTCCGGGCGGGGTCGGGCGACCCGCTGGTGTACCTGCACTCGGCCGGCGGCGAGGCGACGAACCCCGCGCTCGAGGACCTCGCCGATTCGTTCGCGGTGACCGTGCCCGTGTTCCCGGGTTTCGGCGAGTCGGAGGGCATCGACCAGATCGACGACATGGAGGACGCCGTCTTCCACCTGCTCGACGTTTGGGAGCTGCTGGGCCTGGACGCGCCGCTCGTGGTGGGGCTGTCGCTCGGAGGCTGGATGGCGATGGAGGTCGCGACCCGCTACCCGGATCGCATCGGGAAGATGGTGCTCGTGAACCCGGTCGGGATCCACCTCGACGAGCAGCCCTGCGCCGAGATGTTCGGCCGCACGCCGGCCGAGCTGGCCGAGATGCTCTTCGCCGACCAATCACACCCGATCGCACAGGGCATGCACGCGATGTCGGAGTTCACCGGCGACGTCGGCCGCCAAGTCGAGATCCCCATCGAGATGGTGCTGCCGATGTGGAAGGCGATCAGCGCGACCGCGAAGCTCGGCTGGGATCCGTACCTGCACAACCCCAAGTTGCGGGGGCGGCTACGCCGCATCACCTCGCCGACGCTGGTCGTCGCCGGAGCCCAGGACGGTCTCGTGCCTCCGATCTACGCCGAGACGTTCGCGGCCGAGATCCCGAACGCGCGGCTCGAGGTCATCGACGGGGCGGCGCACTGGCTCCCGTTCGAGAAACCCGCCGAGCTCGCCAAGCTCGTCCGGGAGTTCGCAGGTTTCTGAGCGTTGTCACAAGTCCCGTCAAATGGCGGGATTCTGTGACAGCGGTTGCCGCGCTCAGGCGACGATCGTGACCGGCGTTCCCAGCGGCGCTTGCATGGCTATCTGCTCGATGATGTCGTTCGGAACGCGCACGCATCCGTTCGAGATGTTCTGGCCGACCTCGCCCGGGTTGTTGGTGCCGTGCACGGCCAGCTGGCCCGGGCCGCCCTTGAACGACGTGAGCACGTCGGAGTAACCGGAGATGCCCAGCGCGAACACTCCGTAGCCGGCGTTGGAATTCTCGTGCAGGTCGAGTGGGTCGGTGACGTAGAACTTGCCGGGCGGCGTCGGTGTCTTGTCCTTGCCGATCACCACGCCCGATTCGAGGACGGGGTCGCCGAGCTTCAGCAACGTGAGCTTGTGCGCTCCGAGCTCGATCTTGATCTCGTAGTCACTGCTGCCGAGAGTGACGTCGCTTGCTTTGACCCAACCACTCGAGCCGTTCGGTCGGATCGGGAGCAGCACGTTGAGCCAGCCGGGATGTGACGTTTGATCGGTCACCAGAAACGTCCGGAGGATCTTGTACTCGGTCTTGTCCGAGAGCTTCGTGACCATAGGTGAGGTCTCGACCGCTTCTTGGTAGGCGGTGATCTCGGGTACCTTCACTGTGGCCGTGACCGCCGGCGCCGGTTTCGCAGGCGCGACCGCCACCGTCGTCGTGGGCGCCGCCACCCTCTTCTTGGGGGCGGCCTTGGCGTCGTCACGGAGGAGCACCCAGGCGCCCGCGCCGCCGAGGGCGACGACAAGGACGACCGCGGCGCTGATCGCTGCCCGCACGCGGGTCCGATATTTGCGACGCGCGGCGCGAGCGGCACGGGCGCCCTCGCTGGGGGGCGGACCGGGAGAGCCGGGCAAACGCGAACCGGGGGGCGGACCGGACATCGGGTGCGCAGATTAGCGAATACGCCTGGGGGCGGAGCGCCCCGCCGACCAGCTAGTTCCCGGCGTGCGTGGACTCCTGTTCGAGCAGCTGCTCGAGCGGATCTGCCTCGTCCGGAGTGATCGCAGCTAGACGCAGGTCGAGAAGGAAGTCCACCACCTCGGACGCCGAGACGAGGTCGCGGCTGCGGTACTGCTCGAGTGCCGAGTCGATCATCGTCACCAGCGCCTGGCTCATCACGGTCCCTTCTCTATCGGTGTCCGTTGTGGTGTTCAACGTAGTCGGTCCGTGTTCCATGCCCGTGTCGCGTTTATGACCCCGGTGTGAACAGGGTCACGCCCGATCGGGGCCCGGAGGTGACCCGCATACCCTTGCCAACGTGATCGAGCCCGGTGCTGGAGCTCCGTCGATCGACCTACCCGACGCCGCCACAGGCGAATCCGTCGCCGACCCGTGGCAGGCAGGCCCGGTGGTGCTCGCGTTCTTCAAGGTGACGTGCCCGGTGTGCCAGATGGCGGCGCCGAAGGTGCAGGCGCTGGCCGACGCCGGCGTGCGCGTCGTCGCTGTGGGCGAGGACCCGCCGGCCGAGATCGAGGCGTACGCCGATCGCTACGGCCAGAAGGTCACGAACCTGACCGAAAGCGCTCCGTACCCGGCCTCGGACGCCTACGGCGTCGACACCGTGCCGACGCTGTTCCTCATCGATCAGGACGGCGCCATCCGGGACACGGTCGTCTCCTGGGACCGCGACGCCTGGAACCGTCTCGCCGCTGCCGCCGGCGCGTCGCCCGTCTCCGACGAGAACGACGGCCTGCCCCCGTTCCGGCCCGGCTGAAACAGCCGCAACGCCTGACCGGTCGGTCAGCGCAGCCCAGCGAGGAGCCGGCGACGGCCCGACATCGGCTCCGGGACTGGAGTCCGTTACGCGTCCGCGGGCTCGCGCTCGTCGAGGCCTTGCTGCAGGGTGTTCCAGGCGAGGGTGGCGCACTTGATGCGCACCGGGAACTTCACGACGCCCTGGAGCGCCTCGAGGTCGCCGAGGCGGACGCCTTCGAGGTCGGCGGCGAGGTCGGAGCCGTCGCTCTCGCCTTCGAGCTTCGACTCGTGGATCGACATGAGCGCCTTGAATGCTCGAATGAGCTGGCGGGCGTCCTCGACCGGCTTCCCTTTCACGGCTGCACTCATCATCGACGACGACGCCTGACTGATCGAGCAGCCCTGCCCCTCGATCTTGACATCGCGCACGACTCCGCCATCGGCGTCGATGTCGAGGTAGAGGACGACTTCGTCGCCGCACAGCGGGTTGTACCCCTCGGCCTTCCGTGCCGGCGGCACCGGTAGCTCCCCGCGGTTCCGGGGCGCGCGGTAGTGGTCGAGGATGATCTCCCTGTAGAGGTCTTCGAGGCCGGGCATTTCGGGGACTCCAGTTCCAGTCAGATCGAAAAGAACTTTTCGGCTTTGGCCAGTGATTCGACCAACGCGTCGACGTCGCTCTCGTCGTTGTAGACGTAGAGCGAGGCACGCGTCGTGGCGGGCACGCCGAGCACCCGCATCAGCGGCTTGGCGCAGTGGTGCGACGCCCGCACGCACACGGCGTCCTCGTCGAGGACCTGGGCGACGTCGTGCGCGTGGATGCGGTCGAACAGGAACGAGATCGCGCCTCCACGCTGCTCGACGTCGCGGGGGCCGTGGATGTGCAGCCGGCCTTCGAAGCGCTCGTCGAGCGCGCGCAGCGTGTATTCGGTGAGCGATTTCTCGTGGGCGCGGACGGCGTCCATGCCGAGCCCGGACAGATAGTCGATCGCGGCCGACAGCCCGCTGGCCTCGACGAAGGGCATCGTCCCCGCCTCGAACTTCCAGGGGACCTCGTTGGGCTCGAAGCCGTCGAAGCGCACGTCGGTGATCATCTCGCCGCCGCCGAGGAACGGCGGCATCGCCTCGAGCAGCTCCGCCCGGGCCCACAGGCCGCCGATGCCGGTCGGGCCGAGCATCTTGTGGCCGGTGAACCCCACGAAGTCGGCGTCCCACGCCTGCACGTCGACGGGCAGGTGGGGGACGCCCTGGGCGGCGTCGACGAGCAGCAGCGCGCCGGCGCTGTGGGCGGCGTCGGCCAGCGGTCGGATGTCGTTGAGGGTCCCGAGCACGTTCGACATCGCGGTGACCGACAGGAGCTTCGCCCCGTCGAGCAGCCGATCGAGGTCGGTGAGGTCGAGCCGGTAGTCGCCGGTGATCGGGATCCAGCGCAAGTCGATGCCGCGTTCCTCGACGAGGATGTGCCACGGCACGACGTTCGCGTGGTGCTCCATCGCGGTGATGACGACCGCGTCGCCGGGACCGAGGTTTTTCCGTGCCCACGAATAGGCGACCAGGTTGATCCCCTCGGTGATGTTCTTGGTGAACACGATCTCGCTCGCGGCACGGGCATTGAGGAGCTTCGCCACCTTGGCGCGTGCGCCTTCGTAGGCGGCGGTCGACTCCTCGGCGATGGTGTAGATGCCCCGGTGCACGTTCGCGTAGTGGTGGCGGGCGTGGTACTCCATCGCATCGAGCACGGCGCGCGGCTTTTGCGACGACGACGCCGAGTCGAGGTACACGATCGGCTTGCCGTTGACCTCCCGCTCGAAGATCGGGAAGTCGGCCTTGATGAGGGCGACGTCGAGCACGTCGGTCATCACGCCACCTCGGCGGTGCGGAAGGCGTCGAAGCCCTCGTGCTCGAGGCGGTCGGCGAGTTCGCGCCCGCCCGACTCGACGATGCGCCCGCCGAGCAAGATGTGCACGGCGTCGGGAGTCAGATGCTCGAGTATCCGGCGGTAGTGCGTGATGAGCAGGATGCCGAGCTCATGCCGTGCCGAGCGCACCTCCTCGATACCGTGGGCGACGACCTTGAGCGCGTCGATGTCGAGCCCGGAGTCGGTCTCGTCGAGCACGGCCAGGTCGGGCTGCATGAGCGCCATCTGGAGGATCTCGTTGCGTTTCTTCTCGCCGCCCGAGAACCCTTCGTTCAGGTAGCGCTCGCTGAACTGGGTGTCCATGCCGAGGCGCTTGGCCCAGTCGAGCAGGGCGACGCGCACCTCCAGCACCGAGAAGTCCTCGATGCCCTTGCGGGCGGACATCGCCTGGCGCAGGAAGTTGAACACGCTCACCCCGGGGATCTCCTCGGGATGCTGGAACCCGAGGAACAGCCCTCGTGCGGCCCGTTGGTCGGTCGGGAGTGTTGCCAGGTCCTCGCCCTTGAACAGGATCCGTCCTGACGTCACCTCGTACGCGGGGTTCCCGAGCAGCGTGGCGGCCAGCGTGGACTTGCCGGAGCCGTTGGGCCCCATGAGCGCGTGGAGCTGACCGGTGGGGACGACGAGCGAGACGCCGCGCAGGATCTCGTTGCCCTGCACGGTGACGTGGAGGTCGTCGATCTCGAGCAGCGGCGTGTCGGCGTCAGGAGAGACAGCGTCGGGGCCCGGCGGCATACGGCCCATTGTAATAACACTATGGCCGTAGTGAAAAAGCCCGGGGCCGGGACGCCGGTGCTGTTCAACCCTTCCTGGACAACGAGAGCGCGAAATCGCCTGCCGGATCGATCCACCACTCGGTCAGGCGGAGGCCGGCAGCGGCGAGCTCCCGCTCGACGCCATGCCGGCGGAACTTGGCGCTGATCTCGGTGCGCATCTCCTCACCGGCGGCGAACCGGACGTCCAGGTCGAGCGCGGCAGCGCGGACCGACTGCGCGACCTCGGACCGGAGGCGCATCTCGATCCACTCCTCGGCGGGGTTCCAACGGGCCACGTGCGCGAAACGTTCGGGCACGAAGTCGCAGCCCAGCTCGCGGTTCAGCACTGCCACCACGTTGCGGTTGAACGCGGCGGTGACGCCGGCGCTGTCGTCGTATGCCGCTTCCAGGCGGCCGACGTCCTTCACCAGGTCGGTGCCGAGCAGGAACGCATCGTCTGGCCCTAAACCAGCCGCGATCGCGTGGAAAAACCGGATGCGTGCGTCGGGCTCGAGGTTGCCGATCGTGCTGCCGAGGAACGCGACCAGCCGGACCCCACCGCCCGGCAAGAGTTCGAGATGGTGTTCGAAGTCGCCGACGACCGCGTGCACCTCCACCCCGGGGTACTCGAGTTCGATGGCACCGGCGGCGTCGCGTAGCGTCGGCTCGCTGACGTCGAAGGGCACGAACCGGCCAAGCGTCCCCTTCGACGCGAGCGCATCGAGCAGCAACCGCGTCTTCTCGGACGTACCCGACCCGAGCTCGACCAGCGTGTCCGCGCCGGTGCGCTCGGCGATGTCGCCGGCGCGCGCAGCCAGGATCGTTCGCTCGGCACGAGTCGGGTAGTACTCCGGTAACCGAGTGATCTCGTCGAACAGCCGGCAGCCCTCTTCGTCGTAGAACCACTTGGGCGGAAGGGCCTTCGGGCTCGCCGTCAACCCCCGGAGAGCGTCGGCACGCAGGGCGGCGGCGAGATCGTCGGCGCCGAGGTGGACGTCGACGCGCACGCGAGACGGCGAGGACGTTGACGACATCGCAGACCTTCCGTCAGAGGGGCCGGATCTCGAGCTTGTCGTCGCCGTACTCGACGACCGACCCGTCCGCCACTGCTTCCCACGCGCTCTTCTCGTCGTAAGGCTCGGAGGCGACGACGACGGCCCCGGTGAGGTCACGGTCGTCGAAGACGAACAGCGAGTTCCGCACCGCGGTGGCGGCGATGCGCTCGCCGTCGGTGAGCAGGAGGTTCAGACGCCCGGTGGTCAGGTTCTCGACCATCTCGACGACGGCGACCAATGCGTCGACCGGCGAGGCGCCGGCGTCGAGCCGGTCGAGCACGAGCGCGAAGAGGAGCGCTGAATCCGTCGCGCCCGCCGCCGCGTCCGCCCGGTGCTCGCTCGCCGCGCTGCGCAACGCGTCGCCTACGCCGCCGTGGAAGTCCGGGACGAAGCCGTTGTGGGAGAACAGCCATGGGCCATCGGTGAACGGGGCATTGGCTGTCTCATCGAGCGGCATACCCGGTGATGCGTTCCGTACGGCGGCGAGCACGGCGTTGGACCTCACGAGTCCGGCGACGCTCTCGAACGACACGTCCTCCGAGATGGGGCGGGTCGTCCGGTACCGCGCCGGTTCGGGTCGTAGCTCACGGTCGTACCACCCGACGCCGAAGCCATCCGCGTTGTTCTTCCCGTTCGTCTGGAAGCGCGGGTCGGACGCCTGCTGCCGCAACGAATGAGGAGGCTGCAGCAGCAGCGCTTCGAGCGTCACCGGTGGACCGACGTAAGCGAGGTGGCGGCACATGGCTACGCGTCCTCGGCGCAACGGAAGCCGGCGAAGATCTGCCGGCGGATCGGATAGTCCCAGTTCCGGAACGTGACGCGCCGCACGCTGGGATCTGTCGCCCAGGAGCCGCCACGCAGCACCTTGTACTCGGGCCCGAAGAACACCTCGGAGTACTCACGGTACGGGAACGGGGTGAACCCCGGGTAACCGTGGAAGTCGGTGGCCGTCCACTCCCAGACGCCGCCGAGCATGTGGCGGGGAGCGCCCGGTCCGCCGTCCATCGTCGCCACTTTCTCCCATTCCGCTTCCGTCGGCAGCCGCGCCCCCCGCCACTGGGCGAAGGCGTTTGCTTCGTGCCAGCACACGTGCTGTACGGGCTCGTCGGGTCGGAGCTCCTCATCGCGGCCGTAGCGCCGGCGCGACCAGTCGTCCGCGCCTTCGCGCCGCCAGAACTGCGGCGCGTCGGCACCGGTCTCGTGTCGCCAGCTCCACCCGTCCGGGCTCCAGAGGCGTTCGTCGTCGTAGCCGCCGCTCTCGACGAAGGCGCGGTACTCGCCGTTCGTCACCGGGGTGCGGTCGATCCGGAACGGCGCCACGTCGACCTGGTGCCGAGGGCGCTCGTTGTCATAAGCCCACGGGTCGTCGGAGCCCATGAGGAACGGTCCGCCGTCGATCTCGACCATGCCATGCGCGGCGTCGACGGCACCGGGACACCAATTGGCAGCGTCGGGATGGGCGAAGCCGCGCATCAGCTGGAGGGTGGCGAGCATCGTCTCGTCGTGTTGGTGCTCGTGCTGGATGACCATGCCGTACACGAAGCCGTCGCGCACGAGGGGGTCGTCGGCGGCGAGATCGACCGACGCGAGCACGTCGAGCACCCGACTGCGTACGTCGGCGACGAACACGCGCGCCTCGGACGGTCCCAGGATCGGCAGCGACGGGCGGTCGCGGCGTGGGTGCTTGAACGCGTCGTAGATGTCGTCGAAACGCTCGTCGGTCGGTGGCTCACCGGTGAGGTTGCGGAGCAGCCACAGCTCCTCGTAGTGGCCGACGTGCGCCAGGTCCCACACGAGCGGCGACATCAGCGGCGACACCTGCCGGACCAGGTCGGCGTCGCCGACCGGCGCCAGCATGCCCAGCGTGCGGACGCGCGCGTCCTCGAGCCCGGCCACGACGCGCACGTGAACGTCGACGGTCACGCCCACGTCGCCGCCGCGAACTGGTCGGCTGCCGGGAACAGCGTCTCGTCGGCCTCCCACGCCTCGATCCGATCGTCCGCGGGACAGCGGCCGCGGGCGACGTACCTGTCCACGAATGCCTCGACCGCGAG
>JBKOWY010000164.1:0-10033 GCA_046724655.1 Actinomycetota bacterium
AAACCGTGTCGGTGCCGGACGCGCCGCACGTGCATGTCTTCATCGCTCGCGGCCGAGGCGTTCTCGAAGGACCGGGTGAGCTGGACGAGGGTGACGCCACTCGGCTGACCGACGCCGGACCCCTTGCGCTGACGGGCGGGCACGAGGGCGCCGATGTGCTCATTTGGGCGACCGCCTGAATCCCGACGTCAGGCCGTCCTGCGAACCGTCGCTTTCTCTCCGCCCCGCGCCGGGCGCGGCGTGGGGACCGGGTCCGAGCCCGAGCGCGCCGTGCGTCGCGCCCATGCAAAGCCCCCAGACCACGGTGAGCCCGGCTCGGGAGGCAAGCCGAACGGCTTCGCTGGTATGCGTGCCCGGCTGAAACCACAACGTCTTCACACCGACCGCGATCGCCTCGCGCGCGACCTCCTCGGCTTCGGTGGGCGGACGGAACACATCGACGACGTCGACGGGTACGTCGACGGCACGCAGCGACCGGTAGACGTGTTCTCCGAAGATCTGGCCTCCCCGCGGGTTGACGGGAACGATCCGGTAGCCCCGTGATTGCAGGTACGCCGGGATCGCGTGCGCAGGTTTGGCCTCGTCCGCCGATGCCCCCACGACGGCGATGGTCTTTGTCTCGCCGTAGATATGCAGCAGATTGTCGTCGGACGGCACTGACATCACTCCCTCGTCTGCCGACGGATCGCGGCGCTCACCGTCCACCGCCTGCCGTACCGCGGGGACGACCTCCCCCACGAAGCGGTCGAGTTGGTTCAGATGGTCTTCGGGCGACCAGAGCACGAAGGTGTTGAAGCCGAGCTCGACGGCGAATCCGGTGAGCTCCTCGATCCAGTGCGAGGGTGGGCCCTGCAACCGTGCCCGGGTCGGAACCTCGGTGATCTCTCCCATGAGGTTGTAGATCCTGCGGATCGCGGCGGGGGAACGGCCCGCAGCGCGCGCGGCGTCGTCGATCCGTTGCTGTTTTGCCGGAACCTGGTCCGGCTCGACGTAGCCAAACGACGGGATCCAGCCGTCGGCGTCGCGGCCGATGAGCTGGAGCATTCGCGGCCCGACGCCACCAACCCATATGCCGATCGGGTGCCTCGGCGGCGGACCGGGATGGAGCCCCGTCACGGAGTAGTGCCGGCCGGTGTAGCTGACCGTGCGTTCCCCGCTCCAGAACAGGCGGATGATCTGGATCGCCTCTTGCAACGCCTCGAAGGCGTCGCGGGGCTCGCGGCGCGGGCCGCCCATCGCTGCGATCGCGTCCCAGAACCCGCCGGCGCCGATTCCGAGCTCGAATCGTCCGTTCGAGAGAACGTCCAGCGACGCCGCCTGCTTGGCGATCATCGCCGGATCACGCAGCGGAAGGCTCGTGACATTGGGGAACAGACGAACCCGTTCGGTCGATGCGAGCAACATCGCCATCAGCATCCAGGTGTCGAGGAAGCGGTGCTGGTACGGATGATCCTGAATGCCGATCAGCTCGAGACCAGCCGCGTCCGCCCGCTGAGCAATCGCTCGACCCCTTTCCAGCGCGGCGGCACTGGGGTCGAGGTTGACGCCGAACTGCAGCTCGCGCCCGTAGTCCGCCATCACCTTCGCTCCTGGTCGGGCATTGCTGGTTCAAGGGCTGCCCCGGGCGCCTTTGTTCCCGGAGGTTGGGGACGTGAATGACGGGGAGCGCTACGGCCGGAAGACTCCCACCAAGCGACCGTCGGGCCGCGTCACAAGCATGTGGGCGAGATCCTTTTTCTGCATCCGCTCGGCGAGCGCGGGCGACTCCTCGCTCGGGCGAACCGTGCGAGGTCCCGAGTCCATCACCGCGTCAACGAGCTCCTCGTCACCGGCGCCCATCGCGTCCCTGGTGAGGGACCCGGCGACGACGCCGCTGTCGAAGACCACGACGCAGAGGCCGGCGGAAGCGAGCTCTGCTCTGACCTCGCCGACTTTTGCGCCGGTCGTGCAAGTGGGGACGTCGCGATCGAGCTCGCTCCCGACCAGCCGGGCGGTTCCTTCCCACGGCAGGTCGAACGCGAGCCAGTCCATTTTCCCGGCCGCGTAGTCGATCGACCGGTCGAAGCCGAGGTGCTCGAGCCGCCACGCGGCCCGCGGGCTCATGTCTCAGGTGAAGTCGTGGCAGTAGGCGATGACGGGTCGCCCGAGGTCGAGCTCACTCGGACCGCGGTCGGCGATCTCGCGCAGGGGGATGTTCAGCGCGCCGGGGAGGTGCGCCCATTCGTACTCGTCACGGGCCAAGACCTCGACGAGCTGGGCGCTCTCGCTCTCGATGAGACGGCGCACCTCTTCACGCGTCGCAGCGGCAGGCATCGTCACCTCACTCGTTGCACTGGCGCGTCCCTGACTATCTACCCAAACGGCGGGGTAGCTCCGCTTGGTACTCGGGAAAGTATCGGGGGATCACGTCGAGAGAGAACTCGCGGAGGATGCTCGACGGAGGCTCGCGCTCGAGCAGAAATGCGAACGACTCGCGGATGACACGCTCATGGTCGACATCGACGAGCCCCAGATCGTTCAGCAGTGCCGCAGGCACGTGCACCCGGTGGCTGGTCCTCGAGTCGCCCTCTTCGAGCTGCACGGCGAACCATTCCGGTTCCATCGGTGTGATCGTGATGCCAGCCGTCATGTTGCGAGCGCGTCCGGCGCGGCCGCTATTGGGGTGGTTGCGTCGAGCCGGGTGGGTTCGACGGTTTCTTGCCGCGGGCGGCGTCCTTGGCCGCCTTGTCGAAGCCTTCCTCGCGCGCGAGCTGCTCGAATTCGGCTTGCTTGGCCTTGGTGTCCTCGAAGTCGACGCCTTCTTCGTCCTCTTCTTCCTCGACTGCGCGCCCCTGAGGTTCCCGGGTTTGATCGGTCATCGCGAGCCCTCCCCCGAAGGTGGTTGTGTACCAACGCTTCGCGTACCCACGCCGCCGTCGACCTACCCCCAATTTGCTACCCGGAGGGCTGGACTCGGCTGAGCACGTCACTCAGACGCTTGGCGCCGTCAGCAGCCTTGGTGACGTCCTCTTTCTTGGCGGCGGCCTCGAGGGTCTTCAATTGAGCCTCGATGTCACGCGCCGCCGACTTGTCGACGGTGTGGCCGACTCGGTCCCAGACTCGCCTCAGCACCGTGACGTCGCCGGCAATGTTGCCCGGGTCCGGCTGGGCGGCGCCACTGTCGGCGACGAGCCGACTGGTCCAGAGCTCGAAGCGGGCGCGGTCGATGTCGGTGGCGGGCTGGTACTGCAACTTGAGGTCGACGGCGGCTTGGCCGACATCGATGGCGTTGGCGCGCGCGCCTTCAGTGTTGCGAGCGTCGAGGGCGGGGAACTGAGCGTCGCCACGAAGGTCGGCGAGGGCGTGATCCATCTGCACCGCGAGCAGCGGGGGCACTGCACCGCTCGCACGGTGGATCGCCCACGCAGTCTGCATCGCGTCGAGCGTGGCCGACGCGGTCGCCCAGTCGCCGGTCGCGGCCGCGTCGAAGATGGCCGCCGCGCCGCGCGAGATCGTGTCGAGCTCCGCCGGCACCGGTCCCGGCCGCGTGTCTGTCGGAGCGGCGATGGCGAGCGCTTCGAGATTCCCTCCGAAGCCGGAGCGGAACTCGCCGTAGCCGGGTGCGAACGTCTTGTCCTCCAGGAAGCCGTCGAGGAGGTGGTTCTCCTGTCCGACCATCGCGCCTTGCACCGGACCGCCAGGACCGTCCACCGTGAGGCCCACGGTCTTCACCGTGACCTCCTCGAAGACTTTGCCGGGGATGTTCTCGGGTCGGTACACCTGACCGACTTGCGGATTGCTCGGCATGATCATGCCCGGCGCGCCGTCCTTGCCGGCGAGCCATGTGCCGTGCGTGTCAGCCACGCCGCCGTCCTTGAAATTGAACACGTCCTCGCCGAAGTACCAGACGGCCCCGTCGTCGGCTTGTGCGTACCAGTCGATCGCAACCTCGTGAATCCGCCCGTCGAGATACGAGACGAACTGCGAAACCAGCGTCTTGACCTTCTTGCCCTTCACGTCGATGGTCCGCGTGCCGGGCAGGAGCGTGGTCTCGATCTTCAGCGCCTGGCCGGCATCGTTGCCGAGCAGGACGGCCGACTGAAGACTCCCGATCGGGAACAGCGGGTTGTCGACCCTGGTCGGGTTCGAGAACCTCGGCGTCTTGACGTCGACGCGGGCGCTCTTGAGTGCGGTCGGGTTGGGCGGCGGGTCCGAGCGTGAGGGTGTGGTGGCGCTCGCGGAGGCGAAGGCTGCGCCATCGACGCCACATGCGCCCGTCGCCAGCAATGCCACCACGCCGATTCCCGCCGCCGTCTTCGCAATTCGCCGGTTGCGGATCGAGCCTGCCCGAGTGACATCCATGTCGTACTCCTATCTGAGTGGGGTCGATAGCACGACGCTGCCCGGTCGTGCATTTGAGAATCCTGTGAGCGCGAAGAAATCAGGCTTAAGGTGGACGTGCGCCGAGAGGGGAGCCGGCCATGGGGGAGCAATTCGTCGGAAGCGTGACGCACTACTTCGGGAAGCCCGGCGTCGCCATCGTGGACATCACCGAAGGCGAGCTCAATGTCGGCGACACAATCCGGATCGCCGGTCACTCGTCGGACTTCACCCAGCAGATCGGGTCGATGGAGCTCGAGCACGAACCTGTCGATTCGGCGAAGATCGGTGACAGCATTGGTATCAAGGTGGCGGAACGGGCGCGGGAGCACGACCAGGTGTACCGGGTGACGGCGGACTGACCAGAGCCCTCTGTGGCGATTACAGCATTGACAGGCCACCGCTGACGGCGAGTGTGTGCCCCGTGATGAACGACGCGTCCGCAGAGGCAAGGAAGGCGATCGCGCCGGCGATCTCTTCCGGCGTACCGAGCCTCCCTAGTGCGGTCGCGTCGATCATCCCCTGCCGGAGGCGTGCACCGAACGCGCCGGACTCATCCACTGCCGCGCTGAGGAGCGCGGTGTCGGTCGGCCCGGGCGCCACCGCGTTGCAGCGCACCCCGTAGCGCGCGCCCTCCCGAGCAATCGCCTTCGTGAAGCCGAGGACCCCGGCCTTCGACGCCGCGTACGTCGCGCCTGCGGGCGCGCCCACCACACCTGCCTCACTCGCGACGTTCACGATGGCGCCGCGGCGGCGTTCCTGCATGCCGCCGAGCACGGCGTGCGTGCACGCGAGCGTGCCGCGGAGGTTGACGCCCAGTACGTGGTCCCACGTCTCCTCGTCCGTGTCAACGAAGAACGCGAAACGGTCAGTGCCGGCATTGTTCACGAGGATGTCGATTGGTCCGACCGCCCGCTCCGCGGCACTCACTGCGGCCCGCACCGACGAGACGTCCTTGACGTCGACCTCCACGTACGCGCCGCCGACGTCGGCGGCGACCTTGCCGGCACGGTCGGCGTCGATGTCGGCGATCACGACCCGGGCGCCCTCCGAGGCGAGGCGCTGAGCCGTGGCGGCGCCGATGCCCGACGCCCCGCCGGTCACGAACCCAGTTCTCCCCTCCAATCGCATGTAGCCATCGAACCCCGACCGGTCGGGGAGGGCTAGTCAGGAACCCCCTATGAAGAGGGATGGGTACTTCCCTACTTTCCGCTCACAGGGTGGGGAGGGATGCTGGCGGGGTCGACCCAAGGGGGAGCAGTGACGGTCCAGGGGACCTGTGACCCGCGCTTTGCCGTGGTGAGCGAGGAGTTCGAGCGGAACCTGGCCGAGCGGGGCGAGGTCGGCGCCTCGGTCTGCGTCACCGTCGACGGCGAGACCGTCGCCGACCTCTGGGGAGGGGTCGCCGATCCCGCCACCGGCCGGCCCTGGGAGCGAGACACGATCGGCGTGGTCTGGTCGTGCACCAAAGGCGCCGTCGCGCTGTGCGCGCACCTTCTCGTCTCGAGGGGCCAGCTCGACCTCGGTGCCCCGGTGACCGACTACTGGCCCGAGTTCGGCAAGGGCGGCAAACAGGACGTCACCGTCCGAATGCTCATGAGTCACCAGGCGGGGCTCGCCGCGCTGCGCGAGCCGGTGCCAGAAGGCGGCCTGTGCGACTGGGAGCTGGTCGTCGAGCTGCTCGCGGCGCAGGAGCCGCTTTGGGAGCCCGGCACTCGCCAGGGCTACCACGCGCTCACGTACGGCCATCTCGTCGGCGAGCTCGTCCGGCGCATCACCGGACTGTCGCTCGGCACGTTCTTCCGCGACGAGGTCGCCGGCCCGCTCGGACTCGACTTCTGGATCGGCCTGCCCGCCGAGCAGATCCCGAGGGTGGCGCCGACGATCCCGGCTGAGCCGCCCGGCCCGGGCGACGCGGTGCCGGACTTCTACGTCCAGGCCATGACCGACCCGTCGTCGATCCCTGCGCTCGTGCTCGTGAACTCGGGTGGCCTCATGTTTCCCGGTGCCATGGACACGCCGGCCGTGTACGCGGCCGAGATTCCGAGCGTCAACGGCGTCGCCAACGCGCGCGCCCTCGCCGGCATGTACCGCCCTCTCGCGCTCGGCGGCGCCGTCGGCGGGATACGGCTGCTCGACGAGGCGACGCTCGCCGAGGCGGCCCGCGTCGCGTCAGCGACGCAGATCGACGCCACGCTCTCGGTGCCGACGCGCTGGGCTCTGGGATTCATGAAGTCGATGGACAACCGTCACCTGCCCGGCGGCATCGAAGACAGCGCCCTGCTCACCGAAGACGCGTTCGGCCACGCTGGAATGGGGGGGTCGGTCGGCTTCGCCGACCCGGTCGCACGCCTGTCGTTCGGTTACTCGATGAACAAGCAGGGCGCCGGGCTCGGCATCAACCGACGCGGGCAGGCGCTCGTCGACGCCGTGTACCGCACGATCGGCTACCGCCAGCCCGCCGGTGGCGGCATCTGGTTCACGGGCTGGAAGCGGTGACGAGTGGCCGAGCCTGCCGTTCCACCGATCGAGCCGGTGACGGTCGAGTTACGTCTCGTGCCGGCCGTCAGTGACGACGGCTCCGTGCACGTCGAGGGAACCGCCCGCGTCGCGCCCGGGAGTTCCCAGGCCTTCTCGGGCTGGATGTCGCTCCTGCAACTGCTCGAATCGACGGTGGCGAGGTCGGCCGACGGTCGGCGGGCGTAGCTCCCGCGCTCGTATTGCACGCAACCGGTAGCGTGACCGCGACATGACCGGCGCGGGCGCGCTCATCGGCCGCCACGGCGAGTTGCAGCAGGTCGTCGAGGCCTTCAAGACGGCGCGCGGCGGGCAGGCGACCACCGTCGTCATCCGCGGCGAGCCCGGTATCGGCAAGTCGCGTTTCCTCGCCGAGGCGCTCACGCAAGCGGAGCTGCTCGGACACGTCGTCCGCTTCGGCCGGCTCGACGATCTCGATCGCTATGTCCCATACGCCGCGTTCCGGTCCGCGCTGCTTGCGGCGCTCGACGGCGAACGCGACCCCGACCTGGTGCCGAGCGCCGTCGCGGTACACGACGCGCTGGTGGCCGCGGCGGCCGCGGGATCAGCGGCTGAGGCGATGCCGCTGCCTCGCCTCGTCGCCGAGCTCGAGGGGATCCTCCGTGCGTGGGCGCAGCGCGAGCCATTGGTCTTGGCGATCGACGATCTCCATGCCGCCGACGCCGACACACTCACCGTGCTGTCCCTGTTGATTCGCAAACTTCAGGGGGACGCGATCACGTTCATCGCGACCATACGCGCCCATCCACCCGATGTATCGATCGATCTCACGGCGACGATCGATCGCCTGGGGCGTGATCGCCTCGCGTCGCTCATCGATCTCGGGCCACTCGATGTGGACGAGGTTCGGGCGCTGGCGCGCGCGGCCCTCGACGCCGCTCCCGACGAGAAGCTGGTCCGCGCCCTGTGGGAATCGACGCGGGGCAACCCCTTCTATGTCGAGGAAGGGGTGCGCTCGATGGAGGCCGCCGGTGGTCTCGTCGTCGAGAACGGACGGTGCGGACTCAGCGCCGACGACGCACCGTCGGCGCTGCGGGCGCCAACCCGAATCGTCTACCGCCTTTTCAACCTCGGGACGCATGCGCGTGCCGTCGCCCGTGCACTCACTGCCTTCCGGAGATTCCGGCTCGAGGATCTCGACGTCCTCGCGTCGCTCGCCGGACTCGACGAGGTCGCGGTCGAGAAGGCATTCGACACGCTGGTCGATGCGCAGATCCTGAGCCGGGAGGGCGACGAGTACGAGTTCGCGCACCCGATCGTGCGACACACGCTCTACGACGATCTCGGGCCGGCTGAACGTCGCCGTGTCCATGCCAAGCTCGCCGAGCATCTCTCGGACGCGCGCGCAGAGGGCAGGCGCGTCGCGCTCGCCGACCTCGCCGCGCACGTCGCCGTGTCCGCGGACACCGGGGACGAGAGCGCGATCGCGGTGCTCGTCGAGGCCGCGGAGGCGGTGGCGTCGACCGCGCCGGCCTCGGCGGCGGTGTGGTACGCCCGGGCGCTCGACTTCCTGCGGCCGGCTGACGAGCGACGAGGACCGCTGCTGGCCGAGCGGGCCAAGGCGTTGTTCCTCGCGTCGCAGCTCGGTCCGGCGGTCGCCGCGGCGGCGCACGCCCTCGACGCCTTGCCGCCGGGGCACTTGCGATCGCGGACAGCGAGTCTCCAGGTGACCGCGCTGACGGCGCTCGGGCGCCTCAACGAGGCGCTCGAGCAATCCGACGCCATGCTTGCCCAGTCGCCCGATCCGCTCGCAAGGTTGCGAGCAGAACGCGGTTTCCTCTTCGTGCCGCTCGATCGGCTCGAGGACGCCGAAGACGAGGCTCGAAGTGCGCTCGAGCTGGCCGGCGACGACGACGGCGCGCGGGCCCTTGCCTATCGCGCGCTGTCGACCATCTCGCATGCGCGGGGCGATGTGCCGAATTGTCGCGAGTTCTTCGAAGCGCAGCTCGCCGCGGCCGAAGGGCTTGGGCCTGCCGCGCACCTGAGCGCGTTGACGACGCAGGCGATGCTGCTCGCCCTGATGGGGTTCGTCGCCGAGTCGTCAGCCATGATCACGGAAGCGGAAGGGGTTCGGGACGCGCTCGGAGGTGCTGCCCTCCGCGAGCCGCTCGACGTCGCGTGGACGTTGGTCACGTGGCAGGCCGGTCGCTGGGACGAAGCGCTCGACCGCGCCCGCTGGCTTGCGGTTCCGCCTCAGCCGGGGGAGGCGTGGGGTGTGCTCGCGCAGTGCGCTGAGATGCACATCCTCGTGAGCCGCGGCAACGTGGCCGCCGCACGGGTCGTTTCCGGAGAGCTCGAGCATGCCCGGATCGCGTCGAGCACCGCCCGCTGGGCGGAGGCCCTGTTCCACCAGCTGCTCGGCGAGTACGACGAGGCCGGCGCGTTGCTCGAGAAGGCGTGGCGACACAACGAGGAGTGCAGACGGTTCGCCGATGCTCATCTGCTTCTCGGCGGCCTCGTCGACGTGGCGCTGGCCGAACAGAGGCGTGAGGACGCCCAACGTTGGACTGCCGTGATGGACGAGGCACTGGCGGGACTTTGCCTTCCGGTGCTGCTGGTGACCCAGGAGCGTTGCCACGCCGCGGTGTATGACGACGTCGACGCGGCCCGGCGGGCGCTCACGCTCGCCGATGAGCATGGATTGGTGCTGGACTCGGCGCACGCCCGCCTGCTGCTCGGTGAGCTCGGGGATGACGCCGCCAGCAACCTCAATGCCGCGTACAAGACCTTCCGCGAGCTGGGCGCCGAGACGATGCGGCGTCGCACGGCCCACGCAATGCGAGCCGCCGGTGTGCCGACGCCGCGCAGCCGGCGACGAAGCGGAAGCGATCTCACCGAGACCGAGATCACGCTCAGCCGCCTCGTGCACGACGGCCTCACGAACCGCGAGATCGCCAAGGTCTTGATCGTCAGCCCTAAGACGGTGGAGGTCTACCTCTCGCGGCTGTTTGCGAAGCTCGGGGTCGAGTCACGTGTGGAACTGGCGGTGGCCGTCAGCGAAGGACGGATCCCGACGTCGGACTCGGACGCCTGAGCTCGCTCTCGTGCGCCTCGCACGTCCTCATTGCAGTTCGCCGCTTGCAGATCGCAGGTTCGGCGCTCCGGCACAGAGCAGGAGCACGAAGTGAAGCGACGA
>JBKOWY010000111.1:0-11350 GCA_046724655.1 Actinomycetota bacterium
CCGGGCGTCGCCTGCGACCTCGATGCCGTCGAAATCGGCCAGTGTGCTGATCCGGAACCGCCCGTCCTCCTCGGAGGCTCGGCGCATGGTGTCAGCCCGCGCCGAGTAGTAGTGCTCGCGCGAGTAGCCCTCGCGTGCAGGTGCGTAGCTGGCAACGAGCACGCGGCGTCGCCGATCACTGCGGTTGGCTTGGCTGTAGTGCGGTGCGAGCCCATCGAGCAGCACGGCATCGCCGGCCGCCAGCTCCACCGGCTCCCAGCGCAGCGAGGCGACGACGTCGTCGCGCACGACACCGCGGTCGTCGGTCGGCAGGACCTCGTCGACGTCGCCGGCCAGCCAGAGGCAGCCCGACTCGGTCGTGCAGTCGTCGATCGCCACGAGGATCGACAGCACCTGCGCGACGCCCGGGTAGGCGACACGGTCTTGATGCGGACGGAACCCCGCGCCACCTGGGTGCTTGTAATTGATCTTGTCCTTGAACGCGGACGCTGGCTCGCCCAACGCCTCCGTCGCGATGTCGCGTAGCGGGCCGTCGACCAGCGCCGCGATCCCGGTGTGGCACGCCGACACGTTCTCGGTGCGGCACACGGCGACACGATCGGCGATCTGCTCGGCGTACTGGCCCCAGAGGTGACTGCCCGCCGGCCACGCCTCGACGGCATCCGCCGAGCTCGCCAGCTCGGCCGCACCGGCGCCGTTTAGCACCCCGGAGCGGACGGGCGACCCAGCGAGCACGCGCGCACCGTACACGGGCATGATCGTGCCGTGACGACCTCGCGAGCTCGCCCGCTCCGTTCCGTATCGGTCGGCGAGGGATCGACGATCATGCTCCTGCACGGCTACGCGATGCAGCCAAGTGTCTACGTTCCGATGGCACGCCTTCTCGCGGACCGCGTCCGCGTCGTCATCCCCGAGATCCAAGCGCTTCCCGAGCGGTGGAGCTTCGAAGAAGCGCTCGACTGCCTGGAGCTCACCCTCGACGACCTGGGTGTGGCACGGGTGACCTTGCTCGGACATTCGTTCGGCGGAGGTCTCGAGCTCGGGCTCGCGGCTCGTTCCCCGGACCGGGTGGTCGAATGCGTGTTCAGCGACACGCTCGGCGTGAACAGCCAGATCTCGCTGGCGCGGGAAGCGCTCTCGCACCCGCTCGGCGACCTGCGCCTCGCGACCCCGGCGGCGGTCATGTCGTTCGCGCGCTCGTGGATGGCGCATCCTCTCCAACTCGCGTCGTCGGCGTGGTGGGCGTTCAGGAGCGACCGCGACTACGACTGCGAGGTCATCGCCGCCGCCGGGCTGCCGTGCCACGTCCTGTGGGCCGAGCGGGACACGATCCTCAACCGTCGCGACGGCAAGGAATTCGCGAGACGGCTGCACGCCACCTTCACCGTCGCCGAACGACCCGAGGGGTACCCGCCGATCGATCACGACTGGATGTTCGACGACCCGGAGCTGTTCGTCGCACACCTCGAGAGACTCGGCCTGCGCGCCTTGCCCGATCGCGCCGCGTAAAGGAGCCGAGATGAGCGGTCCAGTCACTTCGGAGGACGTCCCGACGGTCGAGACGACCGAACCGGCAGCGCCGGCGCCCGCGCTGGAGCTGCTCCCGAGTCGGGAGGCGAAGGTGGGCGATCTCCGGGTGCGCCGAGCGCTGCCGCAGCGGACCCGTCGGACCGTTGGCGCGTGGTGCTTCGCCGATCACGCGGGACCGGTGTCGGCGAACGGGGGAGGCGGCTTCGGCATCGGGCCGCATCCTCACATCGGGCTGCAGACCGTGACGTGGTTCGTGTCCGGCGAAGGCCTCCACCGCGACAGCCTGGGATCCGAGCAGGTCATACGCGCCGGTCAGTTGAACTTGATGACCGCCGGGGGCGGTGTCGCGCACGCCGAGGAGCCGACCGGCCGTTCCGGAGGTGAGCTGCACGGCATCCAGCTCTGGGTCGCGCAACCGAGCGTCACGCGTAACGGAGATGCGGGTTTCGAGCACCACGCCGCGCTCCCCGAGATCGAGCTCGACACTGGGCGCGCCACAGTGATCGTGGGCGACTTCGCCGGTCACGTCTCCCCGGCCCGGCGCGACACCGACCACGCCGGCGTCGACCTGGCACTCCGACCCGGTCGCAGCGTGCTGGCGCTCCGCCGAGCGTACGAGCACGCGGTCATCGTGCTGCAGGGTTCCTTGTCGATCGAGTCGATCACGGTCGAGCCCGGCTATCTCGCCTACCTCGGGGCCGACCGGGACGAGATCGCGTTCCGGACCGAAACCGAGACGAGGGCGTTGCTGCTCGGCGGCGTCCCGTTCCCGGGGCCGATCCTGATGTGGTGGAACTTCGTGGCGCGCACCACCGACGAGATCGACGCCGCGTACGAGCGCTGGAAATCCGGTGACGACCGATTGCGCGTGACCTCGTCGTTGCCGCCGATCGACGCGCCCCGGCCGCCCTGGATGGATCAGAGCTAGTCGGCGCTCGTCACGCCGAGTTGAGCTCGGCGACCTCCTCCGGCGTCAACCGCAACGACGCCGCACCCATGTTCTCTTCCAGGTGCGCCACCGAACCGGTGCCCGGAATCGGGAGCATCACCGGTGACCGCGCGAGCAGCCACGCGAGTGCGACCCGGTGCGGTGTCGCGTCGTGCGCCTTGGCGACGCGCGCGACGACGGGGTCGCTCTCGATCGCGCCACCCTCGATCGGTGCCCACGGGAGGAAGGCCATCGATTCGACCTCGCAGCGGTCGACCATCGACTCGGAGCCGCGGTCGACCGGGCTGTAGCGGTTCTGCACCGAGACGATCGGCGTCAGCCGCATCGCCTGGTCGAGCTGCGCCTCGGTCACGTTGCTGAGACCGATGTGCCGGATCTTTCCCTCGTTGTTGAGCTCGACGAGCATCCCGACCGAGTCCTCGAACGGGACCTTCGGATCGGGACGGTGGAACTGGTACAGCGGGATCTGCTCGAGTCGTAGTCGCTGCAGGCTCTCGTCGCAGGCGGCGCGCAGGTGCTGCGGCCGGCCGTCGGCTGGCCACCGACCGGGGCCGGGCCGCACCAACCCGCCCTTGGTGGCGATGACGAGATCATCGGGATACGGATGCAGCGCCTCGGCGATGAGCCGTTCACTCACGAACGGGCCGTACGAATCGGCCGTGTCGATGAAGTTGACGCCGAGCTCCACCGCGCGCCGCAACACGGCAATCGCCTCGTCGTGATCGGGCGGCTCTCCCCAGATCCCGCGACCGGTGAGACGCATCGCGCCGAACCCGAGCCGGCGCACCGTGAGGTCGCCGCCGATGTCGAGCGTCGTGAGCGCTTTGTTGCCGGTCGAGAGGTCCGCCATGGTCGCCTCTTTTCGCAGGTAAGAATCGGTCCCGGAATACGAACGACGAGACAGGCGTCACTATTTCGCGTAGCCGGGTGTTCGCACGAATACGGGATCGCGAACGAGAGGGGGGATCGTGGCATCACAGCACGAGACGGTGGCGTTTCTCGGTATCGGAACAATGGGCCACGGCATGGCGACGAGCGCGCTACGCGCGGGGCTCCCGACCGTCGTGTGGAACCGCGAGCCCGAAGCAACGAAAGATCTCGCCGAGCTCGGCGCCGACGTTGCCGATACCGCGGCGGATGCGGCGGCCCGCGCCGGAATCGTCGTCACGATGGTGACGAACGCCGACGCGGTCGTCTCGATCGCAACCGACCACGGCATGCTCGAGGCGCTCGCTCCGGGCGCGATCTGGGCTCAGATGAGCACCATCGGGGTCGCCGGCACCGAGCGCATCGCAAACCTGGTCGAGAGCCGGCGTCATGACGTCATGCTCCTTGACGCGCCGGTGTCCGGCAGCAAGGAGCCCGCCGAGCAAGGCAACCTGTTGATCTTCGCGTCCGGTCCCGATGACGCTCGGCCTCGAGTCGCGCCGCTGTTCGACGCCCTCGGCCAGCGAACAATCTGGGTCGGGCCGCTCGGCGCTGGATCACGACTCAAGCTCGTGAACAACACCATGCTGGCGTTCACGGCGGAAGCACTCGCTAATTCGATTGCGCTCGCCCACAGACTTGGACTCGATACGGAGGCCGTCATCGACGCGCTCGACGGTGGCCCGCTGGTGTCCCCGTGGGAGTCCGCGAAGCTGCAGCGAATCGCGAACGACGAGTACTCACCACAATTCGCGCTCGTGCTCGCGCTGAAAGACGTCCACCTCGCGCTCGACGCAGTCGACCCGCAACGCTTCGAAGCGTTTGCGTCTCTCGCGCACGAGTGGGAGCGCGCCGTCGAGCGTGGTCTCGGCGACAGGGACATCACTGTCGTTACGCGTGCCCTCGAGGAGTCGGGAGCGCCGTCATGACGCTGATCGGGTACACGATGATGTGCGAGCAGGCAGGGCCGAAGCAGCTGGTGCGGGACGTCGCGCTCGCCGAGGACGCGGGTTTCGACTTTGCCGTCATCAGCGACCACTACTTCCCGTGGTTGGACGCCCAGGGTCACTCGCCGTACGCGTGGAGCGTGCTCGGCGCCGCGGCCCAGGCAACAGATCGCATCCCGCTGATGACCTACGTCACGTGCCCGACTCGCCGCTACCACCCCGCGGTCGTCGCGCAGAAAGCGGCGACGATGCAGCTGCTGTCGGACGGACGCTTCACGCTCGGGCTGGGCGCGGGCGAGAACCTGAACGAGCACATCATCGGAGGCCAGTGGCCGATCGGGGCACACCGTCACGAGATGCTCGCCGAGGCGGTGGAGATCATTCGGGCGCTATGGGCCGGCGGTTACGTGACGTACGCGGGCAAGCACTTCGACGTGAGGGCGGCGAAGGTCTGGGACCTGCCCGACACCGCGCCTCCCATCGGCATCGCGGCGTCGGGCCCGGCGAGCTGCCGTCTGGCGGGACGCCACGCCGACGCGCTGGTCGCGGTCCAGCCCGACCCGCGCCTCGGTGAGATGTTCGACGACGCGGGCGGGAGCGGGAAGCCGCGCATCGGCCAGATCGCGCTGGCGTACGACACCGACGAGCAGGCGGCGGTGAAGCGGGTGATGGACCAATTCCGCTGGTTCACCGGCGGCTGGCGGGTCAACGCCGAGCTGCCGCTGCCCGCCTCGTTCGACGTCGCCGCGAGGACCGTGCGGGAGGAGGACGTGACCAGGCAGATGCCGTGCGGACCCGATGTGCAGTGGCACGTCGCCGGTATCCGTGAGTTCGAGGCCGCCGGGTTCACGCACATCGCGTTGGTGCAGGTCGGCGCCGACTCCCAAGAGGAGTTCATCTCTTGGGCAGCAAAGGAGTTGTTGCCCGCACTCCGGGCCTCGTGACCCGAGGTGCCGGGGCTTCACGAATCCATCGCCTGCCGTCCGTGATCCGCTCACACGGGAGCGCTTCGATGGGCGCAGGTCGCACCAGCGAGGCGCCCATGAAGCAGCCGATGGATCCTGACCGCCCGACCCGAGTCGGTCTCGTCGCCGGGCTGACGTTCCTGGCCGCGCTCCTCGTGACCGTCGTCGTCCGCGGCAACGCCGCGGTCGGGATCGCCGTCCTCTTCTTCGTCTTCGTGCCCCTCGAGAAGCTGTTCGCCCTCCGGCCGCAGCGGGTGTTCCGTCGCGGCCTGCTCACCGACCTCACCCATCTGCTCGTCAACAACTTCTTCGTGACGGCGGGGACCATCGTGCTGGTCGTGGCGGCGGCGATCCCGTTCCTCTGGGTTCGTTCGTTCGGCCTCGCCGGCTCATTACCTGTTGGCGCGGCCATCCCGCTCGCGGTGGTGATTGCGCTCGTCGGCAACTACTGGGGCCACCGGCTCACGCACCAGGTGCCGTTCCTATGGCGCTTCCAGTCGGTCCACCACAGCATCGAGCTCATGGACTGGGTGGCGGCCGGACGCCTGCACCCGCTCGACTCCGCGTTCACGCAGGCGTTCACCGTGCTCCCGCTCGTGCTGCTTGGGTACGAGGCAGGTGTGTTCGGCGGCGTCACGGTGTTCGTCACGCTGCTCGCGATCTTCCAGCACGCCAACGTGCGGCTGCGATTCCCCGTGCTCCGGCGGGTTGTAAACACGCCCGAGTGGCACCACTGGCACCACGCGATCGACGACGAGGCGCGCGACAAGAACTTCGGCCTCCCCGTCATCGACAAGATCTTCGGGACGGCCTACATGCCGAAGGGCAAGCACCCGGTCGGCTTCGGAATCCATGATCCGGTGCCGCAGGTCGGCTACCTGCGTCACCTGGCGTACCCGTTCACGAAGCCGGCACGTACCGGCGTTCCCGCTTAGGTTCCGCGTCCGGCATCGGCTCCGGCCGCCGCGACAGGAGGAGCACGACGACGGAGGCGACGGCGGCCAGCATCGCCAGCGTGTTGATCCAATTGCGCAGCAGGACTTGGAAGTTGTGCTCGTTGGCGAACACCTGTGGGAAGACGGCGTTGCCGAAACGGTCGTCGATCATGAGGATGGCGAAGAACCCGAAGGTGCACAGACTCACTCGCCAGCGCCAGACGAGTGCGACCACTGGGAAGACCCACGCCGCGAACCACGGCGGCGTGTACACCGAGACGAACAGGTAGGCGAGCAGCGCGCCCGACACGACGTAGAACGGCGTCGCGTCGCGTAGCCGGCTCAGGACGAAGATCGCCCCGATGACGAGGCCGGTCACGATCCCGATCGTCGAGAGCCGACCGAGCGGCCCGAGCTCCTGGTAGCCGTACCCGAGCGCCTTCCGGACGCCGTTGGACGCGAAGAGCGTCCACGGAGAATGGGGAAGGACGCTCTCCCGGGCGCCGAGCAACGGACCGATGACGTTGCGGAAGCCGACGACGAGCAGCGAGATGAACGTGACGCCGACCGCGACGCCGGCGGCGCGAAGCACAACGCGCGGACCGCGCCGGTACGCGAGCCACGCGATGTAGGCGAGTAACGCGAGGCCCGCCGTCGCCTTGACCAACGCGGCGGCCGTGAACGCGAGTGTGGCCGGGATATGTCGGTCGCGGGTCGCCAGGAGCACGCCGGCGAGTACGCCGAGGCCGACGAGCGCGTCGTTGTGTCCGCCGTTCACGACGACGTAGGCGGTCACGGGATTGAGCCCGACGACGGCGACCGCGGCGGGGTTGCGACTCCGGCGGGCGATGAGCAGGAGGGCAAGGAACACCGCCAGCGCGGCGAGCAACTGATATGCGAGCCGCGTCGGGAGGGGATGATCGCCGGCGACAGCTGCGATCGGCACGGTGATCGCGATGAACAGGGGGCCGTAGCGGGCGGTCGTGCCGCGCCAGTACGGGTTGACGTGGTCGAGCATGGGGTCGTCGGGGAAGTCGGAGGGAGGGTGCACGTACGGGCTCTCGCCGTGCTCCACGATCGCCCGCCCGTACATCGCATAGGCCCACAGGTCATCGCTGGAACGCGCCGGCGCGACCGCGGAGCCGAGGAGAAGCGCGCCGCTCACGGCGAGCACGAAGCCCAGGGTCAATGACCGGCGCAGCGGCTCGAGCCCGAGGAGGAGCCCGAGGGAGGCGAATGATGCCACGAGAACGACGAGCAGTGGGTACGGCCCGAGGTCCGGCTCGGCGATCAGGAGCACCGCTACCGCCCCGACGATCACGGCGACGAGGCCGAAGGCGACGAGGCGGCTCCCGGACATTCGCCGGACCCTAACCGTGCCTCGGGTTTTGGCGTCGCTCGGCCCGGATCATCGGGGCTGTGCGACGCCAAAACGGGACGGCGTGCCAGGATCGTTCGATGGCCACATGGAGCGAAGTGACGCGGGCCGCGCCCGAGCTGGCGGACGCGGTGCAGCGACGCTTGGACGCGCACATACACAAGACGCTCGCGACCCTGCGCGCCGACGGATCTCCTCGCATCAGCGGCATCGAGGCCCCGTTCCGGGACGGCGAGTTGTGGCTCGGCATGATGCCCGACTCGCGCAAGGCCCGGGACCTCCAGCGCGACCCGCGCTTCGCGTTGCACAGCGCCACGGTCGACCCCGAGATGGCCGGCGGTGACGCCAAGATCTCGGGCCGAGGCGTCGAGGTCACCGACCAGGCAACCGTTGACTGGTTCGTTGGCAAGGAGCGCGAGGAGAAGGGCGAGGAGCCACCGCACCCGTTCCACCTGTTCCGGGCGGACATCGGCGAGGTCGTGCTCGTCACCCTTGGTGGCGATCCGCCCGACCATCTCGTCATCGAGACATGGCGTGAGCGCCGCGGCGTGACGAGGGTCGAGCGCCGCTGACGCGCCACAAAACCTGAAACATACGCGTCCGCACCGCCGGTAGCGTCGGGCCGCGCCGACGGCGGCTTTGCTGACCGTCGGCGCAAAGCCCGAGCCTGCGAGGGCGAGCAAATGAGAAACGTGTGTCCGAAGCCCCTGATCGAGGGACGTCGTCTCACGAAGCGCTTCGGCGCGTTCGTCGCCGTCGACGCGGTCGACTTCCGCGTCGAGCGCGGTGAGGCGTTCGGCTTTCTCGGTCCCAACGGCGCCGGCAAGACCTCCACGATGCGGATGATCGGCTGTGTGTCACCGGTCTCCGACGGCGAGCTGCGCGTGCTCGGGATGGACCCGGCGACCGATGGCACGCGCATCCGCGCCCTGTTGGGGGTCGTCCCCCAAGAGGACACACTGGATCTCGAGCTGACCGTGCGCGACAACGTCGTGATCTACGGCCGCTACTTCGACCTTCCCCGGCAGGTGATCCGCCAGCGCGCCGACGAATTGCTGCAGTTCGTCCAGCTGAATGAGCGCCGGAACGACCGCGTCGACCTGTTGTCCGGCGGGATGCGTCGTCGCCTGACCGTGGCCCGGGCGCTGATCAACCGGCCCGAGCTCATGTTGCTCGACGAGCCGACGACCGGGCTCGACCCCCAGGCCCGGCACCTGGTCTGGGCGCGGCTCTACCAGCTCAAGCAGCAGGGCGTGACGCTCGTGCTGACCACGCACTACATGGACGAGGCCGAGCAGCTGTGCGACCGACTCGTGATCATGGACGACGGGCGCATCGTCGCCGAGGGCTCGCCTCGTGAGCTCATCGACCGGTACTCAACCCGCGAGGTCGTCGAGCTGCGGTTCGGCACCGACGGCGAGCGACAGGAAGCATTGCCGCGCGTGGCGGCGGTCGCTCAGCGCTACGAGGCGCTCGCCGACCGCATCCTCGTGTACACAGCCGACGGTGAGGGCGAGGCCGAGCGTCTCGCCCACGACGGCGTCAAGCCGGAATCGGTGCTCGTCCGGCGCAGCACGCTCGAGGACGTGTTCCTCACCTTGACCGGCCGCACGCTGGAGGAATGATGTCGACGCCTCTGCCTGCCCGCGTGGTCGAGCATCAGGTCGCCATCTTCCGGCGGTTCTGGCGCGGCTCCCTCACCTTCTACGTACTCAATCCGCTGCTGTTCCTCGTCGCCATGGGCGTCGGGCTGGGTGGGCTCATCGAGGAGCGCACCGCCAGCGTCGGCGGCGTGCCCTACCTCACGTTCGTCGCCGCCGGGCTCCTGGCTGCCAGCGCCATGCTCGGCGCCACCGCCGAGTCGCTGTGGCCGATCATGGCGGGGACCAAATGGGTGCGGACATTTCACGCCATGGTCGCGACACCGCTGCGCCCGGCCGACGTCTACACCGGGATCGTCGCCTGGACCACAGCACGGGCGGCGGTCGGGGCGTCGATCTTTCTCGCCGTCGCCGCCGTCCTCGGCGCGGTGCCCTCACCATGGGGCGTCGCCGCCGTTCCCGCCGCCGCGCTGTGCGCGGCCGCGTTCGCGGCGCCGCTCACCGCGTTCTCCGGCGGCCAGGAGACCGACGCCCGGTTTCCGCTCATCATGCGCCTCGGCGTGATGCCGCTGTTCCTGTTCTCGGGCACGTTCTTCCCGATCTCACAGCTCCCCGACGCCCTTCGCCCACTGTCGGTTCTCTCACCGTTGTGGCACGGCGTCGAGCTGTGTCGGGGCGCGACGACCGGATCGATCGACGTCGGCCCCGCAATCGGGCACATCGTCGTGCTCGCCGGGTGCGTCGCGGCCGGGTGGCTCTGGGGCAAGCGCACGTTCACGAGAAAGCTCGCGCAATGACGGCGCTCTTCTTGCACGTCGTCGAGCGAGACATGCTTGCGTACCGGCGCCAGTGGGTGATCTTCCTCACCGGCTTCGCCGAGCCGCTGCTGTACCTGTTGTCGATCGGTGTCGGCGTCGGCCATCTGGTCGGCACCGTGGACACGGGCGGACAAACCGTCGACTACGAAGCGTTCGTGGCGCCGGGCCTGCTCGCGGCGGCGGCGATGAACGGCGCCGTGTTCGACACGACGTTCAACTTCTTCTTCAAGTTCAAGTACACGCGCAGCTTCGACGCGATGCTCGCCACGCCGCTGCGCACGACGGACGTCGCGCTCGGCGAGCTGAGCTGGGCGCTGCTGCGCGGCTCGATCTACGCCGCCGCCTTCCTCGCCACAATGGCCGCGTTCGGGCTGGTGGAATCGCCGTGGGCCGTGTTCGGTCTCCCGGCCGCCATGCTCATCGGGTTCGGGTTCGCCGGGCTCGGCATGGCCGCGACGACGTGGATGCGTTCCTACGTCGACTTCGACTACGTGAACGCGGGGATCATCGTGCTGTTCCTGTTCTCGGCCACGTTCTTCCCGCTGTCGCGGTACCCCACCGCGCTCCAGTGGGTCGTGCAGGCCACGCCGCTCTACCAGGGCGTCGCCCTCGAGCGGGGACTGACGCTGGGGCAGGTCGACTGGACCTTGCTGCTCCACGCCGCCTACCTGGCGGCGATGGGGATCGCAGGGGTCCGGATCGCCGGCACCCGGCTTCGCCGTTTGCTCCAGCCCTGACCCCGTCCCAGCCCGAAGCGGCTAGCTCTCCAGACCCGTTGAAAAGCCTCAGCAGCCTCAGATGGGCGCAATTGGTAGAATCCCCCTCGTATCTCGCCCATACGGTCCTGGGCGGGCTACCCCGGGGGGAACGCGAGTGGCGACAGTGGCGACGTCGCATGCCTCGTCTCAGCACGCTCGGCTCGGCTACATGCCGGCGCTCCACGGCGGGCGTGCCCTCGCCGTCGCCGCGGTGCTCCTGTACCACGGCGAGGTGTCGTGGGCTCAGGGCGGGAGTGGCGGCTCGGCCCTAAGACGCCAAGACCGGTGACGGCACGTCGCGACGACGCCGGATAGTGCTGATCGCGGCGGCGACGACGGCGAGCGTCGCGAGGCCGCCGAGCCCGAGGCCGGCCCGTGGGCCCAGGTGCTCGGACACCCATCCGACGATCGGTCCACCGATCGGCGTGCTGCCCAGGAACGCCACCGAGAACAGCGCCATCACCCGCCCGCGCATCTCGGGCGCGCACTCGGTTTGAAGCACGCCGTTCGCCATGGCGGTGAACCCGATGCCGGCGGCGCCG
>JBKOWY010000066.1:0-13864 GCA_046724655.1 Actinomycetota bacterium
CTGAAGATCCTCGCCCGCGAGCTCGACTGCCCGGTGATGGCGCTGTCGCAGCTCAACCGGCAGCTCGAGTACCGCCAGGACAAGCGGCCCATGCTCGCCGACCTGCGCGAGTCGGGCGGTCTCGAGCAGGACGCCGACGTCGTCTGCTTCATCTACCGCGACGAGGTGTACAACCCGGAGTCGGACCAGCGCGGGCAGGCCGAGATCATCGTCGCCAAGCACCGCAACGGGCCCACGGGCCTCGCCCGGCTCGCGTTCAACGAGCGCTTCACGAAGTTCGACAACATGGCCCGCGACTGACCGGGCGGACGTTCGCTGCTTCCCTCGGCGCTACCGTGACCACGGGAGAGGAGGTCGCCGTGGGCTCCGAGTCCGTGCTGGTGAAAGCCGAAGAGGGCTTCACCACGATCACGATGAACCGGCCCGAGCGTCGCAACGCGCTGTCGCTCGACCTCCTGCGCGACCTGACCGCCGCGTTTCGAGCCGCCGGCGACAGCGATGCCCGTGGCGTGATCCTCGCCGGCAACGGCCCCGTCTTCTCTTCCGGTCACGACTTCCGGGATCTCGCCGGCGCCGGCCTGGTGTCCATCCGCGAGCTGCTCGAAGCGTGCACCGAACTCATGCTCACGATGGAGACGATCCCGCAGCCGGTCGTGGCGCGCGTGCACGGTCTCGCCACCGCCGCCGGTTGTCAGCTGGTGGCCACGGCCGATCTCGCGGTCGCATCCACCGAGGCCGCCTTCGCCACTCCCGGCGGGCAGGGCGGCTGGTTCTGTCACACGCCGTTGGTGCCGGTGGCGCGCAACGTCTCCCGGAAACGGGCACTGGAGCTCGGCCTGACCGGCGACACCATCGACGCCCGCACCGCGCTCGACTGGGGACTCGTCAACCGGGTCGCCCCCGCAGATGAGCTCGACGACGCCACCTTCGACCTGCTGCGCCGGGCCACGCGCGGGAGCCGGGCTTCGAAGGGGCTCGGCAAGCAGACGTTCTACGCGCAGATCGGTCTCGACGAGCGGAGCGCGTACGAGCATGCCCTCGACGTGATGGCCCGATCGAGCCAGCTGCCCGACGCGCAGGAGGCCTTCGCCGCCTTCCTCGAGAAGCGCAAGCCGCGCTTCGAGTAACGCTCAGAAGAGCCGCAGGTCGGGCGGGGCCCCGGCGCGGAGCCGCTCGAGGTCGACTTCGATGCACTGCACGCCGCGGCTCTCCGCAAACACGCGCGCCTGCGGTTTGATGCGCGTCGCAACGAGCACACCGCGGGTCGGCGCGAGCGCGCCGTCGAGATCGAGTCGCTCCTGGTAGCGGAGCAGCTGCTCGACCCCGGCGATCTCGCCGATGCGCTTCACCTCGATCACGACGGCTTGTCCGTCGCCGTCGCGGCAGAGCAGATCGACGGGCCCGATGTCGGTCGGGTACTCACGCCGCACGATCTGGAGGTCGTCACGCAGGGCACGGACGCGCGCCGCGATGAGCTCCTGGAGCTCGGCCTCGACGCCGTCCTTGGCCAGGCCGGGGTCATCGCCGAGTGCCAGGGTGTGGTCGAGCATGACATTGTGCAGCTCGATTGCGAGACGCTCACCGCTCGAATTGGTGGCGACGATGGCGCCTGGCTCCTCCCGGATCGTGCACGGTGGGCTCATCCAGTTGAGCGGCTTGTACGCCTTCGCATCGGCGTGCACGGCGATCGAGCCGTCAGCCTTGAGCAGGATGAGCCGCTGCGCGGGCGGAAGCCGGGCACCGAGCCGGCCTTCGTACTCGACCGAGCACCGCGCCACGACCAATCGCACAGCGCCGCGTTGTACCACACCCGCTGACGCGCTCGGGCCTAGGCTCCAGCCGAGGCTCGCCGACGGTTCGGGAGGAAGCCTTAGTGGTCATCATCGCCGACATCAACAGCGGCACCTACAAGCTCGTGCTCGTGCTGCACATCCTGGCCGCCATGGTCGGGTTCGGCGGTGTGTTCCTGAACTCGCTCTACGGGCAGCAGGCGAAGGCCCGCACGGGTCGCGAAGGGCTCGCCATCGCGCAGGCGAACTATCTCGTCTCGAACGTCGCCGAGTTCTTCATCTACGCCGTGTTCGTCTTCGGCGTCCTGCTCGTGCTTCTCAGCGACGACGCCTGGACGTTCGGCCAGTTCTGGATCTGGGCGTCGATGGCGCTGTTCATCATCGGCCTCGGCTTGGCGCACGGTGTGCTGCGCCCGAACGTCCGGCGCATGAACCTGTTGATGGCGGAGCTCGCCGAGATGGGCTCACCACCGATGGGCGAGTCGCCCGGCGGACCGCCGCCCCAGGTGACCCCGAGCTCGAGGAGCGCGGCCAGCGCGTCGGTCTCGCAGGCACCGCGCTCAACGTGCTCGTCGTGCTGATCCTGTTCCTGATGGTCTGGAAGCCGGGCTCGTAACGCGGCAGGTGATGCAAGCCAGAACGGAGGGCGCGCCTACGATCATGACGTGAGCTTCTACGACGATGTCCTGCGTGAGCTCATCTTCGCCGTCGGCGCCGCGCTGTTCATTGGCAATCTCATCGCGCTCGCCCGGCGTCGTTCCGATCGTCGTCGCGCCACGCAGCGGGCCGTGGTCAAGGGCCGCCCGGGGAGCCCTGTACGCGGACAGGTCGCCGCCACCCGCAGCTCAGACGCGCTTCCGGAGGCGCCGCTCGCACGGACGGTCTTGTATCTCGTGGTCGGCTTCGTCGTGATGGTCGCTGCCCTCGCCGCGATCGCCACCAAGTAGCCTGCCCCGGATCGGGGATTCAACGGCGGCAGCCGAGTTGGCAGTAGCGCGGGCGGATTCGTCGCGCCGGCGCTTCGCGCTCGAGATCCTGCTCGTCAGCTTCGCGGCATTGTTGCTCGAGATCAGCTACACGCGCGTGATCTCGTTCAAGCTCTTCTACTACTACACGTACCTCGTCATCGGGCTCGCGCTTCTGGGCATCGGTTGCGGCGGAGTGATCGTCGCCGTCTCGCACCGCTTACGCCGGGCCGACACCGAGACGATCCTGGTCTGGGGGTTGCTGCTCGGCGCGGTCAGCGTCGGCCTCGGATACGTCATCGTGGCCACGATACGTACGGACACGATCGCCATCTGGGACTACGGGTCAGGCGCTTCGTTCGCGAACCTCGCTCGACTACTCGTCATCTGCCTGGCGCTGTTCGCCTCGTTCGTCGCGGTCGGCGTCATGATCGCGACTCTCTTCGCCCGCCAGTCAGAGCAGATCGGGCGCCTGTACTTCGCCGACCTCGTCGGCGCCGGCCTCGCGTGCGCGGCGGTGGTGTCGCTCATCAGCTGGATCGGCTCACCAGCGACGATCATGGTCGCCGGGCTCGTGCTCGCCCTCGCCGGACTCCGTCTCGCTCTCCGCCGCAGCTTCCGCGTCCTCCCGTTGGTTGCCGGCGGATTGGTCGCCGTGCTGGCGGTGGTCGCCGTGCGCCCGTCGCTGCTCCCGCAGCAGCGCACAGACCAGTTCAAGGGCGACGTGGACGAGTCAGTGACCCGCTACACGTCGTGGAGCCCGATCTTCCGCGTCGACGTCGTGGACGTCGGACCGAACATCCGTCTCCTCTACCACGACGGCCTGCTCGGCTCGGTCATCCAACGCTATGACGGCAATCCTGCGAGCCTCGCCCGCTTCTCGTACGACACCGACCCGAGAGCGCTGCCGTTCGCGGTCATGGGCGAGCCGCCGGGCAACGTGCTGATCGTCGGCGCCGCCGGAGGCAACGAGGTTCTGGCGTCGCTGTACTTCAAGTCGCGCCACATCGACGCCATCGAGCTCAACCCCGTGACGTACTCGCTCGTCACCGACAAGTTTGCCGACTACGCCGGCCACATCGCCCAGAACCCGGCCGTCACCTATGTCCAAGGCGATGGCCGGTCGTTCCTGGCCCGCAGCGACGACACCTACAACCTGGTCTGGTATCCCGCGCCCGACAGCTATGCAGCGACCAACGCCGCCACTGCCGGCGCATACGTGCTGTCCGAGAGTTACCTGTACACGAGCGAGACGATCAAGGACAGCTTGGAGCACGCCGGGCGGAACGGGATCGTCGCCGCCCAGTACGGCGAGTTCGACTACGACAACAAACCGAACCGGACGAGCCGGTACGTCGCGACCGCCCGGCACGCGCTCGGCGAGCTCGGTGTGGACAACCCTTCCCGCCACATCCTCGTGGCGACCGCAACCGCCGAGGGCGACCGCAGCGGCGCGGCCCTGTCGACGATCCTCGTGAAGGCGACGCCGTTCACCGCCGCGGAGGTCGATCGCTTCCTCGGTGCGCTCGGCGCGATCCCGGGCGGGAAGGTGCGCTACGCGCCCGGCCATGCCGTACCGGGCGAGTCGGTGACCGACCTCGCCACCCTCCCGGAGAATCGCCTCGACGCTTTCTACGACTCCTATCCCTACGACGTCCGGCCCATCAGCGACGACTCACCGTTCTTCTGGCACTTCACGCCCTTCCGCGACGTCCTCGCCGACTTCGGCGAGCCGATCGACCGCCGGGACTTCGAGGTCGCAGTGGGCGAACGCGTGTTGTTGCTGCTGCTGGCGATCGCAGCCGTGTTCGCAGCGGTGTTCCTGCTGTTGCCGTTCGTTCGCATCCGCGGCACCTGGTCTGAGCTCCCCCGCAAGAGAACGTCCGCCGTCTACTTCACGGCCCTCGGGCTCGGGTTCATGTTCTTCGAGATCACTCTGATCCAGCGGCTCGTGCTCTTCCTCGGGTATCCGACGTATTCGTTGACCGTGACGCTTGCGGCGATCCTGTTGTCGACCGGAGTGGGCGCGCTCCTGAGCAGCCGCTATCAGCACCGGCCTCTGCCGGTGGCCCGGTTGCTGCTCGCCGCCATCGCCGGCCTCACGATCTTCTACTCGTTCGGTCTCCCGCCTCTGACAGACGCGCTGCTGGGTCTGCCGTTCGCGGCGCGCGTGGTCGTTGCGTTTGCCGTGCTCGGGCCACTCGGGATCTGCCTCGGTGCGTTCATGCCGCTGGGGCTCGGTGCCGTGGCGTGCCTCACCCGGCACTCGCGCGAGTACGTGGCGTGGGGATGGGCGGTGAACGGGTTTGCGTCCGTCGTCGGCGCCGTGCTCACCACGATCCTGGCGATGGCGCTCGGCTTCGGCGTGGTGCTGTTCCTCGCGCTGGTCGTCTACGGCATCGCGGTCGCCGCCCTCAGCGTCCTGCTGCGCGCGTCACCGCGATTCGCACCGGATGCCGAAGCCGAGGTGCCCGTGCCGGCCGGAATGACGGGAGTCCCGCAGGAAGCGCCGGTCCCCGGCGGTTGATCGCAGAGCGGGCGACCTCCAGCGATTCGTTATTCGTCGTCTCCGGACCGGTGGTCACCTGAGCACCGACGCCCGGCCGCTCACTTCTTGATCGGGACCGAGTGGTACTCGTGGGCGACCACCCAGCGGCCGTTTGCTTGCAACGGCCCGCGGTCAGTCGCAGGTGGTTCTCGGCATCCTCGCGGAGTCCTCCTGGGTCCCGCAGCGCAACAAGGCGTGGGCGAAGGCGACAGCCTGGCGGTCTCGTCGTCATTCATGTCGCGATCGTGGTGACGAGTGGACCTTTCGTGAGCAGGTCCTCGTAGAACTCATGCGTGCGTGGGCGCACGTGGCGCTCGTCGAGCGAGCGCCACGCGCCGTTGTGGCACGGATGTGGTACTGAAGGCTCCACGCGCCACGTGCGCGGAGCAGCACGCGGACAAACCTGCAGCCTGACCAGGCCGTTCCCGGAGAGCGGGTGACGGGAATCGAACCCGCGTTCTCAGCTTGGGAAGCTGATGTTCTGCCTCTGAACTACACCCGCGAAGATCGACGAAGATACCAAGGGACGCCGATAGGCTCCCGGGCGTGATTCTGTCGGACAGGACGATCCGCGAGGAGCTCAAGGCCGGCCGCATCGTCATCGAACCGTTCGACGACGCCAACGTGCAGCCCTCGTCGGTGGACATGCACGTCGATCGGTACTTCCGCGTGTTCCGCAACGACACGACGCCGTTCATTGACCCCAAGCAGGCCCAGGAGGACCTGACCGAGCTCGTCGAGGTCCCCGACGGGCGGGCGTTCATCCTGCATCCAGGTGAGTTCGCGCTGGCGTCGACCTTGGAGCGCGTCGTGCTCCCCGACGACCTCGCCGCCCGGTTGGACGGCAAGTCGAGTCTGGGCCGCCTCGGCCTTCTCACCCACGCGACCGCGGGTTTCGTCGACGCCGGTTGGGACGGGCATCTCACCCTCGAGCTGTCGAACGTCGCGACGCTGCCGATCGCCATCTACCCAGGGATGAAGATCGGGCAGATCTCGTTCTTCCGGATGACAACTTCGGCTGACCATCCCTACGGCAGCGACACGACGGGCTCGAAGTACCAGGGACAGCGGGGTCCGACGCCCAGTCGCTACTACCTGAACTTCCGCGGCGAGGACTGAGCGGCCCCTCAGCGCGCAGCGGGCGCGAGGACGCCGACGCGCTACGGCTCGTCGGTGACCGCGATGGCGCCACCGAAGGGGTGAACGAGTCGAACAGCTCGATGAAGTTGTCCGAGAACGCTCCCGGGCGACGAGCCTAGGGCCCAGGCTCGAAGTGAGCCGTAACAGACTCGGGCGCGCGTTCCGTGTGCTAGGCGCTCTCCACCGCCTCGATCAAGACCTCGGCGATGTCTTGCACCTGCACGTCGTCGTCGCGGCGTTTTTCCTTCACGCCGTCGTCCATCATCACGTAACAGAATGGGCACGCGACGGCGATGCGGCTCGCGCCGGTGGCGAGCGCCTCCTCCGTGCGCTCGATGTTGACCTTCTTGCCGACGTGCTCCTCCATCCACATCCGGGCGCCGCCGGCGCCGCAGCAGAGGCCGCGTGTTCCGTTGCGGGGCATCTCGATGAGGTCGATGCCGGCGAGCGAACCGACGACCTTCCTGGGGGCGAGGTACACGTCGTTGTGGCGACCCAGGTAGCACGAGTCGTGGAACGTGACCCGCTCGTCGAGGGACGCGTCCCCGAGGTCCAGGCGTCCGGTCTCGATGAGCTCCATGAGGAACTGGGAGTGGTGCACGACTTCGTAGTCCCCGCCGAGCTGCGGGTACTCGTTCTTCAAGGTGTTGAAGCAGTGCGGGCACTGCGTGACGATCTTCTTCACGCCCAGACCGTTGAGGGTCTCGACGTTCTGCATCGCCAGCATCTGGAAGATGTATTCGTTGCCCGAGCGCCGCGCCGGGTCGCCCGTGCACAGCTCGCTCGGTCCCAGGATGGCGAAGTCGACGCTTGAGCGTTGGAGCAGCTTCGCGACGGCCCGGGCCGTCTTCTTGTTGCGGTCGTCGAACGATCCCGCGCACCCGACCCACATGAGGTACTCGTGCTCGAAGGGTCCCGACGGGTCGATGATCGGAATGCCTTCGAGGTCCTTTGCCCAGTCCCCGCGGTCGGCCTGGTTCAGGCCGTAGACATTCGAGCTGTTCTCCATGGCGCGGTACGTGTTGCCGAGCTCCGTGGGGAAGTTGCTCTCCATGAGCGACAGGTAGCGCCGCATGTCGAGGATCTTGTCGAGGATCTCGATGTCGACCGGGCAGATCTCGTCGCAGGCCTTGCACGACGTGCACGCCCAGAGCTCCTCCGGCGTGACGCGCTCGAATACATTGTCGGCGCTGATCGTGATCTCGGGATCGAGGCCGACGATCGGTGACACCTTGGGATCGCCGGTCTGGGTCATCACCTCCCCGACCTTGAGCACGATCTCGCGCGGGTCCAACGGCTTGCCCGTGAGGTGCGCCGGGCACACCGAAGTGCAACGCCCGCAGATCGTGCACGCGTCGGTGTCGAAGAGCTGTTTCCACGTGAAGTCCTCGACCGTCGAGGCGCCGAACGTCTCGAGCTCGGTCTCCATGAGGTTCGGCAGCGGCTTCATCGCGCCCTTCGGCCGCTCCCGCGGGCCGAGGTACATGTTCATGGGCGACGTGATCATGTGGCGCAACTTCGTGGTCGGAAGGATCACGAGGAAGGCGACGAAGGCGGCGAAGTGGGCTCCCCACAGCCAGCGGTGCGCATCCCGCAGCGCGCCTTGGGACAGGCCGTCGAACAGCGTCGCCAACGGATATCCGATGATCGACCACTTCTCGTACGACGGCGTTCCGGCGAGCGCGATACGCAGGCCTTCGGTGGCGAAGCCGGTCAGGCCGATTACGAGGAACGTCCCGAGAATCACCGCGTCTTCAGGCTTGGTCTTGATGCGGATTCGGTACGGGCGCTGGATGTAGCGGCGCGCCAGCGCCCAGACGATCCCGACCACGAAGATCACGCCGAAGAGGTCGGCGGTGGCGGAGTACCCCTCGTACACGCGGCCGTGCAGGAACTTCGCCGAGTCCGGGAGCTGATGGTCGATCTCGAGGATGACCGTCGCCACGAACAGAACGATGAAGCCGAAGTAGATCATCGAGTGCATGGCCCCGGCTGCGGGGTCGCGCAGCAACGTCTGCATCCAGACGCCGGACCGGAACCCCTCGAGGCGCCGCTTGACGTTGGCCCGCGTCGTGCGGCGGTCGTCGGGCTGTCCCCGCTCGTAGTTCTGTACTCGCTGCGCCACGAGCCACGCGACCAGGAACAGCATCACGCCGACCGTGGCGTAGAACGCCCAGTAGAGCGCGTCGGGCACATTCCCGAACACATGCCGGCTGATCGGCGAGTCGTCCTCCCAGCCTGTCAAGCGGGGCACGACGCCCGACGCCAGGGCCCCGAGCGACGCGAGCACACCGACGCCCAGGACGAGCTGATGGGGCCGGGGAAGCGGGATCCGCCGCACGACGCGGAATCTACCCGTCGGTTCGCCGATGGTCGGGGTTGAGGCAAGGGGCATCGCTGCGGGGGGAAGCGTCAGCCATCACCACGGGGGCGGGGGGTCACACGGTGTGTTCGCCCAAACATCTGACTCTGGCGGTGGCTGCCGGCGCGCTCGTGTTCGCGCTCGCCGGCTTCACTGGCGTGTCCGGCGCGCCACCGGCGAAGGAGACACCCGCAGTGTGCAAGCTCCTCACCACCCGCGAGGTAGCAGAGATCCTCGGCACCGACGTGAACAAGGGCAAAGAGAAGAAGGTGACGAGGCCGGGGGCGAAGGCCAGCCAGTGCGAGTGGGCGTTGAAGGAGAAGGCCGTCGGGGGAATCGAGGGGTCACCGTTCAAGCTTCAGGTGGAACTGAACACGGGCAAGACCGTCGGACGCGACTACGAGAAGGCCAAGGCCCGGTCGACTTCGAGGACCTGCAGACGGTGCCCGGCCTAGGGAAGGACGCGTTCTACGACGACAGACCGTTCAGCGGCGTGCACGTTCTCGTCGCCAACGATCGCGTGCTGAACACCGGCGTCCAGAATTACGACACTTCGAAGGCCCAGCTGCCGAAACAGCCCGAGGAGCTGTCGATCGACGCCGCGAAGATCGTGGTGAAGCGCCTGACGACGACGAAATAGAGCGCTACTGCACGCTCTTGGCGTCGGATTCGCGTAGGCGGCGAGCGAGCCCCGCAAGAAGCTTGTGCGCCAGGCCGGGGACCTCGTCGATGAGCGCCGCGAACTCGCGCTGACCCAGCACGAGCAGCTCCATCGGCGTCTCGGCGACCACCGTGGCGTTCCTGGGCGCCCGGTCCAGGAGGGCGAGCTCACCGAAGAACTGACCGGGGCCGAGCTCGGCCACCTTCCGGCCCCGCCGGGTCACACGGGCCTTGCCGTCCACGATCACGAAGAACTCGGTGCCGGCGCTGCCCTCGGTCACGAGGACCTTGCCGGCGTCGACCTTCACGTCCTCTGCCGCCCGGGCCACCAGCTGCAGGTCCCGCTTCGAGAGGGCCGAGAACAGCGGGACCTTGGAGAGATGATCGAGGAAGGCGTCACGACGCACCCGGGCCACGGGTGAAATCTAGTCACGGTGTCAACGTCGCCGCTCGGGCGCGCCGGCTGAGCGGGCCCCACGCCCCCGCCCACCTCCGGTGGCCTCCTCGATCATCTCTCCAGAAATTGGGGAAAAGCAGGAATTGACAGGCCTGTCTGGTGGTTCTGTAACCTAAGTTGATAGCGAAGGACTCAACTTCTCCCTGGAGGTCCCACAGAATGAGCAAGGCCGTCGGAATCGACCTCGGCACCACCAACTCCGTGGTGTCCGTTCTCGAGGCGGGCGAGCCCGCCGTCATTCCCAACGCCGAAGGCGCCCGGACCACCCCGTCGGTGGTCGCCTTCTCGAAGACGGGCGAGGTGTTGGTCGGCGAGGTCGCCAAGCGCCAAGCCATCACGAACCCCGATCGGACGGTGCGCTCGGTCAAGCGCCGCATGGGCACCGACTGGAAGATCGACATCGATGGCAAGAACTACTCGGCGCAGGAGATCTCGGCCCGCATTCTGCAGAAGCTGAAGCGGGACGCCGAGGCGTACCTGGGTGACACCGTGACCCAGGCCGTCATCACGACTCCGGCCTATTTCGACGACGCCCAGCGTCAGGCCACGAAGGAGGCCGGGCAGATCGCCGGCCTCGAGGTGCTGCGCATCATCAACGAGCCCACCGCGGCCGCGCTCGCCTACGGGCTCGACAAGGAGCACGACCAGACGATCCTCGTGTTCGACCTCGGTGGCGGCACCTACGACGTGTCGTTGCTCGAGATCGGCGAGGGCGTGTTCGAGGTGAAGGCCACCGCGGGGAACACGCACCTCGGTGGCGACGACTGGGACCAGCGAGTCATCGACTGGATGGTCACCGAGTTCAAGAACGCGCACGGCGTCGACCTGTCGAACGACAAGATGGCGCTCCAGCGCCTGAAGGAAGCCGCCGAGAAGGCGAAGATCGAGCTTTCCTCGGCCCAGCAGACCACGATCAATCTGCCGTTCATCACCGCGACGAGCGAGGGCCCGCTCCACCTCGAGCTCAGCCTTTCTCGCTCGAGGTTCCAGGAGATGACGGCTGACCTCCTCGACTCGTGCCGCGGGCCGTTCGAGCAGGCGATCCGAGACGCCGGGGTCAGCACCGACCAGATCGACCACGTCATCCTCGTGGGCGGTTCGACGCGCATGCCCGCGGTGGTCGACCTGGTGCACGGTCTCACGGGGAAGGACCCGCACAAGGGTGTCAACCCCGACGAGGTCGTCGCAGTCGGTGCCGCGATCCAGGCCGGCGTGCTCAAGGGCGACGTGAAGGATGTCTTGCTCCTCGACGTGACGCCGCTGTCGCTTGGTATCGAGACGAAGGGCCAGATCTTCACGAAGCTCATCGACCGCAACACGACGATCCCGACGAAGCGCTCGGAGGTCTTCACGACCGCCGAGGACAACCAGCCCAGCGTCGAGATCCATGTGCTGCAGGGCGAGAGCGACATGGCCTACCGCAACAAGACGCTGGGCAAGTTCCAGCTCGTCGGCATCCCGCCGGCGCCGCGTGGCGTGCCCCAGATCGAGGTCACGTTCGACATCGACGCCAACGGCATCGTGAACGTGTCTGCGAAGGACCTTGCCACGGGCAAGGAGCAGCAGATGACAATCACCGGCGGCACCGCCCTGTCGAAGGACGACATCGACAAGATGGTCAAGGACGCCGAGGCGCACGCCGAGGAGGACCGTCAGCGGCGCGAGGAGGCCGAGACCCGCAACAACGCCGACTCGCTCGTGTTCCAGACCGAGAAGCTGCTCAAGGAGCAGGCCGACAACGTCTCGGCCGACGAGCGTCAGAAGATCGAGGAGAAGCTCAAGGCGCTGAAGGACGCCTTGGCCGGCTCCGACATCGACGCCGTGAAGCGGGGCCACGAGGAGCTGCTGGCTGCCAGCCAGGAGTTCGCGCAGCGCCTGTACCAGCAGGCGGCGCAGTCCCAGCAGGCGAGTGCAGACCGCGGCGCCGGTGGTAGCGCGGGCGGCGGCACGTCGTCCCAACAGTCGGATGACGATGTTGTCGACGCCGAGATCGTCGACGACGACGAGGGCGAGCAGAAGGGCGCGTGACGGTGCCCGACGTGCCGTTGACGCCCGAAGACGAGCACGAGGCCGCCGTCTCCGAAGAGGAGGCGGCGGCGTCGGAGCTCGAAGCCGATCTCGCCAAGCTGTCGCACGTCGAGTCGGAGCGCGACGAGTACCTCGACACGCTCCGCCGTGTGCAGGCCGAGTTCGAGAACTACCGCAAGCGCGTGATCAAGGAGCAGACCGCGCTCGTCGATCGCGCCACCGAGGGCCTGATCGAGCAGCTGCTTCCCGTGCTCGACTCGCTCGAGCTCGCGCTCAAGAACCTGGAGGCGCCCGACGCCGACGGGGCCGACAGCGTGCGCAAGGGGGTCGGGCTCGTGTACGAGCAGTTGCTCGGCGTGCTCGAGAAGGCGGGCCTGTCGCGCATCGAAGCGGAGGGCAAGCCGTTCGACCCGAACGTCCACGAAGCGGTCATGCAGGAGGACGGCGACGGTGAGCCTGTCGTGACCGACGTCCTCCGCACCGGTTACACGCTCAAGGGCCGCGTCTTGCGACCGGCCATGGTGAAGGTGACGAGATGATGCACTTCGAGGCTTGTTTCTCGCGGCCTCGGGGTCCCCGCCGGAACCTCCGGTTCCGGTGGGGTGAGGCATTGGTGAAGGTCACGAGGTAAGAGCCATGGCGCCCCAGCGCGAATGGTTCGAGACCGACTACTACGAGCTTCTCGGAGTTGCTCCGTCCGCGTCCGAGAAGGACATCTCGCGCGCCTACCGGAAGTTGGCGAAGCAGTACCACCCGGACGCCAACCCGGGGAACAAGGAGGCGGAGGATAAGTTCAAGGCGGCGTCCGCCGCGTACGACGTCCTCGGCGACGCTGAGAAGCGCAAGGAGTACGACGAGGTTCGCCAGATGGTCGCCTCGGGCGCCCAGTTCGGAGGCGGCGGCTTCGGCGGCCCTGGGGGCTTCGGCGGGCCCGGCGGCGCGGATGGGTTCCGCACCTTCCAGTTCGACGCGGACACGGGCTTCGGCGACCTGCTCGGCGGACTGTTCGGACGCGGCTCTCGCGGACGGCGCGGGCGGGGTGCGCGCCAGGCCGGCCCCCAGCGCGGCGCCGATCTCGAGACCGAGCTGCACCTGGACTTCCTCGACGCCGTGCACGGCGTCACCACCAGCGTGAGCTTCACGGCCGACGCCGTGTGCTCGGTGTGCCACGGGTCCGGCGCCGAGCCCGGCACCACGCCCGACGTCTGCCCGCAGTGCGGCGGCAGCGGCGAGATCCTCGTCGACCAGGGCCCGTTCTCGTTCTCGCAGGTCTGCCCGACGTGCGCCGGGCGCGGCACGATCGTGAAGAACCCGTGCCACCAGTGCGGCGGGCGGGGCGTCGAGCGCCGTCGCCGCGATGTGAAGGTGCGTATCCCGCCCGGTGTCGACGACGGCCAGCGCATTCGGTTGGCGGGGCGCGGTGCCGCTGGCGCGAACGGTGGCCCGCCGGGTGACCTGTACGTCGTCGTGCACGTCGGCGCGCATCCGATCTTCGGGCGCAAGGGCAAGGACCTCACCGTGCGCGTCCCGATCACTTTCACCGAGGCCGCGCTGGGAACGCAGGTGAAGGTGCCGACGCTCGACAAGCCGGTGACGGTGAAGGTGCCGGCGGGGACGCAGAGCGGCAAGACCGTCAAGGTGCGCGGGCGAGGGATTGACACAGGGAAGGGCAAGCCGGGTGATCTGCTGGTGACGTTCGACGTCGTTGTGCCCAAGAAGGTCGACGGCGCGGCGAGGAAGGCGATCGAGGACTTGGGTGACGCGCTCACGGAGAACCCGCGTGAGCATCTAGGAGTGTGAACGTGATGGACGAGAACGAGCGCGCGCTCTACATCATCTCGGTCGCCGCCGAGCTGGCGGGCGTGCACCCGCAGACGCTGCGGATCTACGAGCGCAAGGGCCTCATCGAGCCGA
>JBKOWY010000107.1:0-4190 GCA_046724655.1 Actinomycetota bacterium
CGCGTTCTACCTCGCCCGGCGGCTCACGCGCCCGCTGACGGCGATGGGACAGACCGCCGACCGCATCGCGGCCGGTGATCTGTCGGCCCGCGTCGATCTCGGCCGCCATCCCGACGACGAGCTCGCGGGCTTGGCGCGAGCGCTGGACGGCATGGCCGCGCAGCTCGAGTCGGCGCGCGGGCTCGAGCGCGAGTTCCTCCTGAGCGTGTCGCACGATCTGCGAACGCCCCTCACCTCGATCGGCGGGTATGCGCAGGCAATCGCGGACGGCACCGTCGCGGGCGGCGAGGAGCAGAAGCGCGCTGCCGGCGTCATCGGCGCCGAGGCCCGGCGCCTCGAGCGACTCGTCGCCGACCTGCTCGACCTGGCCCGGCTGGACGCCCACGAGTTCTCGCTGACACCTCGTCCGGTCGATGCCGCCGAGGTCGTGGGCGACGCGGCCGACGCGTTCCATCCGTCGGCCCGTGAGATCGGCGTCGCGCTCGTCGTCGATCGCGCCGGTTCCGCTCCCGTCGACGCCGATCCGGAACGCCTCGGTCAGATCGTTGCGAACCTGGTGGAGAACGCACTCAAGTACGCGCGCACGCGTGTGACGGTTGGCGTGGCTTCAGTGAACGGCGCGCTCGAGGTCCGGGTCGACGACGACGGGCCCGGGATCGACGCCGACGACCTCCCCCACGTGTTCGACCGGCTCTACACCTCTCGCACGGTGCCCGGTCGCAAGGTGGGCACCGGACTCGGCCTCGCCATCGTCCGTGAACTGTCGGCGGCGATGGGCGGCACCGCCGGCGTGCAGGCCCTCGACGGCCAGGGCACCCGCTTCGTCGTCAGGATCCCCGCCAGTCCCTGATGCGTGCGTCAGGCAACCTAGTGATGCTTCAGGAACGCATCATGCGGACGCACGCCGGCCGCCGAGCGCGTACCAGACCATGGACGCCACGAGCCACGACGTATTGACCGCGACGGCGCGGCGATCACGACGATCGACGTCGGGTAACCGAACGCGAACAGCGCGTTGGCCGCCGCGTCGGCCCTCACGCGGGCGTCGGCACGGGCTCCACGCGGGCGCGGCTGCTGCGGTCGTCCCAGCGCAGCTCCACCTCGGCAGGCGGATCGACCTCGCGGCGCACGTAGCCCAGCGCAGCCGCGGGGAGATCGGTCGCGTCGACGGTGCTCGTCACGGTCCCAACCACCTTGTCGCCAGAGGTGATCTCGGTGCCTCGAGGCGGCCGTCCGTCCTCGATGCCCGTGAGCCGGCGCAGATACCGGTTCACGCGCCCGCGCGTATCGATGCGGCACACGAGCTCCTGCCCGAGAAAACAGCCCTTCGTGAACGAGACCGCGTCGAGCTCGAGGAATGCTTCCTGCGGGATCGTCTTCTCGTCGAGCTCGAAGCCCTGGCGCGGGATCCCGAGCTCGATGCGGACCGCCTCGTAGGCGTCCGCGCTGGCAGCCTGCACGCCCGCGCCCGTCAGACGATCGGCGGCCTTCGCGCCGGTCGGCGGTGGGCCGACGACATCGAAGCCGTCACCGCCCGGCCACGGGACACGCACGACGACCGCGTCCTCCCACGGAACGTGCGCGTGCGGCGCGGCCGGAAGGTCCACACCCAACTCGGCGGCCACGCGCGCGGCGTCCGGCCCGCGCACCGCGACCGATCCCCAGCTGCCGCTGCGATCGGTGACTTCGCACTCGACCCTGATCCGGAAGCGATTCAGCGACGTCGCCAGCTGCTCGCCGAACCCGGGGTCACAGTCGAGCCACGCCTCGTCGCCCACCCGCAGCAGCCGGAAATCGACGTCGAGCTTCCCCTGCGGTGTGAGCAGCAGAGAGTGCACGCCCTCACCGTCGCCGACCACGTCGAGGTCGGCTGACACAAGGTTCTGGAGGTACGACCACGCGTCGGGGCCGGTCACGAGTACCGCCCCGCGATCGGAGCGGTCGACCGCGCCGGCAGTCGCGTGCAGCGCCCGCACCTCTTCGTTCAGGCTCATGGCATCCCGGTCCCGGTCTCGAGGGTGTCGAGTGTTTCGAGCGGCGTCAGGCGTCGTGCCGCGGCCGCAGCAGTGAGCAACGCCCGGGCCTTGTTGTGGCATTCCAGATCCTCGTCATCGGGGTCCGAATCGGCCACCACCCCCGCCCCCGCGGCGACGCTCGCCTGCCCGTCGCGCCAGAGCATCGTCCGGATGGTGATGGCGGTATCGAGGTTGCCGGAGAAGTCGAAGTAGCCGACCACCCCTGCATACGGGCCCCGCTTGCTCGGTTCGAGCTCGTCGATGATCTCCATGGCGCGCACCTTGGGCGCGCCGCTCACGGTGCCGGCCGGGAACGTCGCCCGCAGCACGTCGACGGCGGTCTTCCCCTCGGCCAGGTCACCTGACACCTGGCTCGTCATGTGCATCACGTGCGAGTACCGCTCGAGCGTCATGAGCTCGTCGACGCGCTCGCTGCCGTACCGGACCACACGCCCGACGTCGTTGCGAGCGAGGTCGACGAGCATGATGTGCTCGGCGCGCTCTTTTGGATTCTCGCTGAGCTCCGCTGCCATGCGGCGGTCGTGCTCGTCGGTCCTCCCCCGCCACCGCGTGCCGGCGATCGGACGGCTGATCACCCGACCATCGACGAGCTTGACGAGCGCCTCCGGCGACGATCCGACCACCGTTGCCTCCGGATGCCGAAGGAAGTACATGTACGGCGAGGGGTTGATCTGCCGGAGAACTCGGTAGATCTCGAACGGATCGAAGTCACCGTCGAGATCGAAGCGCTGGGCGAGGATGATCTCGAAGATGTCGCCGGCGAAGATGTACTCGCGGGCCGCCTCGACCGCAGCCTGGAACAGGCCGCCGGGCATCGTCGACGTGATCGACGGCAACTCTTCGACGTGGTCGGGCGGCGGCGCCGACGGGACGTACGGGAGCGGCCGTGCGACCTCGTCGACGCCGGCATCGAGTCGAGCTTGGGCGGCGTCGTAGGCAGCGCCGGCGTCGTGCGCGCCTACGCCCGGCGACACGAACACGTTCTCGATGAGATACAGACGCTGCCGGAAGTGGTCGAACGCGGTGACGTGCCCGGTCAGCGACAACACGGCGTCCGGGTACCCCTGATCGTCAGCAGGCGCGTCCGGCAGGCGTTCGATCTCGCGGACGACGTCGTAGCCGAGGTACCCGACGAGACCGCCATGGAACGGCGGCAGTTCCGGCAGGTTCGGAGCTCTGTACCAGGACAGCAACGATTCGAGGGCGGCGAGGATCCCCTCGTCGCGCGGCACTCCCGGCGCGACGACAGCGCCCGACATCTCCACCTGCCGCCCGCGAGCGACGAGCGTCAGCGCCGGGTCTCGTCCGATGAACGAGAACCGGCCCCAGTGCTCGCCGTGCTCGACCGACTCGAGCAGAAAGCCGTCACGGTCGGCCACGAGCTTGGCGAATGCCGATACCGGTGTTTCGAGATCGGCGAGCACCTCACGCCACACCGGCACGATCGTGTAGTCGCGTGCGAGCGCGATGAACTCGTCTCGCGTCGGGGCACTCACAACTTGCCCGGGTTCGCACCGCTCCCGAAGGCGCGGAAGAAGCAGCTGCGCTCGCCCGTGTGGCAAGCGCCCCGCCCCTCCTGCTCGACGACGAACAGCAACGTGTCCATGTCGCAGTCGTAGTACGCGGCGCGCACCCACTGGCGGTCGCCCGACGTGTCGCCTTTGCGCCAGTGCTCCTTGCGGCTCCGGCTCCAGAACCAGGTGCGCCCCTCGTCCAGCGTGCGGCGGAGGGCCTCGGCGTCCATCCAGGCCATCATCAGCACCCGACCGGTCCCGTCCTCTTGGACGATGGCGGGGACGAGACCGTCGGCGTCGAAGGCGACGGCCGCGAGCTCTTCGTCGGTCGCGGTGATCGGCGTTGCCGTTGGCATCGGCGACCGAGCGTAGCCCTGGACTTTGGCGGTACCGGCCCCCTTTAGGATGACGCGATGAAGGCGGATCTGCGTCCCCCCGTTGCTCCCCGTCGACCGACCGTGCTGCGCGCCCACGGCGACGAGCGCGTCGACGACTACTACTGGCTCCGCAACCGCGACGATCCCGAAGTCATCGCGCACCTCGAGGCCGAGAACGCGTACACGAAGGCCGCGATGGCCCACACCGACGCGTTGCAGCAGCAGCTGTTCGAGGAGATCAAGAGCCGGGTGCAGGAGACCGA
>JBKOWY010000154.1:0-8467 GCA_046724655.1 Actinomycetota bacterium
GAGCATCATGCAGATCCGCACACGCATGGGAATATCGGTCGACGGATTTATCGCGACGACCGACGGGCTACCGGCATTCCTGGCGATGCCCGGCTTCGTGCCCCACGGTCATACGACTGGCCCGCATTCAACGCTCAAATCGACGCGGTCGTGATGGATCGCGTCCGGCTCGACGCCGGTCTCCAGGCCAGCGAGTGGCCATGGCCGGGGAAGCAGCTCTACGTACTCACCTCAAAGCCCGTACCCGCCTCGGTACCAGCCGACGTCGTGGTCGCTGACAGCAGCCCGTCGGGGCTGATCGACCAGCTGCGAGCCGCGGAACTCGCCGGGGACGCGTTTCTCCTCGGCGGGCAACGGACGCTCCAGTCGTTCCTCTCGCTCGGGGCGATCGATCGGCTCGAGCTCCTACAGCTACCAGTCCTGCTGGGCGACGGGATCCCGTTCTCACCATCCGGCACGCCGCAGCGCTCGTTGCATCTTCAACAGCACCGCGCCTTCCCCGACGGCACCATTCACCTCGTGTACACGATCGCGAGCAAGGCATCCAGCGACGCCACGACGGGCAACACTCCCGCGAACACCGTTGCCTCCTAGCTCCACTCGCTGAAGCGCCCTCGACGCACTTGTCGCCGAAGGTGGTAGCTGAGTCGGCATATGCGCCGGATCCGGGCCGCACACCGAACGGACGTGCCAGAACACGCGATCACGGCCCAGTGTCCGCACCGAGCCGGCGCTCCGTTCGGAACGCACAAAGCCGAGTATCTCTCGCGGGCGGTCGCCTCGGCGTGCAGAGAACGACGCTCATTCGCCTATCCCCGATCTGCGCGAAACATGTTCAACGCCGTCTGACGGCGATGAGCGTCTGTCCGAGGGCCATCGACATTCTGCCGGCTGCCCGGCTCACGGTCGAGAAGGCGCCCAGGCACCGGATCTCGCACGCGTGCTGGCTGCGGTCTTCAACAACACCGATCTGCACTGTGATTCACCCCAGGGTTATCGCCTGTGTGTTCTTTCCGGATAGGGCCGCCCTGAGCCTGTACCGCGAATTCGCCGTCTCGGCATGCTCGACTTCGCTGTCGCCGCGCCGCAGGACGGGAGCGTGACGATCATCTATATGTGGGTGTTCTCGGCGTCTCGGTCGCAGCGGACAGCCTGAACAGTGGCGGGTGGCCGCCGTCCACGCCAGCGAGTCACCAACGATGCACTCCCCGTATGGGTGGCGGCACGCTTGCCCTTTGTGGTCGCGAGGGGCACGAGCAAGCGTGCGGGGCAGAAGAGTGCGGGGTCATGTGTGCGCTCGCGAGCTGCTATCGGCTCGGGAGGGATCGCGGAAGCCCGAACCATGGGAGCACGCTCTTGTCAAAGCGCGTCATGGCCGAGATCCGGTAGCCGGTGAGAGTGAGAACGAAGAGGCCGACCCCGTGGCTGATGCCGGTACCGGCGCGCAGGTAGGCCCCGAACGCGGGCTGACCGTTGGCTCGCGTCCGCACGAGGTCGAACCTTCGGCCCGCGCGGAAGATGCTGGCGCAGAAGCGGGCCGCGACTTCTCGGCCCTCGTACTCGAAGGGCATCGGTGGCATCGAGATGAAGACGTCGTCCGTCAGAAGGGCCACCAGCGCGTCGAGATCGGCGGACTCCCACGCGCGGACGAACTTCGCGACGATCGCATCCTCGGAGGGTGAGTCAGAGGCGGGAGGCGGTTGGCGGTCGCCGGCCGGCGGCAGTCGGCGCTGCAGGCTGGCGCGCGCTCGTTTGAGGGCGCTGTTCACCGATTCGATGCTCGAGTCGAGCATGTCGGCCACCTCGTTCGCGTGGAATCCGAGGACGTCGCGCAAGATGAGGACGGCGAGTTGGCGAGGCGGCAGGACCTGGAGGGCGGTCACGAACGCCAGGGAGATGGATTCGGTCTGCTCGTAGCGGGCCTCCGGGCCGAGCGGCACGTCGATCGCACCCTCGAGGAGGACATCGGGAAATGGCTCGAGCCATACGACGTCGCCGTGCCGGGTCGGCTCGGGCGGTTCAACCTCGGGCACGTCCCACTCCTTGGCCGGGCGTCGGCTGGCCGAGCGACGCGCGTTGAGACACCGGTTGGTGGCGATTCGGTAGAGCCAGGTGCGGAGCGAGGCGCGTCCCTCGAACCCTCCGAGGCCTTGCCAAGCCGCCAGCAGCGTGTCTTGGAGCGCATCCTCGGCATCCTGGAAGGATCCGAGCATCCGGTAGCAGTGCACGTGAAGCTCTCGGCGGTACGGCTCGGTCAGCTCTCGGAACGCGTCCCCGTCCCCGGCCCGGGCCCGTGACATCAGGTCGGCTGCCAGCACCCTCGCGTCACCTTCTTCCCGCACGTTTGTCGCACTTCCACCCTGTATAGACACCCGCTGAAGGGCGAACTGGGCGGTTGGTCGGCGCCCACTTTCCCGAGGTCGCGGTGTCTACATCATCGACGGCTCTGAAGGGTGTGAGCACCGGGAACGCAAAGGAGACCAGAGATGATGCTGAAGGACAAGGTTGCGGTGATCTACGGAGCTGGAGGCGCGATCGGCGGTGGTCTCGCACGCGCCTTTGCGTCTGAGGGTGCCAAGGTCTTTCTCACCGGGCGCCACCTCGCACCCGTCGAGGTCGTGGCCAAAGACGTCGTTTCCGCCGGCGGATCCGCCGAGGCGGCGGAGGTCGACGCGCTCGATGAGCAGGCAGTGGACGAGCATCTGCAGTCCGTGATCGACAAGGCGGGCCGCGTCGATATCTCCTTCCACGCGGTCGGCATCCCGAACGGAAGATTCTGGGTGTGCCTCTGGTCGAGCTGGATGTCGAGCAGTTCTCCCTGCCGATCACGACCCACGCTACGTCGTACTTCCTGACCGCACGCCTGGCGGCCCGGCGGATGGTCCCGAATAAATCGGGGGTGATCATGACCGTCACCGCAGTCCACGCCCGGACGGGCATTCCATTGGTGGGAGGCTACGGTCCGGCGCAGGCCGTCAAGGAGGCACTCACTCGAGATCTATCGGCCGAGCTCGCACCTCACGGCATTCGCGTGGTCGGTCTGCGACCACAGGGCATGCCGGAGACAGGCACGATCAAGGCCACGGGGATGACCTGGGAACAGTGGCAAGAGATGCTCGCAAGCAAGACCCACCCGCGACGGCTCATGACGCTCGCGGAGATGGCAAACACGGCGGTCTTCATGGCTTCCGACTAGGCGAGCGGGATGACGGGAACCACCGTCAACCTGACGATGGGAAGCCTGGACGACTAGCGGGGAAGCGACCGAGGCTCTGCCCAGAGCGATCGCTCAACTGCGCCCGACGAGCGACACGACGACCGTGCCGGGAGGGGCTCAGAGCCCGGCGAGATAGACCTGCGGAACAGGGAGTTCCGCCGCCGGAGAAACGCCCGGTCGGTACAGTATTGATCGCCCTCGGGCAGCGGGAGGGGGTGCGGCGGCGATGGCCTCGAGCACGACCGTCACGACCATGTTCACCGACCTGGTCGAATCGACGGCATTGTCCTCTGAGCTCGATCCTGAGGCCGCGGAACGGCTTCGTCAAACACACTTCGGCCTCTTGCGCTCGGCGGTGGCCGCCGCCAATGGCAGCGAGGTGAAGAGCACCGGCGACGGCCTCATGGTCGTGTTCTCGAGCGTGAGCGCGGCGGTCGGGTGCGGAGTGCAGATCCAGCAGGCGGTCGAGCGTCACAATCGCGCCGCCGTCAACAGCCTGGCCGTGCGGGTCGGCATCAGCCACGGCGAGGTGGAGGTCGACGAGGGTGACTACTTCGGCTCGTCGGTCATCGAGGCCGCCCGCCTCTGCGCGGCGGCCGAGGGCGGTCAGATCCTCGCAACCGACCTCGTTCGCATGCTCGTCGGCACGCGCGGTGGGCACCAGTTCGAGTCGTTGGGTTCCCTCGAGCTCAAGGGTCTAGGCCCCGTGGCGGCGGTCGAGGTCGGCTGGGCGCCGGCGACGGGTGAAGGGGGCCTCGGTGTGCCGCTGCCCGTCCGGCTCGACGTGAAGCCGCCCCAGGGGTTGGTCGGGCGGGACAACGAGCTCGACATGCTTCGACAGTCCCTGAAGCCGATGCAAGCGAGCGAGCGCCGGGTGGTCCTCGTCGCAGGCGAGATAGGAATCGGGAAAACCGCGCTGATGGCTGGGCTGGCCGCCGACGCGCTCGAGAGTGGCGCGACGGTCCTCTACGGCCGCTGCGACGAGGGGCTCGGCGTCCCCTACCAACCCTGGGCGGAAGCGCTTCGCCACCTGATCGAGCACGCGCCTCCGGAGCTTTTGTCGGATCACCTCACCACCCACGGCGGCGCGGTGGCCCATCTCGTCCCCGAGCTGCGTCGAGTGGGGATCGACCCGTCGGAGCCGACGGGTGGCGACGCCGAGATCCGCCGCTACGAGCTGTTCGGGTCGGTCGTCGGACTACTCGAGACCGTCGCGGCTCGCACACCGGTGGTCGTCGTGCTCGACGACCTGCATTGGGCAGACAAGCAGACCCTGCTGCTCCTGCGCCACGTCGTCTCGCACACCATCTCGCACCGAATCCTGATCGCGGGAACCTACCGGGACGCGGAGCTGACCGATACGCATGCGTTGTCCGAGGCGCTGGCAGCGTTGCGCCGCGAGACTGGCGTCGAGCGCATCGCGCTTCGCGGGCTCCACGACTCGGACACGGTGGCGCTCTTGGAGTCAGCGACCGGTGACGAATTCGACGACGCAGGAGTTGGTCTCGCGCACGCGTTGTATCGGGAAACCGATGGGAATCCGTTCTTCACGCTCGAGGTGCTCCGTCACCTCGTCGAATCAGGTGTACTGGTGCAGGCCACCGATGGTCGGTGGTCGGCTGCGACCGATCTCGCCGACGTTGGGCTTCCCGAGAGCGTCCGCGAGGTGATCGGTCAGCGGGTCCGCCGGCTCGGCGAGCCTACGCACGCCGTGTTGTCGCAGGCGGCGGTCGTCGGGCGCGAGTTCGACCTCGAGCTGCTGGCCGCGGTGTCCGAGCGATCCGAGGACGAATTGTTGGATCTCTTGGAGCGCGCCGCTGTAGCCGGCGTGGTGATCGGACAGCCGAGCGGGTTTGCCTTTGCTCACACGCTGATCCAACACAGCCTGTACGAAGGGCTGATCAGCGCCCGGCGGCGGCGAATTCACGCCCGTGTGGCGCAAACCCTCGAGCAGCTCTGTGGCGACGACCCCGGTCCGCGCGTCGGCGAGCTCGCCCGCCACTGGGCTGCGGCCACAGCTCCGGTCGACACCGGGAAGGCGATCGAGTACTCCCATCTAGCCGGCGTACAGGCTCTCGACGCCTTGGCGCCGGACGACGCAGTCGTCTGGTTCACGCAGGCCCTGGATCTGCTCGAACAAAGGAGTCGTACTGATCCCGGCCTCCGGTGCGACCTGCTCATCGGCCTGGGCACCGCCCAGCGTCAGGACGGAGACCCCGGGCACCGCGAGACGCTGCTCGAGGCCGCGGCCCTTGCCCGCGAACTGCCGGACGCGAACCGCCTCGCATCGGCCGCCCTTGCCAACAACCCAGGCCGATTCAGCGTCCAAGGTGCCTCCGATCCAGAACGACTCGAAAGCCTCGAAGCTGCAATCGAGCTGCTTCCAGAGGACGACACCGGCAGGCGCGCGGAATTGCTCTCCACGCTCGCGGTCGAACTGAGTTGGTCGGACGCCGAGCATCGCCGCCGCGCGCTCACTGATGAAGCCATCGCGTTGGCCCGCCGAGTCGGCGATCCGGCGACGCTGGTCCGCGTCATTGGGCGCGCATTTCACGCGATCTATGCCCCAGATACGTACGAGCAGCGCCTTGGCTATGCGCTTGAAGCACTCGACCTCACCGAACGGATCCGCGATCCGGGTCTGCGTGGGCTCGCGCTCGACCGAGCCATGTGGGTGATGCTGGACGGTGGGAACCTGACGCGCTTTGACGAGTTGCTGGCTGAGCAACGAATGCTCGCCGACCGGCTCGGGGAGCCTGTTCTTCGCTTTGGCGTGGAGCTACACGTGGTGACCCGCGTCATGATCACGGGAACGCTGGAGGAGAGCCGGCAGGCGCTCGACAACCTCCTCGAGGTCGGCAACCAAACCGGTCTTCCCGAAGCGACCATGACATGGGGGACCCTCGCCGGCGAGCTCAGCGTCCGACGCGGTCAACTGGCGGAGTACGTGGAGCTGGTCGAGGGCGCCGTCGAGCAGTTCCCCGAGATGCCGGCACCCGTCGCAGCGCTTGCGTACGCCTACTGCGAGCTTGGCCGAATGGACGAGGCACGTGCGCTGCTCGACAAGGCACTCGAGCGGGGCTTCGGAGAGCTTCCTCGCGATCGGCTTCTCTTGCTTTCGCTCGCATACTGGGCTGGCGTGGCCGTCGCGCTCTCGGCCACGGATGTCGCCGGCGTCCTGTACGAGATGCTCGAGCCGTACGGCAATCAGGTCCTTCAGCCGTCGCACGGCATGGTTGAAGGACCGATCGCGATGCACCTCGGCCAGCTCGCCGCGTCACTCGGACGCTACGACCTCGCCGAAGAGCACTTCGCCGGCGCGGAATCCTTCAGTCGAAGCCTTGAGGCCCAGTTCTGGCTCGCCCGAAATCAACTCGCGCACGCGCGCATGTTGGAGGCGCGAGGCGGCGCCGGTGACGCTGACGAGGCTCGCCGGCTCGTCGAGGAAGCCATCGGGATTGCGGACCGAGAGGGCTACGAGCACCTGAAGCGCACGGCCGCCGCTCGGCCTAGCGACCTCTGACCAGGATCAGCTGGCGTCTTCGGGGATCGCCTCCCACCACTGGCACCACCAGTTGGCGCCACGAGGATGCGCAGCTTCGGGTGCCAGCAGTACGAGATCTCGGCGGTGTTCTCGAGGTAGTACCGGCACTTCTCGCACTTCTCGTCGCCGTGCTGCGGCTGCGCCTTGAGGACCGCGTTGTCGGCGAGCTGACCCAGCTCGATCGCGAGCTTCACGTCGATCTCCTTGGGTTTCCGGCTCGGGGATCTCGTACTCAGTCATCGTCGGGACATTACAGCGGTCATCGCGCCCTGAACGTCCCCGTTGCCTTCAATGGCTCCCCGTCGTACGTCGTGTCGCACTCGAAAGATCCCGCGACCCGACGCTTTGTGAGCGTCGTCATCCGCACGGTGCATCCGCCATCGGTCGAGTTGAGAAGCATTGACTGGTTGCCGACGTGGACGTTCAGCCCGAGAGCGACTGCATCGCTCAGTGGCCTGCTGTCCCTTCTTGACGCGGCCGGAGAGGACGAACTCCTGGAACGGGTCCGACTTCGGGCCCGCGTGCAGCGACACCGGCACCTGCGGCGTCGCGTCGAGCTGGCTCTTCGTGATCCGGCTCTGACCGAATTCGTAGTCGCTCCTGTGCGCCGAACGATGTTCCTGACCGCACTCGTGGTGTACCCGTGCTGCCCGCCTCCCGAACGCAGTTCAGGCCCTCGCCGACCAAATCTGCAAGTGTGGCGCGGTGGACGCGTGGCCGGCTCTGCCCTATGCGGAATGGCGCGAGACGCGTGACACGCTGCACATGTACACGCAGGTAGTGGGCAAGATCCGCCTCGCGCTGTCCCCGTTCGAGCCCGAGTGGGCGAACGTTCCGCTCTACCTCACCGCTCGGGGGCTCACGACCTCCCCTGTCCCCGACGGCCTCCGCACCTTCGACTGCGAATTCGACCTGATCGGGCACGAGCTCGTGCTGCGCACGACCGACGGTGGCGTCGAGCGGCTTCCGTTGCGCCCTCGAGCCGTCGCCGACTTCTACCGAGACGTGATGGACACGCTGGCGCGCCTCGGCGTCGACGTCGAGATCTCACCCGGGCCGTCCGAAGTCGCCGACCCGATCCCGTTCGCCGAGGATCGCACCCACCACTCGTACGTTCCCGCCGATGCCAATCGATTCTTCCGCGTTCTGTCCCAGGCCGACGTCGTGTTGAAGGAGCACCGCGCCCAGTTCAACGGGAAGGCGCCGCCGGTGCAGTTCTTCTGGGGAAGCTTCGACCTGGTGACGACCCGCTTCTCGGGACGCCCGGCAACGCCGCCACCCGGCGCGGGGACTATCGAGCGCTACGGCGGCGACGCCGAGCAGATCTGCGGTGGGTTCTGGCCCGGTCACGAGAAGTTTCCGAGCGCGGCCTTCTTCGCCTATGGGTACCCGACGCCCGACGGCATCGAGCAGGCGTCGATCCGACCTGATGAAGCGCATTGGAACGGTGATCTCGGTGAGTTCATCCTTCCTTATGACGCCGTGCGCGCGGCGCCGGACCCGAAGCGCGCCATCTTGGACTTCCTCGAAAGCACCTACGACGCGAGTGCCACTCGTTTCGGCTGGAGCCCGGATTTGCTCCTCACAGAGAAGCCTTGACGGCGCGCCCGATCACGCCTTGGCCGCGACGACGATCTCCCACGTCTGTTTGTACGACAGCGTTCCTCCGTCATCGACGGGACGCATACCGGTCGCCGGACCGCCGG
>JBKOWY010000036.1:0-10717 GCA_046724655.1 Actinomycetota bacterium
CAGACCGTCGATCCAGTTGCCGGTCCAGGCCTGTCCGTTGACGATCCCTCGCGTCGAAAGCGTTCCCGACTGGATCAGGACGCCGACGATCGCCAGCGAGAACGCGGCCTCGTAGCTGAGGAGCTGGGCCGACGCCCGCACGGACCCGAGCAACGGGTACTTCGACCCCGACGACCAGCCCGCGAGCATCACGCCGTACAGGCCGAGCCCGGACATTGCAAGCAGCCACAGCACCCCGATCGGCAGCTCCGCCAGCTGCAGGTAGGTCTTGTGGCCGGCGATGCTCACCACACCACCGATCGGCACGATGCTGAACGCGAGGAACGCGGGCAGGATCGACAGGTATGGCGCGAGGCGGAACACCGGCTTGTCGGCACTCCTCGGAATCGACTGCTCCTTGAAGAAGAGCTTGATCCCGTCCGCGACGCTCTGGAGTATCCCGAACGGCCCCGCGTTGTACGGGCCGATCCGGTCCTGCATGTCGGCGATGATCTTGCGCAGGAACCAGATGTAGAAGAGGACGGCAACGAGCAGCAGGGCGAACGTCGCGATGGTCTTGCCGATGACGATCAACACGACCGTGAGGTCGATGTCGCCCTTCAGTAGCGGGTCGGTGAACGTCACCGCTCTGATCCCAGGGTCTCCACTCGCACGTCGGTGACCGTGGCCGTCGCATCAATCAGGTCACCGGCCCCGGGGCCGGGCTGATTGAAGGGAAGGAAGGCGACGCCCCGAGGGATCCCGGGCGCGGCCCGCACGGGCAGCGTGACGGAGCCGCGACTGCTCGTGACGCGCACCGCGTCGCCGTCGGCGACGCCGATGCGGTCGCGATCGGCCGCGTGCACGAGCATCGCCGTTCCCGGCGCGAGCGGCGCGAGCGACGGCGACCCAGTGCTCACACGCCCGGCGTCGTAGAGCTTTCGACCGGATACGAGCCGCAGGGCGTACGAGTCACGGCGCTCGCGTGGGATTCGCCCCGTGGCCCGATCCCACTCGTGCAAGGGCGGCCCTTCGGCCAGGGCGTCGCGCGCCGCGCTGCCCAGCTGGCTCGCTTCCTCACGCGACGCCGCCCGCATCTCGACCTCGGTGAGCCCCGGCTTGACGGTGGTCGTCGATCCTGTCCCGGTCGCCTCGACCACGCCCGTGCCGACGTGGGACGTCAGCGTCTCCTCCGACGAGATCGTGCCGGGCCGGATGGGCTCCCACGACGCCTCCGTGAGCGGAGGCGGGGCGGCGTCGAGGACCAGCTCTTCGTCGTGCTCGCCGAGCGGCAGTACGACGCCGTCACGAGCACGCCGCAGCAGGCGGGAATCGACACCGCCGAACACGGGTGCGACGCGAGCGATCTCTTCCTGCACCTCGGTCACGGTCTCGAGGTCGAGGTCGACGCCGAAGCGCAACGCGAGCTCCGACGCCACGCGCCAATCCGACATCACCGTGCCCTCGGGAGAGATCTGCTGCGACAGTCGCTGGACGCGACCCTCGATGTTGCTGGCGCTGCCCGGCTTCTCGCCCCACACGGTGATCGGGAGGAACACGTTGACGGACCCCGTGCTCTCGGAGAGGAACGCGTCGAGCGCGATCACGTAGTCGACGTTGTGCAGCGCGTCCCGCGCCAGGCGACGGTCGGGGAAGTCGTCGATCGGGTCGGCATCCAGGAGCACCAGCCCGTGGAGCTGGCCGTCGACCGCAGCCTTGAGGATGCCAGTGGCGTCGAGGCCACGTCGGTCCGGGATCTTTCCCCACGCGTCGGTGAAGTGAGCGCGGCCGGCTTCGAGCGAGACACGCCCGGGGAGGAAGCCGGGCGCCAGGCCGAGGTCGAGCGCGCCGTGCACGTTGGAGCGCCGCAGCGCGGACAGGAACCGTGTGTCGGGGCGCGGCGCCAAGAGCGCGGCGGCTCGCATCATCGAGTCGGGAGCCTCGGCGACGGACGGTCGCCCGAGCACCACGATGAGGTCGCCGTCGCGGCCCGCGACCAGCGCGCCGGCGCGGTCGATGGCGTCGTCGCCGGTGCGTTCGCCGCCGAGGGCGCGGACGAGCTTCTCGACGGTGGCGTCGGCCTCGCCCGGGACGTGGCGCACGATTGCGTCGGCGTAGCGGGTCAGGCCGTGGTCGACCGGCGCGACGTCGATGAGGGGTACGCCGAGCTCGACGGCGGCGTTCCGGATGCGCAGGAAGAGCACCGGCAGCTCTTCCTTGAGGTCCGGGGCGAGGAGCACGATCGCGGCGGCGCGATCGCAGTCCGCGATCGTCGCCCGCGGCATGCCCAGCACCACGTCGGCGGGGAGGCCGTCGCCAAGCTGGGCGTCGACGTTGTCGGTGCCGAGTACAGCCTTGGCGAACCGCGCCCACACGTACGCGTCCTCGTTGGTGCCCCGCCCACCGCCGAGCACGGCGATTGCTTCGGGCCCATGCACGTCGAGGACCTTGCGCAGCCCATCGGCGGCGGCGTCGAGCGCCAGGGGCCAGGTCGTCTCGACGAGCTCGCCGTGCTCGCGCACCAGCGGCCGGCGCACCCGCTCGTCGGCGTGCACCCACTCGTAGCCGTAGCGCCCCTTGTCGCACAGCCAGCCCTCGTTCACGGGGTCGGAATCGACACCGAGCAGCCGGACGAGCCGGTTGGACGACGACTGCAAGGCGCCGCGGCAGTGCACCGCGCAGGTCACGCACGAGGTCTCGGACGTCGTGAGGTCCCATGGCCGCGCCCGGAACCGGTACGGGCTGGCGGTCAGCGCGCCCACCGGACAGATCTGCACTGTGTTGCCGGAGAAGTACGACGTGAAGGGGTGGCCGGGGTAGGTGATGACCTCGGTGAGCTCGCCGCGGGCGCCGAAGTCGATCAGGGGGTCGCCGACGATCTCGTCGGCGAAGCGCGTGCAGCGCCCGCACTGGATGCAGCGTTCGCGGTCGAGGAGCACGAGGTCGCTGATCGGGATGGGCTTCTCGAAGTGACGCTTCTCCTCGACGTAACGCGATTCGCCGGGCCCGAACGACAGTGTCTGGTCTTGGAGCGGGCACTCGCCACCGCGGTCGCAGACCGGACAGTCGAGCGGGTGATTGATGAGCAGGAACTCGAGGACGCCGTCCTGGGCCTTGCGCACGCCGTCGTTCTGCGTATCCACGACCATGCCGTCGTACACGGGCGTCGCACACGCGATCTGGAGCCCGCGCATGCCCTCGACCTCCACGAGGCACATGCGACACATCCCGACCGGCTTCATCCGGTCGTGCCAGCAGAACCGGGGGATGTAGACGCCGTGTTCCTGCGCCGCCTTGATGAGCAGCTCGCCGTTGTCAACCTCGACCTCGCGGCCGTCGACGGTGATGCGCACGCGCTCCGGGCCGGGGCGGACGGGCAGCACGTACTCCCACGTCGACGGCCACTGGCTCATCGGCTGGTCGGTCATGCGACTCTCCCGCCGCCCGCCTCCGCCACCGCGACCGGGATGCGCGCCTGCGTGTCCGCGGTCATGCGTGCTTGGATCTCGTCGCGGAAGAACCGGTCCAGGCTCACCACGGGCGACATGATGCTCGGCCCCAACGCGCAGATCGTCGTCTGCGCAAAGGGCGCGTTGAGCCCGGGCACGATGTTGTCGCCGAAATCCAGCAGCAGATCGAGATCCTGCGGGCGACCGAGACCGTTCGCCATGCGGTAGAGGATCTTCTCGATCCAGCCCGAACCTTCGCGACAGGGCGTGCACTTCCCGCACGACTCGTGGGCGAAGAACTTCACGAGGCGCCACGCGACCCGCAGCGGGTCGGTCGTCTCGTCGAAGACCATGATCGCCCCCGAGCCCAGCATGGTCTTGAGCTCGTTCTGCACGTGGTCCATGTCGGTCGGCTCGTCGAGGTGCTGGGGCATCAGCCACGGTGACGACGCGCCACCGGGGATGAAGAACTTCATCTTGCGGCCGCCGGGCACTCCGCCGGCCAGGTCTTCGATGAGCTCGCGGAACGGTGTGCCCAGCTCGACCTCGTAGTTGCCAGGCCGTTCGACGTGACCCGACACCGAGAAGATGCGCGTGCCCGTGGACCGGTTGAGTCCGAGGCTCGCGTACCAGTCGCCGCCGCGCTCGATGATGTGCGGGACGGCGCACAGCGTCTCGACGTTGTTCACGACCGTCGGCTTGGCGAAGAGGCCCTGCACGGCTGGGAACGGCGGCTTGATGCGGGGCATGGCACGCTCACCTTCGAGGCTGGACAGCAATCCGGTCTCGTCACCGGCGATGTAGGCGCCGGCGCCGCGATGCAGGATCACGTCGAGGTCGAAACCCGAGCCGAGGATGTTCTTGCCGAGGAACCCGCGTGCGTAGGCGTCGGCGACGGCGCGCTCGAGGCGCTCGTATCCGAGCGCGAACTCGCCCCGCACGTAGATGAACGCGATGTGGCACTCGATGGCGAACGCCGAGATGATCGAGCCCTCGAGCAGCTGGTGCGGGTCGCGCTCGATGAGCATGTGGTCCTTGAACGTGGAGGGCTCGCCTTCGTCGGCGTTGACGGCGAGATAGCGCGGGTACACGTCCTTGGGCAGGAACGACCACTTCTGCCCGGTCCCGAAGCCAGCGCCCCCCCGACCGCGCAGACCGGACGCCTTCACCTGCTCGTCGCCGATCTGCTCCGGTGTCATCCCGAGCGCCTTGCGGAGCGCTTCGTAGCCGCCGGTCGCGAGGTACCGGTCGATGGTCCACGAGTCCTCGGGATGGTCGTGCAGCCGGGCGGTGACGATGCGCGTCTCGGGCATCAGTGCCCCGCCTGCGCGCCGACGCGCGTGCCGGAAACCGTGCGCGGCCTGCGCGCGCCCCGCTTGTATTCCTCGATGATCGTCTCGGCTGCCTCAGGCGTGACGGGCCCGTGGTAGTCGTAGTTCACCTGCATGACCGGCGCGAGATCGCACGCCGCGATGCACTCGACCTCCTCGACGTGCACGTCCTCGTCGTCGAGATGCGAATCTTCGAGTGCGCGCAGAAGCTCGGGGCCGCCGTTCACGAGGCAGCTCACGTTCGTACATACCGACACGACGAGCCGCCCGACTGGTTCGCGCTTGAACATCGTGTAGAAGGAGCACACGCCGAGGACCTGTGCCGGCGTCATGTCGAGGAGCCGGGCGATCTCCTCCATCGCCTCCGGGCTGACCCAGCCGTCCTGGTCCTGCGCCAGGTGCAACAGAGGCAGCGTGGCCGACGTCGGCACCGGGTACTGGGCGATGATCTCGCGTGCCCGGGCCCGGTTCTCCGCCGTGAAGGCCACTACCGATCCACCTCGCCCATGATCGGGTCGATGGTGGAGATCACCGCGACGGCGTCGGCAATGAGCCGCTGCTCCAGCATCGGTGTCATGGCCTGGAGGTTGTAGAAGGACGGTCCCCGAATGTGCAGCCGGCACGGCTTCCCGGTGCCGTCGGAGACGAGGTAGCAGCCGATCTCACCGCGGGGTGACTCGACGGCGGCGTACGTCTCGCCCGGCGGGACCTTGAAGCCCTCGGTGAAGAGCTTGAAGTGGTGGATGAGCGCCTCCATCGACTCGTCGATGCGGGCGCGCGGCGGCGGCGTGACCTTGCGGTCCTGGATCCGGTAGTCGCCCGGTGGCATCTTCTCGACGCATTGGCGCACGATCTTGACGGACTCCAGGATCTCGTGGAGCCGGAGACGATAGCGGTCGTAGCAATCGCCGTTCTCGGTGTAGATCACGTCGAAGTCGACCTCGTCGTACGCGAGGCACGGCTGAGCCTTGCGCAGGTCCCAGGGGAACCCGGTCGAGCGCAGGATCGGGCCCGACACGCCCAGCGCCAGTGCCTGCTCGGTGGTGATCACGCCGACACCGGCGGTGCGCTCCCGCCAGATGGGATTCCCGGTGAGGAGCTCGTCGTACTCGGACGCCCCCTTCACGACGGTGTCACAGAGCGCGAGCGTGTCCTCTTCCCAGCCGTCGTGCAGGTCGGCGGCGACGCCGCCGGGACGAATGAAGTTGTGGTTCATCCGTAGTCCGGTGATCTTCTCGAGCAGCCGAAGCGCCTCCTCGCGGTCGCGCCAGCCGTAGACGATCATCGAGAGTGCGCCCAGGTCCAGGCCGTTCGTCGCTTGCCACAACAGATGCGATGCAATGCGGTTGAGCTCGACCAGATACATGCGGATCCATGTGGCCCGCGGCGGGACCTCGATGTCGAGGAGCTGCTCGGTCGCCAGCGAGAACACGAGCTCGTTCGACAGCGGCGCCGCGTAATCCATGCGCGTGACGTTCGTGGATCCCTGCACGTAGGTGAGCTCCTCCCCGGTCTTCTCCATCCCCGTGTGCAGGTACCCGACGACGGCCTTGGCGCGCAGGACGGTCTCGGCGTCGAGCTCCATCATCACGCGCAGCACCCCATGCGTGGACGGGTGCTGCGGGCCCATGTTGATGATCATCGTCTCGCCGTCTTCTTCAGCTTCCGGCCATGGGCCGCCGGTGACGACGACATCGCGGCGCTCGAGCTCCTGAGAGCGCTCGTCGGTGAGGCGCGTCAGGTTTGGATCCGGCACGAACGTCTTGCCGTCGCGGGGGCGAAGCTCAGAGGGACTCATCGGGGGCTCGGATCGTCCTTGAATGTGACCGGGACGCGCCCCGGCGGGTCGTCTTTGCGCAGCGGGTAACCCACCCAGTCGTCGGGCATGAGGATGCGCGTGAGCTCAGGATGCCCATCGAACGTGATGCCGAACATGTCGAACACCTCGCGCTCGGCGAAGTTCATGCCCGGGTACACGCCCGTGACGCTCGGCACCGACGGGTCGTCGGCCGGTACTTCGCAGATCGCGCGCAGGCGACGGTTCCGAGGATGCGAGAGGAAGTTCGCCACCACCTCGAACCGTTCTGGAGCCACGCCCGGGACTTCGAGGCGCGTGGCGTCCACGAGGTGATCGGCGGCGGTCACGTCCATGCACTGCGTGAACTGCTGCTCGTCGCGCAGGAACTCGGCCATTTCCTCCCAAACCGAGCGGTCGACGTACACCACGGGCTGGCCGTGCGAGCGGTGGAACACCGTGCCCGGGAAGCGTTCCACCACGGCGGCGGCGACCTCGTCGAGATCTTCTGCTCGCCCTCGCAAGCTCGGGCTCGTGCTCCGACGGTCAGCGGAGCCGCCGTCTGCGCCCACCGCGGCGACGTTCTCCTTATCTATGTCATCTATGTCTTCTTGTGCGCCGGTGCCTGCGTTCTTGTGATCGTCTTCACGAGCGTCGTCGTCAGGCATCGTCGCGGGTTCCTCGGGAGACGTCCTATCGGCTGGCCAAGGCGTCGGCCGCAGTGCCGTCGCGCTGTTCGACCTGGATGCCGGCGCCGCCATGGCGGGTGCTGGCGCGCCGCTTCATGATCTCGCCGCTGCGGATCTCCTCGTGGAGGGTGAGGATCCCGTGCATGAGCGTCTCGGGGCCGGGCGGGCAGCCGGGGACGTACACGTCGACGGGCACGATCTGGTCGACGCCCTGCACCAGCGCGTAGTTGTTGAACATGCCGCCCGTGCTCGCGCACACGCCCATCGAGATCACCCATTTGGGCTCCACCATCTGGTCGTAGACCTGACGCAGCACAGGAGCCATCTTCTGGCTGAGCCGGCCGGCGACGATCATGAGGTCGGCCTGACGCGGGCTGGCGCGGAACACCTCCATCCCGTAGCGCGCCAGGTCGTAGTGGGCGGCACCGGCCGCCATCATCTCGAGCGCGCAGCACGCGAGCCCGAACGTCGCCGGCCACACCGAGTTCCGGCGCGCCCACTTCACGAGATCCTCCAGCCGCCCCGTGAGGAAGCTGTACGGAACTTCGTCCAGACCCATCAGGCCGCTTCCGGTTCGCGTTCGACAGCCTTGGGATCGAGGCCGCCGGCGCCGGGTTTGCCGGGCGCGCGCATGACGCCGGGAGTCAGGCGCGCCCTGAGCCTGCGCGCCGGACCCCACTCGAGGGCACCCGTCGACAACAAATAGGCGAACGGCACGAGCAAGGCGAGCAGGAACACGCCCATCACGACGAGCCCGTACGCGCCCGGAACGAAGCTGCGGAACACCGTGGTGAACGGGTAGAGGAAGATGATCTCGACGTCGAGGACGATGAACGTCATCGCGACGAGATAGAAGCGCACCGGGAAGCGCTCGGCGGGCTCCACTTCGGGCACGATCCCCGATTCGTACGGCGCTTCCTTCGCGACGTTCGGCCGCTTCGGTCCGAGCGCCTGCGACACCAAGAACGACGCTGCTATGAACACCACCACCAGACAGATCATCGTGAGGATCGGCAGGTACGCAGTCACTGACAAACGCTCCCCGTTCCGGCGCCTGGCGCGCGCAGGCTACCGCGGTGCCGGCGACACGACCTAAGACGTCTACGGCTCGGGCGCGATGGCGACGAGCGCGGCGACGGCTTTGTAGGCCGCCTCGGCGGGACCGACCTCGTCGGGGCGAAGAAGGTTCGCCATGATCCGCAGCACCCACTCCATGAGCGTCTTGGATTGCATGCCGACCCGGGTGAGCTCGCGCATCACGGCCGGATTCCCGATCGCCTTCACGAACGCGCGAGCAACCCTGAAGTAGAGCCCGTAGAGCTCTTCGAGGCGCTGCGGGTAGAGCTGGAGGGCGAGGCCGTCGGCGGTCCCCAGTGCGCGGTCGATCGTGTCCGCCGCCAGCCGCCCGGTTTCGTACGCGTAGGCGATGCCCTCGCCGTTGAACGGGTTGATCGCGGCGCCGGCGTCGCCGACGACGAGCCACGTCGGCCCGATGCCGGGGCGCACCGATCCGCCCGTCGGCAGCTTGCCGCCCGTCGGCGGTCCGCACGCCGTGGCGGGGCTGATACCCCACCGGGGCGGGGCGGTGGCGACGAACGCGTCCATGAGGTGACTGGTGTTCACCGACTTCCAGCCCGCGAACGTCGACAACAAGCCGACGCCGACGTTCACGGTGCCGTCGCCGACCGGGAACACCCAGCCGTAGCCGGGAAGGTGATGGCCGTCCCGATCCCTGAGGTCGAGGTGGCTCTCGATCCAGGGATCGTCGTGGAACGGGCTCTCGAAGTACCCGCGCACGGCCATGCCCAGCGGGTAGGTCCGGTCCCGCGCTGCGCCCAGCGACCGACCGAAGCGCGAGTTGGCGCCGTCGGCCACCACCACGTACCGCGCCCGCACCGGCTCACGGGTGCCGCTCTCCTTCCGGTGGACGACCGCCCCGGTCACCAGACCTGCGTCCACCACCGGCTCCGTCGCCTCGGCGGCGGGCCAGAACGTCGCCCCCGCCTTCACGGCCTGCCCGGCGACCATCTCGTCGAGGTCGCGCCGCCGGATGACATATCCGTAGGGCGGGAAGTCCGGGTGGTCGGGCCAGGCGAGCTCGAGGGTGACGCCGTGCGCGATCGACCGGAGGCCGTCGTAACGCAGATAGTCGCCCAGCGCTTCCGCCAGGCCCATGTCGTGGAGCTCGCGCACGGCTCGAGGGGTGAGCCCGTCACCGCACGTCTTCTCGCGCGGGAAGCGCTTCTTCTCCACTACGAGCACCCGCCGGCCCCGCTGCGCGAGCCAGTACGCCGCCGCCGCGCCGGACGGCCCGCCGCCGATCACGAGGACGTCGTACCGGTCACCCATCAGCGCGGCCCCTGTCGCACTACGGCATGGTGTCACAGCGTGCCGGAAGGAGCGGCACGGGGCCCGGCGAGCACAAGTTCACAAGCCGCCCGATTCGACGTGTTCACTCGGCCGGTCTCCAATGTGCCCAGTGCTCATCTAGCGTGGTAACACAACGGAGTAATTCGGAGGCGCGGCCTCGAAGGCGCTGCGCTACGGGAGGGCACACGGGCTCATGCCCAACCTGATTCCGGAAAGCGTGCTCGACCGCTGGCACTTCAGCTGGGCACACCCGGCAGGCAGGCTCATCTTCGCCAGCCTTGCGATGGCAATCGGCCTCGCGTTCGTGGCGGCTCTGCTCCGGCCGCCGTTGCAACGCAAGATCCTGACACCCCGCCAGGGTGTCCCCCTCCTGATCGCGCTCGTCGTCGGCGGCTACATCATCGGCGGCGTCTTCACCGCCCTACAGATCCTGATGGTGTGGGTGATCATCTTCGGCGCCACCGTGTTGAGCCTGGCGATGGTGGTGTCACGCGATCCGCGGCCCCAGGACCGTCAGACCACATGGGCCGAGGCCATGGCCGGCGCGGTCGGCGCGTTCTTCCTCATGGCGCTGGCGTACGGCGTGATCCCGCACGAGTGGATCACGTTCTCCGACAAGTACCTCCAGTGGACACCCGACAAGTTCGTGTTCGAGACCTACGCGATCAAGCCCAACTACCAGCAGCTGCGCGACTTCATCGTCGTCGCCATCTACGGCGTGTTCTTCGGCCTCAACCTGCGGCTGTGGGTCATGTGGCAACAGCGGCTGGTGCCCAAGCCCGAACCGGCGACAGAAGAGGGCAAGGTCCTGCGCACGTCTCGGTTCGGCCGACCGGTGAAGGCGAGGGGGTGACGATGGCGCGCACGGACGCGAATCCGCCGATGCCGGACTTCGTCACCGACTACGAGCTCCAAGAAGTCGACCCGTCCTTCTTGACCTCGGCGGTCAAGCCCAAGCAGTTTCTCCACATCGACCAGTCCGAGTGCATCCTGTGCGAGGGCTGTGTCGACATCTGTCCCTGGAAGTGCATCCACATGGTCTCGGTCGACGCCATCTCGGACGCCGTCGACACCGAACAGCCGGGCGAGGACCCCAGTGACCAT
>JBKOWY010000169.1:0-5639 GCA_046724655.1 Actinomycetota bacterium
CGGTCCTGCCACTTGGCCTCCCGCCTTCCACATTTCTCCGAGGGTCCCGTGCTGATTCCCGTTGTCCCTCGAAGGTGGCTCTCAAGACTCGCAGCCACCGCTAAAGGCCGGCTTAAAACGCTCCGACCCCTCGTAACCCGGCCAGCCCCACTTCAGAGCGCGGCCCGGCACGGGAGGCTCTTGAGTTCGATGCCCCGCGCTAGGGGAGAACGCGCCGGGGACAGGGCGTCCCCGAGGCGTCTCCATGTCACATCACGGGTTGCAGGGGCGACCTTGTGATGACGGTGGGTTGCAGCTCTCCGAATCCTGCAGGTCCTGCGGCTCGGGACTCTTGTTCTTGGTGTTGCCCTGCGTCTCCACCTCGGTAGTCGTGCCGACGCCGGCCTGGTTCTTCCCCGGTCCGTCGAAGGTCGTCCAGGTGACCGTCCCCTGGTCTTTCGTGCAGTTGTCCGGGAGCGGAGCGGCACCCGCTGCGGACACGCCGAGAGCCGAGACTGCGATGAAACACGCCGGGACGATGGCAATTGCGAAAAGTTTGATCGAGACTCTGCCCTTTACCATTCGGGCGCCCGAAAGCGCTGGTCATGGGAGCGGGGCCGGTCTCGGATTGGCTCGCGCTGGGCTCAGCGACCGACGCGCGCCCCACACCATTAACGCGCCCGCCCGTGCCGCGGCGGGCCTGACGAAGGCACCGGCCGCCGCTAAAGGCCGCCTAAAGCTCGGCAACGACAAGGACGTAGGATGCGCGTCGAATGCGCTACGAGATATTCGGTGGGCTCCGGGTGTTGCGTGGTGAGGCACCGGTCACGCTCGGCGGGCCCAAGGCGCAGAGGTTGCTGGCAGGCCTCTTAGTGGACGCACCGCACGCCGTCGACCGGGACGTGCTCGTCGAGCGTCTGTGGGGCGATCAACCCCCTGCCACGGCGAGGACGGCGCTCCAGGTCCATGTGAGCCACCTACGGCGCGCGCTGGAGCCTGACCAGCGGCGCTGGGCGCGCTCGGTCGTGCGGACCAGTGGTGAGGGCTATGTGCTCGAGATCGATCGGGCGGGGATCGACGCTGACCGTTTCGAGTCCTTGACGCACGAAGCCGAGGACCTGGCCGTCGCGGATCCGGACCGGTCTCTCGGGGTGGTGGAGTCGGCGCGTGCGCTTTGGCGAGGCCGCCCTTGGGGCGCGCTCGCAGATGAGCCGTGGCTCCGGGGAGACGTCGCTCGGCTCGAGGAGCTCCGGCGACGGGCGGACGAGCTGTGGGCCGACGTGCAGCTGGCGCTGGGCCGTCACGAGCTGATCGTCGATTCGTTGGCTCGGGCGGTGGAAGAGGAGCCGCTGCGTGAGCACCGCTGGGAGCAGCTCATGCTCGCGTTGTACCGATGCAGGCGGCAGGCCGATGCGCTTCGCGCGTTTCAGGACGCCCGACACACCTTGACCGAGGAGCTGGGCATCGAGCCGGCGCCGGCCTTGCGTGCGCTCGAGCAGGCGTTGCTGGTCCAGGACCCGAGCCTCGACGCGCCGCCGCTGTCGCCACCGGAGCGTCCTCGCCACAACCTGCCCGGGGCTTTGACGAGCCTCGTCGGCCGCCAGGACCACTTGCGGGCAACGCGGAAGCTGGTCGGTGCAACTCGTCTCGTAACGCTTACGGGGGTGGGTGGCGTGGGAAAGACGCGCCTGGCGGTCGAGTCCGCGGCCGACCTCGTACCGCGGTTCACCGACGGTGCCTGGCTCGTCGATCTCGCTCCGATTAGCGACCCCGGCCTCGTGCCCGGAAGGGTCGCGGCCACACTCGGGCTCCGCGAACGGGGCGGCCAGTCGGTAATGGACATGATCGCTGACTACCTTGCCGACCGGTCCCTCCTGCTTGTCGTCGACAACTGCGAACACGTCATCGACGCGGCAGCGCAGCTCGTGGACACACTTCTCAATGCCGCACCGCACCTTCACGTGCTGGGCACCAGCCGCGAGCCACTCGGGCCCCCCTACGAGCAGGTCTTCCGCGTACCGGTGCTCGAGGTGCCCGCACCCAGCGACGATACGGATGCCGACCGGCTGGCGGGGTCCGCGGCCGTGCAGCTGTTCGTCGAGCGCGCGAGCGCCGTCACGGCGAGTTTCGGACTAACCGCCGAGAACCAGGCCGACGTCGCTGAGCTCTGCCGGCGCCTCGACGGCATCCCGCTGGCGCTCGAGCTCGCCGCCGTCCGAATCGACTCGATGACACCGGCCGAGATCGTCCACCACCTCGAGCACCGTTTCCAGCTCTTGGGCGTCGACCGCAAGCATGTGGGGCGGCACCAGACTCTGCGAGGCACCATCGACTGGTCGCATCAGCTCCTCGACAGAAACGAGCAGACTCTGTTCTCCCGCCTCTCGGTCTTCGCTGGGGGCTGGACGATCCCCACCGCGCGATCTGTTGCCACGGGTAGCGGGCTCGACGAACCGACCGTGCTTGGGGGCCTGGCCGGCCTCGTTCGGAAGTCGATGGTGGTTGCCGAAAGTGTGGCAAAGACGACCCGGTACCGGATGCTCGAGTCGCTGCGAGACTACGCACACGAGCGCCTCGCCAGCAGCGGCGAAGAGGCCGCCGTGCGTGCCCGGCACGCCGAGCACTTCACCCGCCTGGTTGAGGGCCTCGCCGATGATGTGCGCGGCCCACACCAGGACGCCGCCTACGGCGCGCTGCTCACGGAGCTCGACAACGTCCGAGCCGCGTTCGACTGGCACCTCGGGGCCGGCGACGCGGTCACGGCTCTTCGCCTTGTCCGGATCCTGCGCACGTTTTGGACCGAGCTCATGCCTTCCGAGGGTGTGCAGCGCGCGCTCGCGGCAGTGGCCCTTGGCGGCAACGCTTCCCCGGCGGCACGAGCTGGCGGACTCGCCGACGCCGCCTGGATCGGCTACGTCAGCGGGCCTGAAGAGTGCGCCCGTCACGCCGAGGAGAGCGTGGCCGTCTCGCGGGCCGCGGGCATCCCGCCCGACCCCGAGGCCCTGTGCACTCTTGCCCTCGGTGACCTCTTCGCCGGTTGCTTCGACCGCTCGCTCGCTCGCTTGGAGGAAGCGACCGTCGTCTCGCGAGCGATCGACGATCCGTACGAGATCGCAGCCGCGCTAACCGGCACGTGCATGGTGCGCGCAATCCTCGGCGACACCGACGCCGCGCTCGCCGCCGGCCAAGAGGCCGTAGCGATCGCGCGCGACTTGGGATACATCACCCAGATCGCAGGGTCGCTCGGGGCCCTCGGGTTCGCGTCGGGAGCCCGCGATCTCGAACGCGGTGTCGCACTTCTCGATGAGAGTCTTGCACTGAAGAATGACACCACCTACTCGGCACTGGTACGCGTCGTCAGCGGACATCTACGCGTCATGCTCGGCGACCACGACGGCGCACTACGCCTCTTCGGCGAGACACTCGAGATCTACGGGGAACTCGGCGACGCGTTCTACCTCCCGACCTCCCTCGAGGGCGCGGCCGCCGCGCTGTGTTTGCGCGGGAGGACAACAGCCGCCGCGAGGCTGCTTGGTGCGTCAGAGGCGGTTCGCCGCAAGCTGACCCTTCCCGGCCTCCCCATCGAGATCGCGCTGCGGCAGTCAGCGCTCGACATGGTCGCGGCCTCGGTCGCCGAGGACGAGCGGGAGCGTGAGCTGATCGTCGGGCGGCGCTGGAGTGTGGAAGAGACGGTGGCCTACGCGCTCGGCGAGATCGCGTCGATCGACACCCCAATCCAGCCCCGCTAACCCTTCCAGCACAGCTCGTTCACTCGTTTGGGTCCAGACTGCACTGTTCACCGTCGAGCCACCAAGGATCCGCATCCTTCGCGGCCACCTCGTCACACTGCGAGACCGTCTCTCCGGTGACGTACGCCACCGTGAGGATTACAGCCGCATCAAGCAACAGAACGCCCAGGTCATCGGCCGTCCAGCTGAGGCCCAGAGGTCGCGAGCTCTATAGAAGAGGTGTAGCCGATAGAGAGGGTGGCATAGAGGGTTTACTACGCGAGCTGCGCTCGCGGGTCGGTTGCGCTGGGAGCGCCTACGAAACTCAGCGTCCCCTGGATCACAGAAGCGTGCAGAACGCGCCCACCGAACGTCGCGAGACGACCGCCGCCAGGTGCGCACCGATCAGCACGGTTGTGCGCTCACGACCGAGCGCCGGTTCCGGGTGCGGCTCGGTCACCGTTTGGTGCGCGATTAGGTGTTGTTCCGTGCGCCGCCGTCAGGCGTGAGCCACCTCCGTAGCCGTCGATCGGCTCCTCGCGGCTGCGGAGACTGGTCGTGAGGGTTCCGGTCACGCTATCCGGGCGGGATGTTGGCGTTCATCCGGAAGAAGTTCGTCGGGTCGTACTTCGCCTTGAGGGCAGTCAGTGGCGTCCACTGTCGCTCGGCGTAGGCGTCACGCACCCGCTCGCTGGCGTCGTCGCTGGTGAAGTTCACATACACACCGCGGCTGTAGGGCTCCAGCGCCCGGAAGAACCTCCGTGTCCACTCGATGTGGCGGTCGGCGTCACCGACCTCCTCGGGAAGCCACGACGCCACGATGTTGATGTCGTGTGCGGCGTCACGGTACGGGAACCCGGTCGACTCCTCGGGCACCCGCGCCACGGCGCCCCCGAGGGAGAAGATCGGCACTGCCGACAGCGGCGACGTCACCTGCGCCGCCTGGTCGACCACCACGTCGATGATCTCGTCGGTGAGCGGCCCGAGCTTGTGGGACTTCCAGTAGTAGTGCCGGCCGTGCGGGTACACCGCGTCGAACATCTTCTGGTGCGTCACGTACGCCTTTGGCGTCAGGGCGTCGAACGCCGGGGTGGGGAGCTCCCGGATCGGCGCCAGCACGTCGCGACCCTCGTCGACCGGGCCGGCATAGGTCGCAACCAGCGCCACGATCGGCTTGCCCCACAGATCCTCGGGCACGACCGGGAGCGGCGGCGCCAAGCGCAAGTTGGCCATCAAGCCGACCTCGTCGGGTGCCACGGCGATGAACTCCCGGAGGAACCGGAGCACCTGGGGCGCATGGTCCATCGGCCACGCCACGATCCCGGCGAGCACGGTCGGGCCGAGCGGCTGCAGCTCGAACGTGAAGCTGGTGACGATGCCGAAGTTGCCGCCGCCGCCCCGCAGCCCCCAGAACAGCTCGGGGTTCTCCCGTTCGCTGGCCACGAAGAACTCGCCGTCGGCGGTGACGAGATCACACGAGCGGAGTCCGTCGATGGCGAGCCCGAACTTGCGCATCAGGTGTCCGAGCCCGCCGCCCAGGGTCAGGCCGCCAATCCCGGTATGGCTGACGATCCCGCCCGTGGCGGCGAGCCCGAACGCCTGGCTCTCCCAGTCGAGATGCGCATTCAGGCAACCGCCTTCGAGCTGGATCGTGCGCGCCAGAGGATCGACCCGTGATCCGGTCATCGCCGACAGGTCGATGACGACGCCGCCGTCGCAGATGGCGTGCCCGGCGACGGCGTGCCCGCCGCCTCGCACCGATGCGGGCAGGTCGTGGTCCCGACAGAACCGCACTGCCGCCATCACATCAGCGACGCCCCCGCACCGAGCAATCAACGCCGGCCGCCGTTGTACATGCCCGTTCCAGAGCTGCCGGGCGGCGTCGTAGCCCACCTCCCGCGGCTGGATCAGCTCGCCCGCGAAGTTCGCGGC